>CAXUKA010000025.1:0-32944 GCA_964251335.1 uncultured Hymenobacter sp.
CTCGGCCTCGACCCCGCTCGCGCCGTCAACAATATCGACCGCCTGGGCAATACTGGCTGTGCCGGCTCGGCTATCGGTCTGGCCGAGGTGTGGGACACGCTCAAGAGCGGCGACAAGGTGATTGTGACGGTGTTCGGTGGCGGCTACTCCTACGGCGCTATGCTGTTGGAAAAATAGGTATGAGTTAAAGATTATGAGTTATAAAGCTGTGAGTTGGCATTTCGAAGCTCTTCAACATTCAACTCAAGCCTTTTAAAACTCATACGTCATGTTGCCGCCCGCCACTGCTTTTCTGCCCGAAATCGTGTACCAGACCAGCCGCGCCAGCGGCCCCGGTGGGCAGAATGTGAACAAGGTGGAAAGCCGGGTAGAGCTGCGCTGGAACTTGCCCGCTTCGCAGGTAATCAGCGAGGTGCAAAAGCAGTTGCTGCTGGAAAAATTGGCCAACCAGCTCACCCTCGAAGGCTACCTGCTCGTGGTGGCGCAGGACGACCGCAGCCAACTGCGCAACAAGGAGATAGCCCTGGCCCGCTTCTACGAGCTGCTGCAAAAAAGCGTGCGCCGCCCCAAACCGCGCCGCGCTACCCGGCCCAGCGCCGGGGCCGTGCGCCAGCGCCTAGAAGGAAAAAAGCGCCAAAGCGACAAAAAAGCCAACCGCCGCCGGCCGGAATAGCGCCGCTATTTGCCCGTGGGTAAGCTTGTGGTGGCCGCCACCGGTAGTGGTCGCCACAGCAGCACCAGCAACCCCGCCACTGGCAGCAGCGAAGCCATAAAATTGAGCACCATTCGGCCCACGCGATAGATTTCTGGGCTGCCGCTCATGCGTGCGGCTAGTAGCAGCACTGCGTAGGCCAGCGCCATAGCCGCATAGCTGCGCCACACCATCTGCCAGCTACGGCTCGGCAGCAGCAAGTGCATACCTAGCAAGGCTAAGCCCATAAAAAGCCCAAGGTAGGCCGCACCCACTGGCAGCGCCAAGTGGCTGACACCCTCCGGTACATCGCCATTGCCGGCCGTGGCACCGGGCAGGCGGTGCAGCCAGGCGGGACCATTGGCCAGCAGAGCCGCCCATCCTGCGCCCAGCGCGGCCGTTGCCTGGTTCTGATAAATACTAATCAGCGCTAAAAGCAGCAGTAGCGCTGCCCCCGTCACTGCCTGGGCCGTCAGCCAGGGGCGCTGGGTAGCGGCAACAACCGACGGCGACACATCCGCAGGCCAGTGGGCTTGGGCGCTGTTAGTGGCCGTCTGGCGCGTCCAGAGCAGCCAGAGGCCGCCCAGTGCCGCATAGGCTACAGCATTAAAGGCGTAATGATGGTCAAACTCGAAGGTTTCGGGCGAGTACTGATGATTGAGGGCCAGCGCAACAATGCGAATGATATTGAGCAGCCACAGCGCCACAATACCCATCGGAATAAACCACAGCCGCCGCCGCGTCGGCCCCGGATACGCCAGCACAAAGCCAGCCAGCAGCGCATAAAGCACCAGCCCATCGCACGGCGCGCCAACAATAACACTGGGCTGGCCATCTAGCAGCAGTAAGCTGGGCCGGAGCACATCGGTGCTGGCAACCCAGCCGGCGGCGCGTAGGCCCCAGGCGCTGGCAGTGGCCAACTGGTGGCACAGTGCCGCATCGAGGGCGCTATCGGTACCAAGGCCGTAAGCCGACCCGATAACCCAGAGCAACACAAATGCGCCGCATAGCAAACCAAAACGCCAAATCTGGCGGGTAGACGAAGACGCAGGAAAAACCGCAAAGGGCGAAGCAGCCATGACGAATAGGATAGGAGCTTAAAAGTAAGGCCCAGCCTATAATATCCTGACTAGCTGAACCCCAGGGCGACTGCCTACCTACTCGGCTTCGCTACAGCAGCGTGCCGCGCAACATCACCAAGGCTACGGTGAAGTAAATAATCAGCCCCGTCACATCGACCAGCGTGGCCACGAAGGGGGCCGATGAGGTGGCCGGGTCGAGCCCCAGTCGGCGCAGTATCAGCGGCAGCATCGAGCCCGCAATGCTGCCCCAAAGCACAATGCCTATCAGGGCAACGCCGATAGTGAGTGCCACTAAAAACCAATGTGGGCCATAAATAGGGTCAATGCTTTGCCAGATGGCAATGCGCGCGAAGCCGACAAAGCCGAGGATGATACCTAGCATGAGGCCGCTGGCAAGCTCGCGGCGTAGCACCCGCCACCATTCGCCCAGAGTAAACTCGCCTAGTGCCATGGCCCGAATGATGAGCGAAGTGGCTTGGGACCCTGAATTGCCCCCGCTGCTGATAACCAGCGGCAGGAAGAGCGATAAAATAACCGTCTTCTCTAACTCGCCCTCGAAGTGCTGCATGGCCGAGGTGGTCAATAATTCACCTAAAAATAACACGACCAGCCAGCCGGCGCGCTTCTGCACCAGTCGCAGAAGCGGCATAGTGAGGTAAGGCTCCTCAAGGGCTTCGGAGCCGCCAAATTTCTGAATATCCTCGGTGTCTTCTTCTTCCCTGATGCTCAGAATATCGTCCAAGGTCACGATGCCGAGCAGGATGCCCTGGTCGGCGCTCACCACGGGCAGGGCCACGCGGTCGTTGCGCCTGAATACGTCGATGGCTTCCTCCTGGTCTTGGTCTACAGTGAGTTGCACAAATCGGTGGTCCATGATGTCGCGTACCCGTGTAGTAGGCGCGGCCAAGAGAAACTCCCGAATGCGAATGTCATCGATGAGCACGCCGCGCGCATCGGTCACGTAGAGCACGTTCAGGGTTTCGGACTGGCCGCCGTGCTGGCGCACGTAGTCGAGGCTCTGCTCGATGGTCCAGTTCTCGCGGATGGCGATGTAGTCGGGCGTCATCAAGCGGCCCACTGAGTACTCGGGGTAGCCCAGCAGCTGCAAAGTCACGCGGCGCTCGGGCTCCGAAAGGTTTTGCACCAGCTCGGCCACGAAGTTGGCCGGTAAGAACTCCAGCAGGGCTGTGCGGTCATCGGGCGACATCTCGTTGAGGATGTCAGTGATTTTGTCCTGAGCCAGATTCTCAAGAAAGTGACGCTGGATTTCTAATTCTAGAAACTCAAATACTTGCGTGGCTAGCGCCAGTGGCAGCAGCCGGAAAATAATGAGCTGCTCGCGCTCGTCCTCGTTCTCAATCAGCTCGACCAGCTCGTTGGGCTGAAAGCCACGGAGTATTTTTTTTAACTTAAAAAATTCGCCCTCCTGAATCAGCGACGTAATAAGGTCTACAGTTTCGGGCGAAGTCATAAGCAGAAGGTCGGGGAAGGGGTGAGTGTTTCGCTAGGCAAAAAGAGGTGCGCCCGGCAAAATTACGGCCAAGCGCCGCCATATACGGCCGCACCCGGCATTTTTGGCGTACTTCGCCCTCGCATCACCTCTTCTCGCTGCTTTGACCCCCGCCTCTACGCTTGCTGCCGCCCCCGTACCCCAAAGTATTACTGTGCTGCTGGGTGGTGGTGCCGATGACCTCACGCTGCACTTGCTGGCGGGCTTGCTGCCGCAGCGCACGGCTCCTATAGAGCTGCTTACTACTGCCACTGCCCACCAGCCCGATTCTACCTATGCCGCCTACGCCCGCGTGTTTAGGCAGCTTGGTTGCCCGCAGGTCGGCCATCTGCAAGTAGACAAGTACTCCCCAGCCGATGCGCCCGCCACCCTAGACCGGCTACGGGCGGCGACGTTGGTATTTATAACCGGTGGTGACCAGGAGCGCCTCACCGAGCAGTTGCTAGGCACGCAGTTTTTGGAAATCCTGCGCCAGCGCCACCAAACCGATGCGGGCTTTATCCTGGCTGGCACCAGCGCTGGAGCCTCCGCGATGGGTGGGCAAATGCTGGTGGCTGGCCGAGGCTGGCGCAGCCTGCTGGGCGGCGGCATTGAGGTGATTCCGGGGTTGGGGCTGCTGCCTAACTTATTGATTGACCAGCACTTCATAGAGCGCGAGCGCTACCCGCGCCTGATGCACGCGGTGCTGGCCCACCCCACTTTGCTAGGCCTGGGCCTGAGCGAAGAAACCGGCTTGATATTGCGGGCTGGCCAGCCCGCCGAAGTGTTTGGCACCGAAGTAGTAGTGGTGGCCGATGCCCGCCACCTCACCGCTACCAACTACCCCGCGGCCAAGGGCCAGCCCCTCAGTGCCAGAGGCCTGCGGATGGACCTGCTGGTAGCGGGCGACACGCTTTCGATGAGCGAAGGAGCGAGTGAGTGAAAGAATGAATGAATGGTAAGAGAGCTATTCACTCCTTCGCTCACCCACTCCTTCATTCATTGAAAAATGCTTGGGCACCAAACCGGGATATATTTGCGTTTGGGCTGGCGACTACGTTTTACTAGTGTGATGTTTATGCTACGCTTTGGGCCTCGGTTGGCTGCATTATGGGTGATGCTGTTGTTGGTGGCGGCCTGCACCCGCAAGACTGTGTCGTTTAGCTCGAAGCTCGACGAGCCCATGCCGGGCGCGTCGGCCTCCGGTGATAGCCTGACGACCACCAAAAAGAGAAATCCCAAGCTCAGCATTGCGGGCCGCAAGGCCGTTATCAGCAAAGAAGAGGAGCGCAAGGCGAAGGAGGAAGAAAAAGCCGGCCAGCGCAAGCCCAAAAAGAAGAAAAAGATATTTCTGGGCCAGCGCATCAAGCGGGGCTACTTCAAGACTGGTACGGGTAAAAACCAGGTAGTTACGGTTTTCTATTACCTCAAGAACTTCCAGCAGCCTAGCGCGATGGCGCCGGCCGTGTACTACTACAACCCCAAGAAGCACAAAATTTTCACGGCCAACGGTGAGCTCGACCCCGCCGCCGACAAGGTGCTGCACGGCCCCTTCAAGCGCATGGTGAATAACCAAGTGATTGAGCAGGGCTACTACGCCATGGGCACCAAGCACTTGCGCTGGGAAAAATACGATGCCAAAGGCGGCCTGACGGCCAAAACCCACTACGAAATGGGTTTCCCGCGCGACGCCAACATCAGCTACTACGATGGGGCCAACACCATGATAAAAGAAGTGGTGCCCTACGTAAATGGCAAGCTGGAAGGCGATTATGTGAAATACACCGCCGACGGCAAGCGCGAATGGATAGGCCACTTTGAGAACGGCCGCCGGGTAGGGGAGTGGACCAACTACTGGGATTACAAAGGCTACCGCCGCTACGTGCTGCAATACGGCGAAAGTGGCTACGAGCCCGAAGTAGCTGAGCCCGAGCTGATTCGGGAATACAGCCACGGCGGCTCACCGATTTACGACAAAGAGAAAAACCTCGATAAGCGCGGCGATGCCGACCCCGACGCCACCAAAAACGACCCGCGCCGCCCCGGCAGCCACGGCCCTCCCGCCCCGAAGGCCCCTGTGCGCAAGCCAGCCGAACGCCGCCCCGGCTACCATCCTAAGGCGCCTGCCACGCCGCCCGCCGTGCCCGCCACGCCGGGAGCAGCTACACCGACGCCGTAGACCAGCTGCCGCTGTGGTTTAGTAAAAGGCATCCTCAAACGCTTCGATGCGAAAGCCCTGGCTGAGCTGCGTCAGGGCCAGAATGTCGAAGCGGATGTCGCCGCGCCAGGCTAGCTCTTCCTGCAAGTGCGTGGCCGCCAGGCGAAATAGCTCCTTTTTGCGGGCCGAAACGAAGGTTTCGGGTGGGCCGTACTGGCTGCCCGAGCGGGTTTTTACTTCCACAAATACCAGTAGCTCTTGGCCGCGCTGGGCTATCAGGTCTACTTCGGCGCGGCCGTGGCGGTAGCCCTGCGCCAAAATGGTATAGCCGGCCTGTTGGTAGAAGGCCGCCGCCGCCGCCTCGCCGGCCCGGCCCAACTCGTGCGAGGGGTAAGACATTAAACTTGGGAAAGGCAAAATGGTCCGTAACTACTACTGGACAGCGGCTGCAAGCTAAAGCCTACGGTGCGAAGTACCTTTGTGAAAGTTATTGCCCGTGCTACCTATCCACCCTCAGTCTCTCGACGCTATGGAAGTTTATTCGGCCTGCGTGGCCCCTGCCGGCCCGCCCGTAAGCGCAGCGTCTGCCGCTCCGCGCACCACCGCCAGCAACCAGGAGCTACTGGTGCAGCGCCTGGGGCTGGTGCCCTACGTGCCGACCTGGGAATTGCAGGAGCGCCTACTCGCCGAAACGCTTGTCATCAAGGCAGCTAATCGCCAGGCCGAATCAGCAGGCCTGCCCCAGCAGCCTACGCCCAACCACCTGCTTTTTTGCCAGCACCCGCTCACCTACACCTTGGGCAAAAGCGGCAAACCCGAGCATTTATTGCTCGACGAAGCGGCCCTGGCGGCGCACGGGGCTACGTTTCATCATATTAATAGGGGTGGCGATATTACCTTCCACGGTCCCGGCCAGCTGGTAGCGTATCCGCTGCTCGACCTCGAAAACTTCCGCCCCGATATTCATTGGTACCTGCGGGCGCTGGAAGAAGCTGTTATCCAAACTCTGGCCGAGTATGGCTTGCAGGCCGGCCGCATCGCGGGCCTCACCGGCGTGTGGCTCGATTGGGAAGAAGGCGCACCTAACCCCCGCAAAATCTGCGCGATGGGCGTGCGGTGCAGCCGCTGGGTTACGCTCCACGGCCTAGCCCTCAACGTGAACACCGACCTCACTTACTTTGGCTACATCGTGCCCTGCGGCATCACCGACAAGGCCGTGACCTCAATGCAGGCCGAGCTAGGCCAAGCCATTGACCTCGATGCCGTGCAGGAGCGCCTGCTCACTCACTTGCAAGGGCAGCTCAGCAGCAAGAGCTAGTCGTACGCATCTGCTTATTAAACTTTTGCTGCGGGTTTCCTCATTTTCCGTCAGCTGATTATGAAACAAGATATTCCCTTTGAGCCGGTAGTCGGCGTGTCGATTGCCATTGTGCCTGATACCGACCCTTCCGGTGCCACGCCTGGCGAAGGAGGCCAGCCTACCTGGCAGGTCTTCTTGCTGAACAACAATGACTTTGCGCTCGAAACCGTCATTGTTGCCTCCGATGGCTACGGCACGCTGCCCGATGGGCAAGCCGTGCGTACCTCTACGCTTCGCTACCACTTTACCGAAATCGGCCCGCACTCGGCCACGCCCATCGAGCTCATCGACCCCGCCGTGTTTCCCCTCACCAATCAGTATTGGGTGAGCTACTACCGCGACCGGCAGATTTTCGACCGCAAGTTTTTGTTCGTTCCCGATTCCATTGTGCCCGCCAACCTCAGCCGGCTGGAGCTGCTCGATGGCCGGGCCGGCGTGTTACACGGGTAAGTCGGCCGGTTCCGACCCTCATCTTAGGTAGGCTGGCGACTTATTGCCAGCTTCCCTCATTGTCGCTTTTGCGCTATGAATCATACGCTTAGTATCTACCTGGGTTTGGCTGCGCTGTGGGCGCTGCTGGTAGCCATGTTCGCGGTGCCCTCCATCGTGTTCATCGCCCACCTCAAAAACCTGCTCGACACGCCCAATGGGCGCACTGTGCACAAGTCGCTCACGCCGCGCCTCGGCGGTGTGGCCGTGTTTGCGGGCTTTATGTCAGCCCTCACCATTTTTGCCCCGCTCGGCAATGGCGTGCAGCAGCTATTAGCCGGCTGCATTATCCTGTTTTTCGTGGGTTTGAAGGATGACTTGGTTACGATTTCGGTCGCCAAAAAATTTGTGGGCCAGCTTTTAGCCACCGGGGTAGTGATGATAATGGCCGATGTGCGCATCACCAGCTTTCAAGGGGTGCTAGGCATCGAAACGCTGCCCACCGGTTTTAGCTATGCCTTCACGTTCGTGGTCATTGTGGGCATTACCAATGCCATTAATCTCATCGACGGCCTCGATGGCTTAGCTGGTACTATCGTGCTCATTATCAGCGGCACATTTGGTTATTACTTCTATCGCTACGGTGGCGAGTCGTTTAGCAACTACGCCTTTGTGGCTACCTGCCTGATTGGTGGCATGTTAGGTTTTCTGCGCTACAACTTCCACAAGGCCAGCATCTTCATGGGGGATACTGGCTCGTTGGTCTGCGGCTTTATCGTATCGATACTGGCTATCCAGTTTATTGAGATGGGCAATAGCACCGGGCAGCCCTTCGGCAACATGGCTCCGGCCATCACGCTGGGCATTTTGTTCGTGCCGCTCTTCGATACGCTACGAGTGTTTACCCTGCGGATGCTGGCCGGCAAGTCGCCCTTCATTCCCGACAAAAATCACATTCACCACCGTATCATGGCTCTGGGCTTCTCCCAAATCAGCACCGTACTGCTGCTGGGCCTGCTCAATTCGGTCGTGATTCTGTTTGTCATCAACTTTGCTCACCTGGGCAATTTGGTGCTGATTGGGGTGCTGGTGGCTTTTGGGGTACTGCTCAGCATTTTTCTGGGTGTGTACCAAAGCCGGATGGCCCGGCGGCAAGTAGCATCTTCGTAATAGTGAGTAGCTTGCGTGCCCGTTTTCTAAGGTTATTCACCAACTGGTTGGTTGGCTGTTTAGTCTGCCTGGGCTCGGCACTGGCAAGCCACGCGGCTGAGTACCGCCCACTGCCACCCGCACCCACGCCCGGCCTAGCCGCCGATAACTGGCTGCTGCACGATGCGGCTCGCAACCGGCTCATTTTGTATTTGCCTGGCTACCACGCCCCGGCGCACGCCTACTACCAGTGGGTGCGCCTACGGGCCGGCCAACCGCTACAAATCTCGTTTGCAGCCCAACCCGGCCTAAGCCTTTTTATAGATAACAAGCTTTTATTCAGAGTTGCCACTGCTGGCCCATATATTGTCGACCTGGCCAAAGGGTTGCCACGCCAGTCGAATGCCGCGCACCTGCTGGCCGTGTGGCAGCCCGAAGGTTACCCGGCATTGGGCTCCTTTACGGTAGTGGCGGCTGCGGCCGAGCCCGCCGATAAAGAGGCCGCCCACTCCGAGCGCGTGGTGGCCATGCCCACGCCGGCCCGCTTGCAGCTGGGCACCTTCCAAAGCCAGTCGCTTCTGCTGGGCTTGCTGCTGGTAGGGTTGCTATACGGAACAGTGCGCAGTGCCTATCCAGCCGGTTTGGCCAGCGTGTTGCAGGTTGGCGATGTATTCGGGGCTTCCGGCAACCCAGATGCTTTCTTGCTCCGGCCGGCCTTCACCTTGCTCAATCTGGTGCTGGTGCTACTATTTGCTTTATCATTAGCGCTGCTGCTCACAGCATTGCATACTGATTTTAGCAGTTTGCCGTTAGTCAACCAACTACTCAAAGTACCTGAGTCGGCCACCCTTTCCAAGATTGGTCTTTACACGGGACTCATCATTGGCTTCATCATCGGCAAGCTTGTGCTGATAGAAGGCCTAAGTTATATTTTCGACCTGCGCCCGCTGGCTACGGTGCATTACCGCGAGTTTTTGCGCACCACGCTGGTGGTTGGGCTGCTGGTACCAGTGGCCTTGTTCCTGTTTCTCAGCCTGAACGCATACTGGCCACCCGTTGTTGGTTTAGCCAACGGATTTGTGCTGATTATGCTCACCGTTACGGTGCTGCGGGTGGCCCATACGTTGCATCAGCGTGCCTCACTGCTTAATCTTCATTTGTTCGCGTACCTTTGTGCTACCGAAATACTGCCCCTAGCGGTATTACTTAAGCTCATTGTCTTTACGTCTCCTCTTTAAGAGGTGGCGACCCAGCCTACTTAGTCTATCGTCCTAGCGTTACCCCTATCTTTCTTTATGGCCGAGAGCGCAGCACAGCCGGGTTCGAACCGGCACGCCCAGCCCATTCGCAGCATTCTGGTTACCCAGCCCAAACCCGCCACCGATGTGTCGCCCTACTCGCCACTGGCCGAGAAGTACGGCATTCGGGTCGATTTTCGGGAGTTCATTGATGTGCAAGGAGTTCCGTATAAGGAATTCCGCAAGGAGAAAATCAATATCCTGGAGTATTCCGCTGTCATTTTCACCAGCCGCAACGCCGTTGACCACTTCTTCCGCATTTGCCAGGAAGCCAAGTTGGAAATGCCGGCTGAGATGAAGTATTTCTGCATCTCTGACCAGACGGCCAACTATTTGCAGAAGTACATTGTGCTTCGCAAGCGCAAGCTGTTTGTAGGCCTGCGTACGGCAGCCGACCTGTTCGATGTCATCAAAAAGCACAAGGGCGAGAAGTTCTTGTATCCTTGCTCCGACATCCGGAAGGACGACCTGCCAGAATTTATGCGGGCCAACAATCTCAAGTTCACGGAGGCCGTGATTTACCGTACGGTAGCCAGTGACCTGTCCGATTTGTCGGATGTGAAATACGATTGTTTAGCTTTTTTTAGCCCGTCCGGAATCAGTTCACTATTTGTTAACTTTCCCGACTTCGTGCAGGATGGCACCCGTATTGCGGCTTTTGGTCCTACCACAGCCAAAGCTGTACGGGACGCCGGCCTCATTCTTGATATTGAGGCACCTATGCCCAATGCACCGTCTATGACAGGTGCTATCGAAGCCTACATTCGCCAGCATGCATTGGCATCCGGCGTAGGGGCCGATAAGGCCAAGTGAGCTAGCTAAGAAAGAACCTGAGCAGGTACTTAAGAAAGGAAAAAAAGGCTAAATACTAGGTGCAACTTCGTGTTGCACCTGTTTGGTTCTTACATTTGGAAGCAGGTTACGTCCTATTTTTAGGTTTTCTCCTGCTTGCCTTATCTTCTCAATTCTTTCTTGCACCTCATATGAAGGGAATTGTACTTGCTCCCTTGCTGCTGTTGGCAGCTGCCGGCACCGCATCGGCACAGCAACAGCCGCAGTTCACGCACTACGGCTTCAACGGTATGTACCTCAATCCGGCTTACGCCGGTATTAAGGGCCAAACTGAAGTTACCCTACTTGGCCGCTATCAGTATCTGAACCTGGGTAACACCCAAGGAGATGCCAATGGCTCACCCCGCACCGGCATGATTTCGGCTTCAGTGCCGATTCGCGCCCTTAATGCTGGTATCGGCGCAGTAGTCTATTACGACCAGATTGCCGAGTCGAAAGCCACTAATGCGGCTCTTTCGTACTCGCAGCACATCAACCTGGGCAGTGGCAAACTGGGTATCGGTATCCAGGGCACTTGGACGTACGTTAGTAAGGGCGTCTACAACTCTATTGATAAGAATGACCCCTACGTGCCCGCCAATGGCTCGGACCAGAAGTTCGACGCGGGCGCTGGTATTTGGTACGAGTCGCCGAAGTTCTACGCTGGCCTAAGCGCCAACAACCTCTTCCGGAGCAACTACACGCTGCAAAGTGCTATCTACAATGCTAGTGGTACTATCGTCGGCTACCAGAACACTTCGCGGTCGCTGGGCGAAAACCACGCCTATTTCACGGCGGGTTACAATATTGAGGCATCCTCTAGCGTTACCATCACGCCAAATGTACTCGTAAAAGCAGTACTGCCAGGCCGCTACGACGCCACAAGCAAGTACAACAACGAGAAAAACTACTCTTACGAGGGTGGTATCCGTGCCACGTTCAACGACCAGTTTTGGGCTGGCGTCAATTATCGTCATCAGGAATCCTGTGCTTGTTTGCTTGGCTACGGCTTCGGTTCCGACAACCGGTACCGCATCGGTTACGCCTTCGATTTCGTTGCCTTCAACCAAGATGCGCTTGCTTTCAGCTCGCACGAAATCTACCTGTCGTTACGCCTACCTAAGGTTGGCCCAATTATGCGTCCGGCGATTCGGACCCCTCGCTACAGCTTTTAATCCTATTTTAAAAGTAGGGATATACAGCTAAGAAAACTTCACGAAGAAATAATCTTCGCGTAAGAAAGGCTTATTTCGGTATCGCTAGGGCACTTTTGTTAATTTGTGGAACAAATAAGTCCCCTAGTCTGTCCGGTCGATATTGCAAGGCGACTTGAAATAGTGTAGATTTGCCAATCAATAAAATGCGCGCTGCTAACTCCCGGATATACAATTAGTCTTCTCTCTATTATGAAAAAGTTTTTAGCCCTGCCTCTCCTGGCCCTTTCTGGGTTGCTTATGGGGGGGTGTTTTACGAAGAACTATCAGGGTGACCTGGTAGGCGCGGAAGACCGGCCGATATTCAATCCTCAGGATGTTCCCTTCGGCATGGTTCCTTGCCCCGGTGGTACGTTCCACATGGGCCAGACCGACCAAGATATCTCGGCTTCGATGGTAAACATGAACAAGCAGGTGACCATCGCCGGCTTTTACATGGATGAAACCGAAATTACGAACAACGAATACCGTCAGTTTGTGAACGCCATCATGCAGGACTCAGTAGAGGCCTTGGGCGAAGACTATATCAAAACGGAGCTATACCCTGACACTACGGTGTGGGTGCGTGACTTTACCTACCACATGGGTGACCCCCTGCTGGAATACTATTATTCGCACCCCGCATTCGACGACTACCCAGTAGTAGGCGTTGACTGGTTTGCGGCAAAGTATTTCTGCAACTGGCGCAGCAAACTCAAAAACAGCGTCAACGAAGAGTCGGGTGAGGCACCACTGCCCAACTTCCGTCTGCCCTCCGAGGCAGAGTGGGAATATGCCGCTCGCGGTGGCCGTGAAGGTGTTACCTTCCCTTGGGGTGGTCCTTACGTTCGTAACACCCGTGGTTGCATGCTCGCTAACTTCAAGCCCGGCCGTGGCGACTATGCTGCCGATGGCTTTGCTTACACCTCGGAAGTAGGCTCGTACTTCCCCAATGACTTTGGCCTGTATGACATGGCCGGCAACGTGTCGGAGTGGTGCGATGATGCTTACATGGAAGCGTCAGTGCCGATTGTGTGGGACTTGAACCCAACCAACCCCGACGACAACGAACCCCGCAAAGTAGTGCGTGGTGGCTCGTGGAAAGACATTCAGTACTTCCTCGAAACTGGCACCCGCAATTTCGAATACCAAGATTCCGCTCGTTCTTATATCGGATTCCGTTGCTCCATGATTCAGATTGGCATGGGCACCAACCGCGGCCTCAACCGCTAACAATCTTCAGTAGCCCAATTCAAAACCCTCTCACAAACCCTAAGTACATTTAACTCAAGATGGCTGTCAAGAAGAATTTCCTGTACGACGATGTAATGCCCAAAGTCTATGGCATTGGTGCTGCAGTAGTTATCATTGGTGCTCTATTCAAAATTCTGCACTGGAAAGGTGCCGACGTTATGCTGATGGTAGGTCTGGGCACAGAGGCCGTCATCTTTTTCTTAAGTGCTTTCCAGCCTCACCAGGCTGAAACCGACTGGGCGCTGGTTTACCCTGAGTTGAGCGAAGGCTACGACCCCTCGACCAACGACAACCGCTTCCGTGACAAGACTCCTGCTCCGAACGGCCTGACCGGCAAGCTGGACGATATGCTGAAAAATGCCAACGTTACGCCCGAAGCCCTCACCAACCTGGGCCAAGGCCTGAACCGCCTCAGCGCTACTACCGCTCAGCTGGGCCAGCTCGGCGAAGCTACCAACGTAACCGACGAATACACCAAGCGTGTACGTACTGCTGCCCAGTCGCTGGAGCGCATCAACGAGTCGTATGCTAACACGGTAGAAGCTGTTTCGGCTATGTCGAACGCCACCGGCGATGCTAAAGAATACCACCTGCAAGTGCAGAACGTGACCAAAAACCTGGGCGCGCTGAATGCAGTGTACGAAATGGAATTGCAGGATGCTAACACGCACCTGAAGTCGATGAACCAATTCTATGGTACGCTGGGCAAAGCCATGGAGAACATGGTACAAGCTGGCAAAGACACCGAGAATATGCAAGCTCAGGTAGCCGACCTTACTGGCAACCTCACTTCGCTCAACCGGGTGTACGGCAACATGCTGAACGCTATGCGTGCTGGTGCCGCTAGCTAAGCTGCGTCCCCTATTCAATTTGTATATTTTTACACTGTAAAACCTCTAGCAAATGGCAGGCGGAAAAGAAACGCCGCGGCAGAAGATGATTGGCATGATGTATCTCGTGCTGACCGCTCTGCTGGCGCTCCAGGTTAATTCAGCAATTCTGCTGAAATTTAAATTCATCGACGATAGCCTTACTGATGTAAACGGTAAGACTGATAAAGCTGCTGATAACACAGTAAAAGGCATCGAAGCTGAAGTGGCTAAAAACCACAATAGTCCTGCTGACGTGGCTGTGTTGAAGCAAAGCGAAGAAATTCGCACGGAAACCAAGAAAGTAATTGAGTACTTGTCTGGTGTACGTACAAAGCTGCTGAATGCCACCGAAAATGGTAAGGGCAAAAACGAGTACAAGAATATGAGCGCCGAAGACAAGGTCGCCATTCCGATGCTCGGTGCCAACCACAAGGGTGAAGCATACGGTCTGCAAAAGAATCTTAACGATTACGCTTCGTACATCCAGAAGTTTGTTCCGGAAGCCCAGCCGCTGGCCCTCGACCCAAAAGTTGACCCGCGTGTAACGGAACCCGAGCAAAAGAACAAGAATTTTGCTGAGTTCAACTTCGAGAATACCCCGCTGGTAGCTGCTTTGGCAGTACTAAGCCAGAAGGAAACCGAAGTGTTGAAATACCAAGCTGATGCCCTACAGAAGCAAGCAGAAAAGGTAGGTGCTAAAATCGTAGTATTCGATAAGCTGGGCGCATTTGCTTCGGCAGAATCGAACACTGTAGCAGCAGGGACCAAATACAAAGCGGAACTGTTCATGACGGCAGCTGCCAGCGGCTTGAAGCAGAACATGACATACAACGGCAGCCCCCTGACCGTTGACCCTAAGACCAACCACGGTATAGTTGAGTTTACGGCTCGCCCGGGTAACTTCGACCAAGCGGGTAATGCTAAGTCTTCGTGGACTGGCACTATTCGTATCAACCAAGGTGGTCGCGACACTACCTTCAAAGTAACGGTGCCTTACACCGTTACCAAGCCGGTAATGCAGATTCAGTCGGCTTCGGTACAGGCGCTGTACTACAAGTGCGGTAACAAGCTGAGCGTACAAGTGCCAGCTCTTGGTGCTCAGTATCAGCCTAGCTTCTCAGCCTCGGGTGCTTCGGTAATCTCGGGTCAAAAAGGCGAAGTAACACTGGTGCCGAATGCTCGCGAAGTAACCCTGAATGTAAGCAGCGGTGGCAACGCTATCGGTTCGCAAGTCTTTAAAGTTCGCCCGATTCCAAACCCCACTATTAAATGCTTCGCTGGTGGCCAAGAAGCGAACGAAAAACAGGGTACTCCTGGTTCTGCTATCCGCACCATCACCCTCAAAGCTATTCCCGACCCCGGTTTCTTGACCTTCTTGCCTGAAGATGCTCGCTACCGTGTGTCTGGTTTCTCAGCTGTACTTGCCCGTGGCAAGAAGCCGGTACTCATGAAGACGGTTAACGGCCCACAAGGTGATATGAGCGACATGGTGAACGCTTATCGTGAAGGCGACCGTTTGTATATCGAAGTGAAAGGCGTTCAGCGCAACAACTTCCAAGGCCAGGTTGAAGACGTGAACATGACGCGTGCCTTCAACATCCCGCTGCAATAAATTTTTAAGCTATCCGTTCTACAATTATGACTCGCTATTTCAAAGTAATGCCCTTGGCACTCACGGCCCTTACAGTGTCGGTAGCTGCCCACGCACAGGAGACTGCCGCTGCTACCACTACTACGGGTGCAGTTCGGGCTATTCCGGTATCCGACCAAATGTTCCGCAAGACTATCTGGCGGGCCATTGACTTGCGCGAAAAGCAAAACAAACCCATGTTTTCGGATGGGAAAGAAATCAGCAAAGTCATTATTGAAGCGGTAAATCGGGGTGAGCTGCAAGCGTATAAAAACGACTCAGTAACCTCTACCTTCAATGCGAAGGAGGTGCTGGCTAACATGTCGTATCCGCTCGAAGCTCCTATCAGTGCAACTGATGACGGTGGTGATTGGGGTGCGCCTGCCGCTTCTTCAACCAAAAAGCCTGCTGCCAAGAAAGCAGTGGATGATTGGGGAATGCCAATTGCGGCTGCTAAGCCGAAGCCTGCTACCAAGCGTGTAATGGTTACGGACGCTAGTGGTAAACCAGTTAAGAAGAATGGTAAAATCGTTTATAAAACGGTACCTATTTCTTCGGTAGCCGCTGCTCCCGCTCCTCCACCCCCCGCTACTTCGGCTCCGTATCGCTACAAAGACATCTACCAAATGGAGCTGTCAGAGGAGATGATATTCGACAAGAAGCGCTCGCGGATGTATCACCAGATTAAGACCATTTCGCTAAAGCTGCCTTCTACGCTTTCGCAAAATGCTTCAGGTCTGGAAAAGAACATCGCTACCTTCAAGTATTCTGACTTGGTGAAAGTGTTCCGCAACAATCCGCAGACAGCCATCTGGTTCAATGCGCAGAACGATGCCCAACACAAGAACTTGGCCGATGCATTTGAACTGTGGTTGTTCAACTCGTATATCACCAAAGTTTCTAACCCGGCTGGTGATGACTTGGCTAGCCAATACGGTGGTGAGCGCGAAGGCCTATTGGCTTCTCAGCAAACTGCTGCTGACCTTGTAGAATACGAATACAACCTGTGGAGCTTCTAAATCGCGAATCTTAGCGAATTTCAAAGATGACACTAAAAAGCCCCGTCCAACATCGTTGGGCGGGGCTTTTGTTTTGACTGTGTACTGACTTGCTGAGCAAGTTTTTAGCTGCTTTGAGGCTACTGAGTAGCTTCCTGTTGCTCGAAGTAGTTGAGCAGCACCTTAGCCTTGGCTTTGCCTATTTCGGCTTCGAGCTGCGATTGGGTGAGCTCTTTGATTTTTTTGACGGACTTAAACTTGTTGAGGAGCTTATCGGCGGTGACGGGGCCAAGCCCTTTCACATCCGTAAGCTCGGTTTTTAGGGTGGCGTCGTCGCGGGTTTTGCGGTGAAAGGTGATGCCAAAGCGGTGGACCTCGTCGCGCATGCGCTGGAAGAGGCGTAAGGTCTCGCTCTTTTTATCGATGTAAAGGGGAAGCGGGTCGTTGGGGACGTATATCTCCTCCAAGCGCTTGGCGATGCCGATAATCGCCATCTGGCCCCACAGGTTGAGGTCTTTTATAGCCTTGACAGCCATGCTTAGTTGGCCCTTGCCGCCGTCGACAATAACGAGTTGGGGTAAGCTTGCCCCTTCCTCTGTGAGACGACGGTAGCGGCGCGTAACGACCTCATACATGGTGTCGAAGTCATTGGGGCCGACCACCGTTTTGACGTGGTAATGACGATAATCCTTCTTGCTGGGTTTGGCATTACGAAAACACACCATCGCCGACACTGGGTTGTCGCCCTGGAAGTTAGAGTTGTCGAAGCATTCGATGTGCTTGGGGAGTTCGGTCAGGCGCAAGTCTTTTTTGATTTGCTCCATGATGCGGACCTCGTTCACATCCTTGCTCTTTTCGTTCATGCTTTCTTTTTCCTTGCGTAGGTAAAGCACATTCTTGATGCTCAGTTCCAGCAGCTTGCGCTTGTCGCCAATTTGTGGCTGGGTGATAGCCACGCCGGGTAAGGGCAGGTCGCCCACCGCCATGTTAGTCAGAATTTCTTTGGCTTCGCTCTCATACTCCTGCCGCAGCTGCATAATTAGAGGAGCCAGAATCTCGCTGTCGCTCTCATCTAGCTTTTTTGTCAGCTCCAGGTTTTGGGTGAGAATGATGCTGCCGTTCATCACTTTGAAGTAGTTGACAAAGGCCGCCTTCTCATTCGAAGCGATGCTGAATACATCGATGTTGGTCAGCGAGGCATTTAC
This sequence comes from uncultured Hymenobacter sp., assembly GCA_964251335.1. Lineage (GTDB taxonomy): Bacteria > Bacteroidota > Bacteroidia > Cytophagales > Hymenobacteraceae > Hymenobacter. The sequence continues at coordinate 17,640 of CAXUKA010000025.1, forward strand.
GATGGTGCTCTTGGCCTGGAACTCGTCGAGCTTATCTAGCTTCTGCTTGAACTGGTGAGCCAGCTCGTATTGCATATCCTGGGCGGCGGCCATCATCCGCTCGCGGAAGTATTGCTTGGGCAAGCGCAAGTCGCCATTCAGAATCTGACGGATTTGCTGAATGTACTGGTTGTAGGTGGCTTCATCTTCCTTGCCCTCGCAGGGGCCTTTACAGTTGCCGATGTGGTACTCTAGGCACACCTTAAACTTGCCGGCAGCCAAGTTTTCGGGGCTCAGGTTGTAGTTGCAGGTGCGGAGCGGGTACAAGGCCCTGATTAGCTCCAGTAGCACGTTGAGCGCGCCCTGGTGGGCGTAGGGGCCAAAATACTGGCCATCGTCGGGCTGCTTGTTGCGCGTGGGGATGAGACGCGGAAAACGCTCCTTGGTCAGCAGCAGATAGGGGTAGGTCTTGCCATCCTTGAGCAGAATGTTATACTTGGGCTGGTACTGCTTGATGAGATTGTTCTCCAGCAAAAAAGCATCCGACTCCGAGTTGACTATAGTAAACTCGATGCGCTGGATATTTCTGACTAGCTGCTGAGTCTTCTTGTTGTGGTCTTGCTTGGTGAAGTAGCTGCTCACACGCTTGCGCAAGTCTACGGCCTTGCCCACGTAGATGATGCCTTCGTCATCGTAGTATCGATACACGCCGGGCTGGTGCGGAAGGCGATTGATTTGCTCTTGTATTTCGGGTTTGGCCGCCATAGACCGCAGATTTAACGGATTTAACTAATTGCGCAGATACGCCGCTGGCGCGGCTAGCTGTGAGCTGTGTGAGTAGCGGCCCATGAGGAGCCGCTAAAGAAGTAGGAAGATGAACTACAAACTCCTTGAACGCAGAACAGCCGGCAAAAGTAGCCGGCTGTTCTCTTTTACAGCTTTTGTTGCTTTTCCCGTTGTAGCAGTAAGGAGAAGCTAACAGGAAAGTAAGCCGCGCCAACCCGGCGTATCTGCACAATCTATTAAATCTGCTGTCTAGATGTCTTTGTCATCCAAGTCCCCAGTAGTGGGCTGGGCCATCTTCTGGTCGGCCGGAATGGTATCGCGCTGGGCACCCGAATATTTTGAACAGTCGAGCTCAATTGTCAACGGCTTGGATGGTAGGGGGAAGGGCCGCGTGTCGAGGTCGATGCTCTTGTCGGCATAAATTTTCTTCATGAAAATGCCGTAGAGTGGCAGTGCCAGGCGTGCACCCTGCCCGTAGTAGCCCGAGCGGAAGTGGATGCTACGGTCTTCGCCGCCCACCCACATGCCGCACACTAGATTGGGCGTGATGCCCATAAACCACGCATCGGAGTAGTTGGAGGTCGTGCCGGTTTTGGCCCCAATCTCGAAGGGGAATTTGAAGCCGGTGTGCAGAATGGTGCTGGTGCCGCCGCGCTCGGTGGTACTGGCTTGCAGCATATTGGTCATTACGTAAGCGGTTTCTTCGCTCAGGGCCTCTTTGGTCTGCGGGATGAATTCGCGCAGCACATTGCGGTTTTTATCCTCGATGCGCGTCACGATGATGGGTGAAGTCCAGACGCCCTTGTTGACGAAGGTGCCGTAGGCCCCGCACAACTCAAAGATGCTGCAATCGGATGCTCCGAAGCCCACGGCCGGCACCGCATCGACGGGGGAGGTAATGCCCAGGCGCTTGGCGTATTCCACGATGGTTTCGGGCGTCAGCTTGTATACCAGCCACGCCGTAATGGAGTTCATGGAGCGAGCCAGCGCTTGGCGTAGCGTGAAGGTGCGGCCCGAAAAACCGCCCTCAAAGTTGTGCGGCGTGTAGGGCGGGCGGCCCGCTACGCCGGGGAACGTAGTGGCTACATCGGGGCGCGGAAAGCAGGGCGAATACCCTTGGTCGATGGCCGCGGTGTATACAATGGGCTTAAACGTGGAGCCGGGCTGACGCTTCCCCTGCCGCACGTGGTCAAACTTGAAGAACTTGTAATTAGGCCCGCCCACCCAGGCTTTTACTTGCCCATTCAGCGGGTTTACGGCCATGAAGCCAGCTCGCAGGTAGCGCTTGTAGTAGTCGAGCGAGTCCATCGGCGACATCAGCATCTCCTTCTCGCCCTGCCAGGAAAATACCGACATCTTGTACTTGTGGCGCAGGTGGTAGTTCACCGAATCCTTGTTGCCCTCGTACTGCACCATCAGCGATTTGTAGCGCTGGGTGCGGCGCATCGAGCTTTCCAAGAAATTAGGAATGACTTTGCCATTCTCGTCGCGCCACGGCAACTGGCCTTTCCACTGCGCCGAAAACCACTTTTGCTGCAAGGCCAGGTGCTCGGCCACGGCCTGCTCGGCGGCGGCCTGCATGCGCGAGTCGATAGTGGTATAGATTTTCAGCCCGTCGGCGTACAAGTCGTGGTCGGTTTCCTTGGCCCAGGCTTGCAGATACTTGGCTACCTCGGTGCGGAAGTAGGGGGCCAAGCCCTGCGTAGGGCTTTCTACACTGTAGTGCAGGACGATGGCCTTTGCCGTGTCTTTCACCAGCTCGGCCGAGGTGATATAGCCATATGTACTCATCTGATGCAGCACCCAGTCGCGGCGCTTTTTTGAGCGCACTGGATGCAGCGCCGGGCTAAAGCGCGAGGGCGCATTCACGATGCCCACCAGCGTGGCCGCCTCAGGCGTGGTCAGGTCGATGGGCTTTTTATTGAAAAACGTCTTAGCTGCCGTATTAATGCCGTAGGCGTTGGAGCCAAAATCAACGGTATTGAGGTACATCCGCATGATTTCGCGCTTGGTATAGTTGCGCTCGAGGCGGATGGCCAGCAGCCATTCTTTGGTTTTGGTGATGAGTAGGCCCAGCTTGCCTTCGCCATTGAGCGTGCCATCGTTGAGGGTGCTTTCCTCGCCCGGCCGGGTTCGGAAAAGCACCTTGGCTACCTGCTGGCTTAGAGTAGAGCCGCCACCGGCCCGCCCCAGCCTCACCACGGCGCGCATAATACTCTTAAAATCAATGCCCGAATGCTGCTCAAAGCGTACGTCTTCGGTGGCCACCAGGGCATCGACCAGATTTTGGGGTAGGTCGCGGTATTCGGCGGGCGTGCGGTTTTCGCGGAAATACTTGCCCAGCAGCACCCCATCGGAGGAGTAGATTTCCGAAGCTAGCTCGCTCTTGGGGTTTTCGAGGGTTTTCAGATTGGGCATCCGCCCAAACAGATTCATGAAATTGATGCTTACCGCGCCCACGTACAGCATCAGGCCCACCAGCCCACCCACAAACAGCACCCACATGGTGCGAATGAACGCCTGGAAGCGTCCTGGCCGCGCCGGAGCTGGCCGGCGGCCAGCGGGGCGATGAGCAGGACGAACTGGTGAAGAAGGAGAAGTAGGCATAAGGTGGAAGGAAGAACAGCAGTATGACGTATAAAGCAGCAGGAACGAAGGATTACTCGGCCGAATAATTCCTCATTCCTGCTGCTTTATACGTCATGCCCCTTATTGGTAAACCTGTTGGTAAAACTGCTGGTAGCCGGCTACATCGCCAGCGCCTTGCAGCAGGGTCAAATTGCTGAGGGTGATAATAATAGTTTGGTAGCCTTGGCCACGCAAGCGAGCCAGCGGCGACTGCGGCCCCCGCAGCTTGGTAGCATAGCTCTGGGCCACTTTCGAGCCTGGCAAAGTCCGTACCACTACCATTTCCTGCGTAGCGCCGAGGGGCTCGGCGGGCTGCACCACCAGGTTATTGGCCCGGAAAAACTTGCCGTTATAGGTGGTGAGTTGCGCCACAAGGTCGGCCGTGGGCGCAGTTCCCTTAGGATATACCAGCACTACGGCGTGGGCGGCGCTTAGCTGCGTAGTGTACGCCACGGCCGGGGCGGCCGGAGCCGCTGGCGTAGTAGCGGGCGGCGTAGTAGTGGCCGCACCAGCCGCTGGCGCGGGGGCTGGCGTGCCAGCAGGCACTACTGGCTGCCCGGCAGGGGCTGGCGCGCCCGAGGGGGCCGGTTTCTCAGGGGCTTTGGTAGACGAACCGGGCGTTTTCAGTACGGGCTGGCTGAGCTCTGGGGCATTCGCATCTTTCTGGTTGGTGATGTTTCCGGCGGGCGGTGTCGAGGCAGGCGCTGGCAGCGCAGGTTGGGGAGAGGGGAGGGGCACGTCATCGTCCTCCTCAATGCGCAGACGGTTATTAACCTCGCCAGGCCGGAAAATCGACACCACCGGCTTATCAGTCGAGGCCAGCGCGCCCGCCAGCTGCCCGGCGTCGGCTTTGGTGTAGGAGGCCGCCAGCTCCTGGGCGCGGGACACCAGCGGGCTATTAGGATACTCCTGGTAAAACTGCACTACCGCCGCGCGGGCCGTCATGGGCGGCAGGGTGCGAATGGCCAGCAGCGTGCGCAGGTAGGCCATGCGGTCAGAAAGGTCGCTCTTGGGGTACTGCCGCTCGGTACGGATAACGATGGCCTTGGCTTTGGTAAAGTACTGGTCCTTATACAGCACGAAGGCCGAGTCGAGGTGAGCAGCTACGGCATTGTGCAAAGCCAGCTCGTGCTCGCGGTATAGCGGGTCGGCAATAAGCTTGGCGTAGGTCGAGGTCGGAAACTCGCGCTGGAGCGCGGCGGCATACTGCGCCGTTTTCTCGGCATCGGGCAGACCCTTGTAGTACAGGTAAAGCAGGTAGTAGGCCTCTGGCGCATTGGCTCCGTGGGCATAGCGGGACACTTGCTTGGTGTAGGTTTCATAGCCACGGGCCGGCTCCTTCAGTAGCTCTTTGTATATGCCACCTAGCTCATACATAGCCGCTTCGACCTGCACGTTGGAGGCTGCGAGCTTGTCGGCGGTGCTGGGCAGGTCGGCGCGGTATTTAGTCACCAGCGCTTGTTGCTCGGCGGCGGGGTCGGGCGCGGCCGGCGTGGTGCCGGGCTTGCCTTCGGTGCCATTCACCCGGTTGGTGTCGTTGCCGGTGATGCTTGGTGGCACGCCGCCGTTTTGCTGGGTATTGGGCGAGTTGCTGGGCTGCCGCACGGTGCGCCAGTTGTCGCGCAGGCCCCGGTCGCCCCATTTCCGAATAAAGTCAGTGCGGGCCGTGCTCAGCGAGGTCGGGTTGTCAAAATACCACAGCGCTCCGCCGGCCACCGCATTGGTCGGGTCGAAGGCATTGGGGTTGCTGATATCGCGCTGGGTGCCACTGAGGGCACTCGGCGCACTGGGCAATCCCTGGGCCTTGGCTTGGTCGGCCTTTTGCTTGGCTTTCTGGGCGGCTAGGGCGGCTTCGGCAGCTTTGCGCTTAGCCTCTATTTCGGCCAGGGCATACTTGCTCAGGCGCTGGTTTAGCTCCTCGGCGGGCAGCTTTACCAAGGCTTGCAGGCTGTCCTGCGTTTCGATAATGGTGTACTGCTTAGCAAAATCCTTCAGAATAGCGGCCCGCTCCTGAATAGCTGCGTAGGTCGGGTTTTCTTTGGGCATGGCCTGGATGGTGCTGTCGTAGTAGGCAGCTGCCAAGCGGTACTTCTGGAGGTTTTCGTAATAAATACGCCCCGCCAGCAAGTAGGTATAGCCTTTCTGCGAGCGGTTGGTAGTCGTGGCTTTGGCCGAGGTGCGCAGCAGCGCCAGGGCATCAGCATACTTTTGCTGGCGATAAGCCAGACGCGCCATCTCGTAGTAGATTTTGTCGCGATATTCCTTGTTTTTCAGGTCTTTCAGCAGGCCCGCGTAGTACTTGTCGAGTCGCGCCTTGTTTTTAGTGCCTAGGTCCGACACCTGCCCCAGCATCAGTTTGGCAAAAAAGTCCAGCTCGTAGGGCGGGTTGCGTTTCAGAATCTCGTTGAGCTGCGCGGTGGCTTCCTTATCCTGGCCCTGCTCTTGGTAGAGCTGCGCCAAAATATAGCGTGTGCGCGAACGCTCGTTTTTGAGCGGAATCAGCGGGATGGCCCGCTCCAGCTGCGCAATGGCTTGCTTAGGCTCTTTGAGTTGCAGGAAGTATTCGGCGCGGGTCAAGAACAGCTCGCGGGCATCTTTGCGTAGGCCTACCTCGCGGTCGAGTAGGTCCGACACAGCCTTGGCGTTGTCCATCTGCTTTAGTACCATGAAGCTACGCATCAGCCCAATCAGCGCTTCTTGCTTGGCAAATGGGTCTTTACTGGTGCTGTTCACGAACTTAAACGTGAGCACGGCATCATCAAACTCCATCTTGTAGAACCGCGCCCAGCCCACCAGCAGGTAGGCGTCGTCGGTCCAGTCGGAGCCCGGCCGGTGCTGAATGGGCAGCGAAGCTTTTTTAATAATATCGTTGAGGTCGGGGCGCGTGGCACGTACCGTGGTGCTGTCGAGGGTCGGGAAAAGGGGCAGCACCCGGTTGTAGTCGTTTACTCGGCCTTTGTAGAGCGTGGTTTCGATTTCCCGCAGCTTTTCGCGGCCCAGGAAATAGCCGTTGTCGCGGGCCGCCACGTTGTTGAGGGTGTGGCTCACCAATGACTTATCGGAGGCGCAGCCGGCCACTGCCAGCCCCAGCAGCGCCACTAGCCAGCCCCAGGAGCGATGGGTAAGAGAAAAAGTGCGAGTCAAAGCCAAGGGAAACCAGAGAAGGTGAGTACTGCGCAAACGCCGCGCCGGGGCCAGAATGTTCGGCCCCAGCTTGGGTAACGCCCGCCAACCCGTAAAATTACGCCCCACCCGGCCGAAACTCACCGCTGCCTCATGCGTAGGCCAACCGCCCAGCTTCTTGCTTACCCTATGGCTACCAACCCGCTGCCCCCCACCGAGCCTACTGAGCCCGACAGCTCCAACTCGCCCGACCGCCTGCGCGCCTTCGCCAAGTACTCCAGCATCGCCTTCCAGATGTTGGCTACCATCGGCCTCAGCGCGTGGGCCGGTACTTGGCTCGATGGCCATTTCCAAAATAAAAACCCGTGGTGGACCATCGGCTTGATGCTGTTTGGAGTGCTGGCGGCGCTTTACCAGGTTATTCGTAGCCTCACCAAGGATAGCTGAGTAGAAACGTTCAGGCAATTTTCGTGACCTACCCAGCGCTTCAGCGCTGGAATGCAAGCGGGCATTTATCAAGTAAAAACTACTTCGGCAAAACCTTTGCGTCTTAATTGATGTATGTACATTAAACGACGATTTCTTGGTGAAACGTAGCCGCCTAAGCCACTCGCCACCGTTATTCTTTTTCTCGCAAATTCTTGATTATGAATACGCATTTCTTTCCTGCTGCCGAGCGCGGCCTCAAGGATATTGGCTGGCTGCAAAGCCACCTCACGTTCAGCTTTGGCCCGTTTGCCAATCCCGAGCGCAATGGCTTTGGCCTGCTTAAGGTTTTCAACGACGACTTTGTGGCTTCTGGCAAAGGCTTTGGCCTGCACGCCCACGCCAACATGGAAATCATTTCGGTGCTGCTGGCCGGCACCATGAACCACAAGGATTCGCTGGGGTATTCCGAAGTTATTCCGGCTGGTGGCGTGCAGATAATGAGTGCCGGCTCGGGCCTGCGCCACGAGGAGTACAACGTAGGCGACGACGAGGTCAACTTCTTGCAAATCTGGATTGAGCCCAAGCTCCAGAACGTGACGCCGCGCTACCAGCGCCGCCAGTTCCCGGAAGAAACCCGCGCCAACAAACTCATCACCATCGTGAGCAACGAGGAGGGCACCGCCCACTGCTGGATAAATCAAAACGCCAAGCTTTCGCTGGGCTACTACACCGAGGCGCACAGCCTCGACTACGCCTTTGCCCCAGCCAATAAGATGCTGTATATCTTCGTCATCAGCGGCACTGTGCGGATAAATGATGAGGTAATAGGCCGCCGCGACGCGTTGGGTATCTGGAACACCCACGGCCCCGTGCATCTCGATTGCGCAGCAGATACGCGGTTTTTGCTTATTGAAGCGCCGATAAATCACTAGGGGTGTTGCCCGCTATTAGGCACTGGGCTGGCGGCGAGCCCGTCAGGTTAAATGCTGTTTCGCAATACCTTGCAGCCTATGCTGCATCGTGCCCTGCGCCAGCTCCTGGCGGCCCTGATTGTTCTAATAGTCGCCAGCAAAGCAATGCCCGCCTGGGGCCAGCTATCAGCTACCGATGTGGTGGTGCTGCGTAATGAGGGTGCCCTGCTACCCTTGCAGCGGCTCGATACGCTGCGGCTGGCCACTATAAAAGCACAGGTAGCCCCAAAGCCAATTGGAGGCCTCGATTTCAGCTGGTACCTGCCGCACGATGTGGCGGACTATACTGCCTGCACTTTTTTCTCCGGCCCGCAGCCTGCTGATATGGCGCGGCTACGAACCCACAATATGCTGCTGTTGGCTTTGCCCGAAGGCGGCACCCACGACCGGGCCGTGGTGCGCCAGCTGCTGGCGCTCCGCAAGAAGCTGGTCGTGCTGGTTTTCGACAGCGCTGCCCTGACTACGATTCCTGAGTTGCGCCAAGCCACGGCGGTAATTTTTGTGAAAGCGCGCAGTATGCAAGCCTGCAACCACGCGGTGCAGGTAGTTTTTGGTGGCATGGGCGCGGCTGGGCATCTTTCGCTCGCGCTGGCGCAGGTGGGTTTTGGGCTGGGGCAGCCTACGAAGGGTGGCCTGCGGCTGGCCTACGCTTCGGTGAAAGAAGCTGGGCTGCGGGCCGATTTTCCCGAGCTGGTCGATTCCTTGCTGAAGCAGGCGCTGGAGGCCGGGGCTTTTCCAGGGGCGCAGGTGCTGGTGGCGCGGCACGGCGTGGTGGCGCTCAACCGTAGCTATGGCGTGTTGCAGGCCGGAACAGGCCAATCCATACCGGTGCTGAATAACACGCTCTACGATTTTGCCTCACTCACCAAAGTCACGGCCGCGCTGCCGGCCCTCATGCGGCTGCAGGACCAAGGCTTGTTTGGCCCCGACTACACGCTGGGCGCGCTGTTCGACTTCCTGCACGGCACCGACAAGCAAGACCTGCGCCTGCGCGATGTGCTCACGCACCAAGCGCGGCTCAAGGCGTTTATTCCGTTCTGGCAGGGCTACGTGCGGGCCGATGGCCGCTTGCAGCCGGAGTTCTTTCGGGCCGATTCTTCGGCGCAGTTTCCGCTGCCGGTGGCGGCGGGGCTGTGGGGCAGCCGGGCGTTGCCGGGCCGTATTTACCAAGGCGTGGCTAAGTCGCCGCTCAATGCCAAGCCGGGCTACGTGTACTCCGACTTTTCCTTTATGCTCTACCCGTACTATGTGCAAAAGGCTACGGGGCAGCCGTTTGACCAGTTTCTAGTGAGGGAAATTTATGGGTCGCTGGGGGCCACTACGTTAGGCTTCAACCCCGAGCGGCGCTTTCCGTTGCGCCGCATCGCGCCTACCGAGTACGACTCGCTCTTTCGCAAAAAGCTGGTGCATGGCACCGTGCATGACGAAAACGCGGCCATGCTGGGCGGCGTGAGTGGGCACGCGGGCCTCTTCGGCAATGCCAACGACCTGGCCAAGTTGGTGCAACTCTACCTCTGGCAAGGGCGCTACGGCGGGCAGCAGCTCATCAAGGCCGAAACGGTGGCCGAGTACACCCGCTGCCAGTTTTGCCCCGACAACCGGCGCGGGCTGGGCTTCGACAAGCCCGACCCCAAGAACCCGGCCCTCAATTCGGCGCGCAGTGCCAGCCCGCGCAGCTACGGGCACACGGGCTTCACGGGCACGTATTTCTGGGTCGAGCCAGATAAGGATTTATTCGTGATTCTGCTCACCAACCGCGTCAACCCCACGCGGCGCAACAACAAGCTGGGCGAACTGAGCGTGCGCTCGGCTTTGCTCCAGCTGGCTATCGAAAGCGCATTAGCTGAACAGTAGATAGGCAGGCTTTTACCTAGGCTTTTACGGCCCTGACTAAGCCCGCCTGGAGAATTAAGAGAATGTGAAGGAAAGTCAAAAAAAAGTTGCACTTTTAACGTCCTAAACAACCGTAATCCTTAGGCTAAGCCAAAAATTACGCAGCTAGCTAGAGATACTGGTAGCTGGTTGGGCAAGCGTCTTTTCTCTTTTCCTTACTTCTCTTCTATGAAGAAAATCTACTGGCTTCCATTTGCTCTGCTGCCTGGCGTGCTGGTAGCCCCGCCCGGCCACGCCCAAACGGCCCCGAGCACGGCGGCAGCAGCCACGGGCACCATCACCGGCATAGTGCGCCAAGCTTCTGACCGCACTCCATTGCCTGGCGTGAACGTGGTGGTGAAAGGCACCAGCAATGGCACCTCCACCGATGGCACCGGTCGCTACACCCTCAGCGGGGTGCCCGCCGGAGCCACGCTGGTATTCAGCTTTGTAGGGTTTGAAGGCATCGAGCGCCGCGCCGACGGTGGCCCGCTCGACGTGACCCTCACGGCTAGTAACCGTGACCTCGACGAGGTGGTAGTACTGGGCTACGGCATTAAGCAGGAGCGCCGCGACCTTGTGACGGCCGTGCAAGAGGTTACGAGCAAAGACATTATCGATTCGCGCCAGCCCAACATCGTGAATGCCTTGCAGGGCAAGGTGGCGGGCGTCAATATTACCTCGTCGGGCGGTGGGCCGGGGGAGGGGGCTAGCATCGTGATTCGGGGCGGCACTTCGCTCGACGGCGACAACCAGCCGCTGTTCGTCATCGACGGGATGATAATGGACAACTCGTCGTTTCAGGAAAGCACCGCGCCGGGCGGCGGCTCGGCCTTCAACGGCCTGCTGGGCCGCTCGGTGGGCGCTTCCAACCGCGCCGGTGACCTTAACCCCGAAGACATAGCTTCGATGACGGTGCTGAAAGGCCCGGCCGCCGCCGCGCTCTACGGCCTGCGCGCCGCCAGTGGCGCGGTCATCATCACCACCAAAAAAGGCTCGGCCGGGCGCACGCAGCTCAATTTTCGCAGTCAGTTTTCGGTTGATGAGGTGAACCGGCTGCCCAAAATGCAGGGCTTGTACGGGCAGGGCTCCAACGGTTTGTTTGATGGCACCACGCGCTCGTCGTTCGGGCCGCGCTTTCAGGACGGGCAGACGGTGTACGATAACCTGGGTAACTTCTTTCAGAAAGGCCACTCCTACCAAAACTTCGTGACGATGTCGGGTGGCTCGGACAAGGCCACGTTCTTTGCCTCGGCCTCCAACCTGGAGCAAAACGGCGTGACGCCCCAGAGCAACTACGACAAAACGACCATTCGCCTGTCGGGCTCGGCCCAGATTTCGCCCAAGCTCAATGTCACTGGCTCGGCGCAGTACCTCAACTCGGGGGCGCAGCGGCCCTTGCAGGGGCCGGGCTTGTTTGGCAGCTCAGGTGGCTTTTTGCTGAGCTTGCTCAACTGGCCGCGCAACGACGACGCTACGAATTACCTCAACCCCGACGGTAGCCGCCGCCGCCTGCTGGCGCTGGGCAACGGCACCGACAACGACGCCGACAACCCCTACTGGTCGGCTTACAAAAACCCCCAAACCGACCGCACCAACCGTTTTGTGGGTAACGTGCAGCTAAGCTTCACGCCGGTGAAGTGGCTAACGCTGAGTACCAACGTAGGTACCGACTGGGCTACCACGCATACCATATCGGTACGGGCCGTGGGCACCTCGCAGGTGAACAACCAGAACGGGGGCATCGCCGAAACTGTAGACCAAAACCGCATCACAACGGCTTATACGACGGCAACTCTCAGCAAAAGCTTCTGGCAGGACAAGCTACGCGGCTCGCTCACGCTCGGCAATTCGATTGAGGAAGACCGCGACGAAGCGGTGGACTACCTCGGCCTGATTTTCCAGAACCCCAATTTTATCGGCCTTAATAACACCGTGACGCGCAGCGCATTGGAGCGCGACGCGACGCGGCGCATCGTCGGTAATTTTGCGCGCTTAGCGACCAATATCTTCGACCAGGTGACGGTAGAGTTGCAAGGGCGCTACGACCAGTCGTCCACGCTGCCGCGCCCCGACGAGGGCAAGGTCTTTGGCAAGGGCTTCTTCTACGGCTCGGCGGCGGCGGGCTACGAGTTTACCAAAGTGCTGGGCCTGGAGCAGAACTCGATTCTGAACTTTGGTAAAATCCGCGCCAGCGTGGCCGGCGTGGGCAAAGACACCGGCCCGTACCGCGTAGAGTCGCCCCTGACGCAGAACACCTACATCGGCGGCGGTTTTCGCAACGACTTCTACGGCTCTAATCCTAATCTGAAGCCCGAGCGCACCCGCACCTACGAAGTGGGCGTGGCGCTGCAATTCTTCAAAAACCGGCTGTATCTCGACCTCAACTACTACCGCTCGCGCACGACCGACCAGCTCATTGCGCCCCGCGTGAGCCAGGCCACGGGCTTCATTCTGCAATACATCAACGGCGGCGTAGTCACCAACGAGGGCCAGGAAATCAGTCTCAGCGGCACGCCGGTGCGCACCACCACAGGCTTTACCTGGGATGTGCTGCTGAACTTCTACCACAACACCAACAATGTGGAAAGTCTGCCCTCGCCGCTCACGGTGGTGTACCAGTCCGACACGTTTATCACGGCCGTGCACGAGGGTGGGGCCTTTCCTGGCCACGCCATTTCGGGCATTGCTGCCACCGACTTTGCCCGTGTGAATGACCCCAACAGCCCGTACAACGGGCAGGTAATTATAAGTGCTACCACGGGGTTGCCCCTCGTTAACTCCAACTTCGTGTACGCTGGCAATCGTGCCCCGCGCTTCACTACACAGCTCACCAACACGTTTACCTACAAAGGGTTGTCGCTGAGTATGCTGTTCGATTTCCGCGTGGGTGGCTCTGTAATAAACGGCAACGACTACTACGGAACCACGGTGGGCACCTCGGCCCGCACCGCCGACCGCTACAAAACCACCATTTTTGATGGCGTGGTAGCCTCGGGCAACACGTACGTGCCCAATACTCGTCCCGCCGAGCTAACCCAGGCCTACTACACCAGCACCCTGGGCAACGTAGGCACGGCCTTTATTGAAGATGGCTCGTGGGCGCGCCTGCGCTACCTCTCCCTCAGCTATGCCCTGCCCGCCCGTTGGCTCGGCGGCGGTAGCTCATTCCTCAAAGGCATTGAGCTAAACGTGACCGGCCGCAACCTCGTGCTCCTGACCAAGTACAGCGGTGCTGACCCCGAAACGGCGGCCTCGGGTGCTGGCGTGCGCGGCGGTGGCTCGGGCGGCATCGACTATGGCAACATCCCCGCTACGCGCGGCGTGGACATGGGCCTGCGGGTCAATTTTTAACTAGTCAGAGGCCCGAAAGAAGCGCCTGTCATTGCGAGGAGGAACGACGAAGCAATCGCACCCGAACGGTGTTTGCTTGGCTCATAAATAACTCGTTTTGATGCGATTGCTTCGTCGTTCCTCCTCGCAATGACAACTGTTTTAAGCTAGCTATCATGAAAAAATATCTCCTACTGCTCGGGCTACTCAGCGCCACCACGGCCCTGACGTCGTGCGAGAAGTTTCTCGACGTCAATACCAACCCGAATAACCCGACTTCTTCAACCCCTAACTTCCTGCTGCCGAACATCATCTCGAATGGTATTCAGACGCAGATGTTTACGGCTCTGCGCACGCCCTACATCGAGCAGTACGTGGTGAGCCGCACCGCCAACAGCGGCGGCAACGACCAGTATATTTTCACTAATGCTCAGAGTACGAACACGTTTAACTACTCGTACTTTCAGTCAGGCGGCAATATCCCGCCCATGATTGCGGCGGCGCAGGCCGAAGGCTCGCCCTACTACGTGGGCGCCGGCAAGATTATGCAGGCGCTCATTTTGGCCCACGCCACCGACATGCTCGGCGACGTGCCCTATACCGAGGCCTACCAGGGCGGCAACAACTACACGCCCAAGTACGACTCGCAGCAGCAGATTTATGCCACCATCAACCAGCTCTGCGACGAAGGCATTGTAGAGATGCAGAAGCCCGCCACGGCCAACTTCCGCCCACTTTACAGCATCACGCCCAGTGAAAGCGGCGACATTTTGTATAAAGGCGACGTAGGTAAGTGGATACGCCTGGCCTATGCCCTGGAAGCCCGGCAGGCCCAGCACCTCACCAAAAAGGCCAGCTATAGCGCCGCCGCCGTGCTTACGCTCTGCGATAAAGCCTTCACCTCCAGTGCTGATGATGCCCAGATAAACTACCAAGTGGCGGTGCTGCCCCTCACTGGCACCACCAATATCTTCGGCGTGACGCGGGCCAACTTTGGCACAGCCACCTTCTCGGCCAACGTGATAAAGTACCTCAACGGCACCACCTTTCCCGGCGTCGTAGACCCGCGCTTTGGCGTGCTGACTCCTACCACCAGCACGGGCGCTGACCCTGGCGTGGGAGCCGCCGCTGGTACTAACCTCACGCCCGGCTCGACCCTCACCGATTTCTACGGCGGCTGGTACGCCCGCGACCTTGGGTATTTTGAAGTCATCACGTACCACGAGTTGAAGTTCATCGAGGCCGAAGCCGCTTTCCGCGCTGGCAACACGCAGCGTGCCTTCGATGCGCTACGCGCTGGCATTCGGGCGCATATGACGAAGGTGGGTTTGGGTGGCACTTACACGCCGCCAACCATGACTTTCCCGCTTATCACGACCGCCCAGATAAACGCCTACCTCGCCTCGGCCGCCGTGCCCCAGACGCCTGCCGCCGTCACACTGCGCAGCATTATGGAGCAGAAATACCTGGCCATGTTCCTCAACCCCGACTCGTGGTCGGACCTGCGCCGGCTTGATTTTGCGTCCAGTATCTACGTCAACTTCGCCTACCCCGTGGGCAATGCAGTCAATTCGGCGGCCTCCACCCAAACCAATCCCACGCTGCGCTATCCCCGCCGCCTGTTGCCCGGTGCTACCGAAGTGCTCTACAATCCCAACGCCATCGCCAAACTCTTCACCGATGCCGGCGTGGCCCAGGGCGACAACAACACCTACATCACCAAGCCCTTGTGGTTTGATATGCCGTAACCATCTAACTGCTAGTTCATATTGTGTATGAAAACTTTAACTAAAGCTGTACTGCCCCTGCTGGCTGGCATCGGGCTACTGGCAGGCTGCAAGAAAGATGTGGACACGTACTACGCGCTCCAGTCTGAGCCGGGCTTTTTCAATATCGGGGTTTTGACCACTACGTTCAGCACCACCTTCGCCGCCAAGTACGCCCCCGGCAAACCCATCCCGATAACGGCTGTCTACAACCAGCCCGACGGCCCCACCACCATCACGGTTTTCCAAGCCACCCGCACCGACTCGATGCAAGTGGGCAGCTACCCGGCGGCTGGCACGTTCAACCAAACGTTCCAAACCACCGCGCAGGCTATCAACTATACTGTGCCCACTACCTACGCCCTCAACACTGCCGTGCGGCTCGATATCACGATGACCTTCGCTAACGGCGCACAGC
>CAXUKA010000026.1:0-32273 GCA_964251335.1 uncultured Hymenobacter sp.
GGTGCCCAAAACCAGCCAAGTATTAGTCAACATCCTTTTGGCCAATCCAAGCTTTTAGTCATCAGTTCGGGTTCGGACATGTCCTAGCTCACGCTCTCGGTGTTGCCGCTCCTTCTCTAAGGCTTGAATTTTGGTGGCGGAAGTCAACTGACTGATAATGCCATCCAGTTTCTCAGAAGCTCCGTCTCGGTTCTGTTTAGCCTCATCCATCTTCGTTTCCACCACCGTCAGCTTAGTTTGAACGTCATGCTGTTGATGTTGCAACGTTTCCGTTTTCTGTTTGCGAGTGGTGTCGCTTTTAAGAGCTTGTTTTAGTTCGTTGTCAGCCGCTGTGTAGGCTGCTTGCGCAGCTTCAATGAACCGGTCCCACTTCTCCACGTCAGACAGCTGGTTAACCACCTGTTTAAGTGAATCACGGCTGGATGTATCAATAAGATTGTTGATACCCCGTTCCCCCTGAAACCATACGTACCGCTGAATATCACCCGGAATGAGTTGGGCTAGTAACTCCACCGGGTTGCTTACAGGCTTAAAGTGGTTAACGGTCTTGCGATAACCTTCAAGATGACTCTCAGCATCAGCCTTAAAATCATTTGCTCCCGTTTTAGTGACGCTGAGCCGTCGAATGAATCGATAGGATTCATCTTGGTGTCCACTTTCTACCTCGACGCAAACTTCGCACAACACCTTGCTACCAATCTCGGCTTCCGCAAGCGCACGTTCATTTACTAGTGTGTGCCTTATCTCCGGCTTCATATCCGACGTTTTGCGCACAGCAGTAGGTACTCCACCTGGTCGCGGCTTGTCGTTAGTAATACCGTCTTTAAAAAGCCATTGAATTGCGTCATATAGCTTGCTCTTACCGTAGCCGTTGGCACCCAATACTAGATTCAGGCCATCAGAGAATTCCAGTTTGTTATTGTCGTAATAACACAGGAAGTTGCAAAGGGTAATATTTAAAAGGCGCATAAAATCACTTCAAACGGTTATTGAGTACGGAGTGGAGATGAGCTGCAGTAATCTTCGTAGAACCTATTTCAATCTGCTTGTTAATCATCTGCCTAATTAACTCTACCATCAGGTTGCTGCTACTGTGCGTCAAATTCGCTGTAGTTATATCATCGTCAGTGATTTTGTAGCTTTCACGGATGGTTTCGTCCTGCAAAAAGGCCTTGAATGTTTCTAAGTGAGGGCTGGTCATGCTACTGGCGGTGAGTAAGGGTCTAGTGAGTCGGGGTTGATTTGATAACGGTCACATACTGACCGTACAGCGTTAATAGCTGCAAACTTGTTAATGGCCATATAAGCGAAGTCAACAACTCGTTCCAACTCCTTTCTGACTAAATTCTGCTCAAGCTCAAATGACGCCCCAGTTGGCACACCGCTAGGCACAACTACCAAGTCATATATTCTAGCAAAATGCTTTTCCGGATGCTGCCGTAATATGCGCCCACGTCGTTGAATAAACTGCCGCGGGTTACCGGTGCTTGAACAGAATATAGCTTGTTCAGTGCGCGGAATATCAACTCCTTCGTCTAAGCACTTCATTGATAGTAAAACATCAATCTTTCCCGTCTCAAAATTTCGAAGTGTGTGTTCCTTGTCAGATGACTCGCTGATGTAATCGGTAACGCGCGTTTCTGGCGATACTTCGCGTACTGCGTTAGCGTAGTAATCAATAATCCTGCTGTCCTCGGGTACCTTAGGATAAAAGTCCAAATCAGACTCATTTTCATCATAAAAGCCTTCTGGAGCATACACTAGGGTGTATTTAAGGCCGGGGCCCTCTTCCGATTTGAGAATGTCTCTTAATACATTTTCAAAGGCAGATAACTTGCTCGTTGCCTTGTGTATAATGCGTTTCCGCTGCATCAACAACATTTCATAGCTCTTTTTAGCGGCATTATCTTTACTTGCTCGGTCATGCAAAGAGGCTAGTTTGGCAGATATCTCGGTATACTTCACCATCTCTAGTTGAGTAAGTTCTACCACGCGTGGATAATAATAGTAAGGGCAGAGAATGCCCTCTTCAATTGCCCGTTCCATTGTGAAGCTGTAAGCATATGGTGGTGCATCGTGGAAAAATGCTTCCATTTGCTCTGTACCCTCCTCATCGTAGACGCGTTTCGGCGTGGCCGATAACCCGATAAGTTTTTTTACGGGCAACTTCGCAAACAAGGCCGCAACAGCTGGAGCACCCACGTTGTGGGCTTCATCGGCTATCAAAACGATTTCATCACCTGCCGCTTTCAGAAACGCTTGAAATACTGGATTGCCAAATGTTCGGTATGTCGAAACGATAACGTAGGAATCAGGGACGCCGAAGCTCTGCGAGTTTCTAATGTCATCTAGTGCTTCCTTCCAACCAGCATTTTTAGAAGATGCCTTGATGATTCTCCGAAAATGGAATCTCTTAGCTTCTTTCTCCCACTGCTCAACTAATATGGTAGTCGGTACCAGAATGACAATCTGATAGTTTTCCTGTTTTGCAAATTCATTCAAGCAGCAGTTCAACGCCGTAATTGTCTTGCCCGTACCCGTTGCCATTGCGAAAATGCCATGGTGGCCATTACCAACCCAATTCTTATAAGCGTCCTGTTGGTATTGTCTAGGTCCACTCTCAAATGGGAAACGAGGTGCATTACGGTACGCTTCTATCTTTTGCATAATCGTTTCCAATACTCGCCGCGTTGCTTCGCTATGCTTCAGTTTGGCCTTTTGAGCTAGTAAGTGTTGCTCATTTACTAGTAACTCGTCCAAATCCTTGCCGCCATACTCTTGTAAAATGGCCTCTTCGATTTCTTCAAATGGAATGAGCGCAGCAAAATCTGACTTGCCTTCAAAAATCTGGTTGTAATCACGCTCGTGCCTTAGAAAAGCATCTCCTTTGTAATGCCAGGATAGCTTTAGGTCAAGCTCTTCTAGATTTTCCATCAAACCCGAAGCAGTGAAATTGCACGAGCCTTTAAATCGCACTTTATTGGTGCCATCATAGAAGATGCCTGATTTATAGTGTGCAATTCCTCGTCGGCCTATCGGTTTGATTGCTCTGATTTCTATCCGCTTTTGTGCTATTAACCAGGCGATGCAATCAAAAAAATGGTGTCCGTAACTGTCTAGGGCATCTTTTATGCCGTAGTAGTCTTCAAGTGTGAAGCAGTTATTGTCAGCTTCCGCATCGAGGCCTTTTAGTATCGTTGCTTTGTCCTTGGACGAGAGAACATTGTTAATTATCAGCCTAACCCGACCACCATTGCTTATGAACTTGGCAAAACCGAGGGACAGAACATTGATGGCTGACGAACTGAAGTAGCCGAGCAAAAGGTCTGCCCGTTTGCTCTCCACAAATCCTTCTAGAAAGAAAGCAAAAGGTTCGTCATCCGTGCCTGACCGGTATTCTTCGTCAATCGGGAATACGATATCTGTCAGCACAAACGGGTAGATTTTAGGAGGACAAGTAGAGGTAGACTAGATGAAGCAGGAGGCGCAGCCTACCTCTTCCTCATCATCCAGGATATCCAGTAGATAAGGGCTTGCGGGCCCCTTAGCTTTGCGCTGCTTGCCGATAGCGTCAAGCTTGATTTGACGCAGCCGCGCTGGCTTAATTAAGTCAGTCAGCGACTCCTCCATCCAGGTGTACCCGTCTCGCTCGTAGGCAAGGGCCCTCTCGAACAATTCTGGGTGTTGCTCATAAAGCCAAACCCATTCAATCTTTTGCTGAAAGAAGCAAAAGAAGCAGCCCGAGCGACTACGGGCGTACTCACCCTTTTGCCCGTCTACCTCAAATGTAATTTTCTCATAGTAAGCCGGCACGCCCACTCCGCTTTCGCGCAGCAGCCGGAAGATGTCGGCCCGAATAAGATTGTCGTCGTTGTCGAGCAACGAAAAGTCAGGTGCTTCGGCCAGCGGATAGGCAGTACCCCGCAGCATCCCAAACACGACTTTATTAAACAGGCGCGTGTCGGCATCGAGTAGCGCGTTGAGCTTTTGCGCCTGCGTGAATCCCCGCGACAATGGCGTTTCGGCCAAGGCCACCACTCGCGCTAGCTGCGCGGGTTCGCTCAGTTCCTCATACAACCCACGCAGCCGCGCTATCGCATCGTTTTGCAGCACCTTTTGCACCACGTCTTCGCTCCAGATGTTGCGCCGAAAGGGGAAAATAGACTGAATATTAGATTTGCGCGAGATATAGCCTTCTCGGTCCTCATCTCCGCGGATGCCTACATAAGATACTACAGGGTCATTGCCTACAAACTTCTCAAACGGCTCTAACTTCAGCTTTTTGGTACACCAACGGGCGCTTGACGAAGGCAGGTAGCCGCCGTACACCTTCACAAAGTGGTCGAACGAGTCTTCAGGGCTTTCCTCTGCGGCTTCCAAGCGCGTTACCTTTTGCCCCAGGTAGTTTTCTAGGTTGCTAATCAGCGTGTACGTTTCCGGTAGCTCTTTGCCCGTGTCGCAGAAGTAGTATTCAAGCTGCAGCTCCGGGTGTTTGTGGCGCAGATAGATAGCCAGCGCTGCGCTGTCTTTGCCGCCGGAGATACCGAGTAGATGCCTTGTGGGCTTATTCATGCTATTATAGTTGCTCCTGTAGCAGGCGAGCCAGGATTGCGAGGCTACGGGCTTTATCTGCGCCTAGCAGCGCCCGGATTTCATTTTCTACGGCTGCATCTGCAGCGCTGAGTTGTTTCGGCCGCCGAATAATGCGGGTTTGTTCTTTCTTTCCGAATGCCGCAATACCCAATCGGAAAATGTCTTCTGTGTCAGAGTCAGGGTTGGCTTTCGCCAACTCGCACAGATTATCTAGCTCATGGATGCGCTGCTGAAACTCATCTTGGAATCTGCGTTCGTCGGCATCTTCAAAGCTGGTTAGGGTCTTGCCAAGCACACAGGTTGACATTGAGTTGAGCCACGATTCCCGGTCGTCCAGTTTCGACGTTACTCGGTCCTGGAACACGCGCAGGTCTGCCGGCACTCGGTGCTTTTCCAACCCCTTGAAACGCTCTTGAAGCCGCCGTTTGTAGTGGTCGAAGTCGACTGTTTTACCCACTACCTGGCTGCTGATAAACGCGTCCAGACGAGTTAACAAAGCCGGGTACGCTTGGCGCAGCCGAGCAATGTTTTCCTGTAGCGTTTTCACATATCGCTCCCGCGTGGCCGCGTCGCGCTGCAACTCGGGTAAGTTAAAGCCCAATGCTCCAGGAAACTTCTCGAAGAAAGCGGCTTCCGGGTCCTTGGCTTTTGAAATACTCTCGCGCAAGCGTTGCGTTGCCACTGGCAGGTTGCGGGTATGCTGCGCGTAGGCTGTCAGCTGCTTATAGAAAGTCAGGAACGGCTTAATCGACTCGATAAAAGCGGCATTCGATACCCGTTCAGTTGCGCCTAACTGTAGCAGCTCCCGGTAGTCATTGAACAGTGCCAGCTTTTCGGGTAGCAGCGCAAATGCCTTAACCGTGTACAGCGTCGGACTTTTCGTAAAAAGGTCAACTACTTCCAAGCCTAGTTCCGGAATGTACTTGCCTTGTTCACCATATAGCGCAAACTCGTGACGCTTCATGAACAGAAACAGTGGTACCCAGAAGTCTACAAAGCCTTGCTTTAGCTTGAGCGGCTTGCGCAGCAGCGTTTGCATCAACTCTGAAATCTTCAAAGGTCCTTCCTGTGACCGTTGCAAAAACTCTTCGCCTACCTGCCACAAGGCTTGGAATGAAGCATCAGTAGGAGGAGTTAGCGTGTACTCACCATTAACAATCTGGTGCATCCCCGTCTCCTTCAGCAACGAGAGATAGATAGTCTTCTCAGGCGGGAAGTTTTTCGCTGGAAATCCTAGGTCGGGGTACTGCCAATTTTCAAACAGCGCTCGCATGAAATTCTTGCGAGCCGTTGCGATTGGGGATGATAGTTTGGTCTTGTTTACTAATTCGCTGCGATAGGTAGGCGTAGCGGTGTAAACGTGTTCGGCTAGATTCGAAAGACAGCGGTTGAATGCGCGCCGACCTTTGAATTTGAGTTGTACTGGTCCGGTCGTGAACCATGTAATTGCTCCGTCTTGCGCGTATAGACTGTCAATAACGTAGTGCCGGAGCAGGGACTTCTGGTGCTCTAAAATCCCGTTCAGTTCGCGCTTCGCTACTTTATCGTTAAGGTTTTCATCGCGCACCTTGCGCACCTTGTCAATCTCACGAATCAGCTTCTTAATCTCGCCCGACCGCTCATAGATGCCATACAGCACAGCATCTTGCCGCGTGCCTACCGTCTGCTTTAGTTTGTCAAGCGTGAGTGTGTCCGAGAAAATCAGGTTTACAAATCCATCTACTTCTCCCTTGGGCTCATCTAAAAGTGGCTCTTCCGTCATCCATACCTTAAAGATGCGAGGGGTGCCCTTCTCAAAAGATACTTGCTTAGCGGCGATGTACGGGAAGCTGAAAAACTCTTGTAGTCGTGTGGCAACATCTGTAATCTGCTCTACTAAGTTGCCAGCTTCATCAATAGCCAGCTCAATATCAAGGTCGGTGCCCTCGAACAGAATGTAGCTGTTCTTATGAGGCACAAAGCGAATCAGCTTTTGCTGCTCCAATACTTGCAGTACCGGCGCAATGGTAGGCACGGCCAAGCTAGTTTGCGCGTAGGCTTCCAAAAACTCGGCGCTGAGTTCAGCCCCAGCCGGCGCGAAAATGGACAGCATCCCGAGGGTCTTCACCAGCTGGTTAGCCGTTTCTAGTTCGGCGGGCTCCCCAATGTGCTTTTCCAGTTGCTCCAGTGTGGACCGGATGATGGCCCACTGCGCAAAATGGGGGTTGTACTTCGAAGTGAGTAGGGAATAATAGTGGAAGCTGAGGTAGTCATACACTCGGCTCAGGCTGAAGTACGTGCCGCGGGCTGAGTGCTGCTGTAAGCCCAGGTAGTCATTCGAGCGGAGGAAGGTAAATAGGGACCGTTCGTTTTGCCCATACCTCTGTAGAGCTTGCACTAATACTGCTGCCGACAGCAAATCCATCGGCCACAGCTGTTGCTGCATTTCCGGCGAGAAGTAGTCACGTAACGGGAACGCCTGAGCCTTTGCAATGGCCTCAAACAATCGGCTATTTGTAGCGGTATGTGGGGCCGTGTCCTGTTGCGTGGTCCCGAGCTGCTGAGCCGCCAGAAACAGCAGCTGCTCCACTGGCTCGTTAAACGTCAGTTCTTTCAGCCGGCCCTTCACCTTCTCCCATTCCTGGCGTTGGGTGCGCGTCAATTCCAGGGCGTAGGCACTAACGTCCTGGTGAACAGTCGTGAGCAACAGAATATCCTTGCGTGAGTCGTTGATATACTCCGCCAGCTCCTGAATGAAGTAAAGCTCCTCCTCGGGGTTTTCCTTCGCAGCGTATTCCAGAAACTTGCCGAACTCATCTACCACCAGCACCAGCGCCAACTTCTTTTTGGCTAAGCGGCGGTATTCCTCATCGAGCGCGGCAATAATGGTAGAGGTAGGCGTGTCAGCTGTAGCCCCCGGTGCGTAGTGCTGCGCCAAGGTTTGCTTCAGCGAAGCATACTGCCCCACAAAATGCTCAAAGTGGAACCCCTTGACATTTTTAAAGCCCGCTTCCAGTTTGAAGTATTCGTACTGCTTGTTCAGCGTTTGCTGGAAAGCCCACAGAAAAGCTGATTTACCCGTCCCATAGGCACCCACGATGTTGAAGCAGTGGATGCCTGAAAGGTAGTTGTTGATGAGCTGCCCAAATACCGTTTTGGCGTTGGGTGTGGGCAGATACGATAACTCCTGTGCGGCATCGCGGACGATGTTGACGGAAGGGCTAAACGGTCTGGCCATAATATTCTTCTAGCACCTCAGCGAGGTTGATTTGGTCTTTTTTGACGGTGAGCACTCGGTTGCCCGCCGTGCTCGAATAGATGATGGCATTTGGGTAGTATGCCATCATTTCCTCAATCTTGTAAAACAGCCCTTTCTCGTTCAGGGCAAATACCAGCCCCGGTGAGTCAGGCGCAACTTCGAGGTCGGTGAAGCTGATGCTTTCACCATATGCCTCATTTTCCAGGATTACCCGTAGCACGACTTGCCAGGGCAATTCGGGTCGCTCTAGATTCTCGATGCTGTAGCGGGTGCCGTCATTCTTACTCACTACCAGCAAGCCCAAGTCTTGTAATAGGCCCGTGGACTCCTCCTCAATATCCACCTTGCTCGATTCCTTTCCCGAAGGGGCGTAGGACCGCACGAACACTGTGATGTCAGAATCCAGGGTGTTTTCGCTTACCGGGCTGCTGCGCTCGGCGCATTTGCGATTAATGAAGTGTTGCAACTGCGTCCGGCTGAATGAGAAGCCTTCCTTGCGCAGCTCATTGAAGACGTAGTGGTAAAGGGAGGCCCGACCCGTGCGCACTAGCAAATAATGCAGGTACCAGAGGGTGGCGTTATCCTCAATGTAGGGGTCAAATCCGGTTTTGCTAAGCAGCTCATGGGCTACCTTCTTGGGCGTGTCGCTTTCGTCGGTCATTCCGAACGCCCGTAGCCAATAGCGAATAGCCGTGACCATGTTTTTCCCTACCCCGAGTTTAACCACCGCGTCTTCATCGGTGAAGCCGCCCCCCGCTTGAATGAAGTCATAGCCCTTCTTTAGCCAGTTATTGCGGCAGATGAAAGTATCGTGACCTTGGAATGTTAGCCGGTCCAATAGCATAGCAGTATTTTTTATGCTAAGGTAGCAGAAAGCCACACTAAGCCGATGCTAGCGCTAAATTTTTGAGCAAATAAAGTTGGTTAATTAGCACTTTTATTCTACTACAACCGCCGATTTAGGTTGTTTAAAGGAGAAGACCAGCAGCAGAATACCGAAGCTAATTATTTGGCTTGAATCAGAAGTATAAGGAATTACACGAAACGCCACTTTTTTGAATAAGTGGCGTTTCTTTGCTTTATGTCGCCGCCCAGCCAAACCACCTCCGCTAGTCTCGATTGGCCCGCGCTTCAAGCGGCGTTTGCTGACCGCCCCGAATTCACCCGCGCCGAGGTGCTAGCCTTCTACTACCACGCAGGCCCTAGCCTTAACCTGAACACCCTCGATTCCCGCATCCGCCAGCTGCTCCAGCGGCGTTTATTGCTGGCCGTGGGCCGGGGCCGCTATACGCTGGTGACCAACGCCGCGCCTAGGTTCACCTTCCAGCCCACCCTAGACCGTGCCGAGCGCACTATCTGGCTCACGATATAAAGGGGCTTTTACTCAAGGGCCGCTTGTGGTCCACCGCCTGGGCCAACGAGTTCAGCGTTCACCAAGCCTTCCGCTCTATGCTGCTGGTCGAAGTACCCCCGCAACTACGTGTAAGCCATTTTTGCCATCAAAGGCAGCCACCTACACTGCGTCTTCCTGCCTTCCCAACCTGATACGCTGACCTGTTATATTAATGAGGCCGACTGCCTTATCGTAGTATTAACACTCGTCAGCCGGGCCCCGTGTAGCTCGTGAGCAGCGTGCCCATGAGCCCCGCGCAGCTGTGACAAAATGGGCTCTACGATGCGCTCAGTATCATTCTCGTCTTCCCCGGTATTATCTTCTTAGGGACCAGCGGGGCGGTGCGCTCAACCCTGGCCCAGCGACTGTGCCGCTTCCTGGGCGATGTTGGTATCCGATTCACATCGCACTACCCGCTCATCTACACCTATATGGCCTGGGTAGCGACGCACAAAGTGCCCTTGCGCGACGGCTGGCCTGTAGCGGCGCCGGTCTTTCTAGCCGCCGTAACCATAGCCTACGCTTGCTTGAAATGGTACGACGAGCCGGTGCGGGCTTGGTTGAAGAAGAAGGTATTGGTGGATGGAGTATTGTAAGTGAATGATTAATCACACATATTGCACATCTTTAAAATTTGCCTAACAAGTGAGAGACCGACTCAGAACAGCAGAGATAGCAGAGTGCTTAACTTATTCCAAGTACTTAAACATGCATGAAGAAGAACCGATTATTCTTCACTACTGCTTGGAAAAATATCCTTATCTGCATTGGGTGGAGCATATTAATAGTATGCCAAGACATATAAACGGCAATAGTCCAACTTATAAAATTCGCGAAAACTTTGACCAACTAAGAGATATAATTAGTAGTTCATTAAAGAGTTCTAATTTTATTGAGCAAGCAAATGAAGTTGCTAGTTGTAAAGATGAAGCAAAATTAAATGACATTATTGTTCGGCAGTATACCGAAGAGACGGATTTGTATAAAGTTGTTAATAGTAAATTACGAGATTGCCATTTGTATCAAGATTATGATACTGTTATCAATGATGAAGATGATAAATTTTTGGCGCCCTGGATTCTGCAACTGAGTTCTTGTATTAAAATTCTTCCTCATTATAAAGAAAAGGTATACAGAGGTGCTAATTTAAGTGAAGAGGATATTAGTTTGTATAATATAGGGGATATGTTTATTTGGGCTCCCTTTGTCTCTGCTTCAAAATATAGGGAAAATTGTTTTGGCGGTACCGTGTTATTTGAAATAAACACTTCAACACATTTTTTTGGAATGAACGATAAAGCATATCCAAGAGATATAGCAAATAAATCTATTTTTCCTGATGAAGAAGAAGTTTTATTTCCAATTGCTTGTGCATATAGGGTTGAGAGAATTGAGAAATTTTCTGACCATACACTAATAGAATTACAGACATTAGACCAGTATTAAACTGGTTTAATAAGGCAGGAAGGGAATTTTTGAATTATCATAAATGCAATAATCATGACGAAATCAGTATACATATCTGCAATAAACCACATAAGCGTGTTGCAAGACCTTGGAGAAGGGATAGAGCTTATTGCAAAATCATCAAGCAGGATTTATCCAGTGGTTAAGCTTACAAATAACAGAAGTGTTATTGAGAAATTATTAAGTCCAGAACTAGAAAAGTTAATTGGATTAATAGAGTATAGATATCTGTCGACGCCAGGTATACTAGTTGCATATTCCGAAAGTGGGTTTGATGAAAGTGTAGCTAATTCGCTGCAACATCTTGACTTGCATTTGATATTATTAAAGATGTATTTCTATTGCTTATGGGTAGTGAAGGATAATTCTATCGATTTTGACTTGAGTTTCTTGTGCTTCAGAAATAAGTATAATGATTTTGAGGTGTCTAGTAATGTTTTCTCAAGCAGTAGTTTTACTAGCCTAGGTGAAAGAGCAATGGTAGAGTTTTCAGTAGGTGAACTTAAAGAAGCATGTGCGTTATTAAAAAATAACATAACAATTGAGGAAAATAAATCTAAAACAGGTAATGCTAGTCAGTATAGTCGAGTTGCAATTGCTTGCTATTTTATTCAACACGCAAGAAGTAGCGCTGATTTAGGTTTGAAGATGACTAGCTATTGTTCAGCACTAGAAACATTGTTTTCCAATGATAGTACTGAGCTTTCTCATAAGCTTGCTGAACGAGTTGCTCACTTCCTATCCAAAGACAAAGGCGAAAGAATAGCTTTGTTTAGAATGATAAAAAAGGCGTATGAAGTGCGTTCCAAAGTAGTTCATGGTAGTACATTTAAAGATGGAAAAATAAAAGAGATTGAAAGTTTGATAGTAGAAGTAGATTCTGTTTGTAGAAAAATTTCTTTATTTACATTAAATACGCCCGAGGTTAATAATCCTTTTGAGTGGACAAATGAGAGGCATGAAGAATATTTTTTGGACATTATTATGGCATAAGATGTATTCTCAATACTAAACACCGCCCCACGTCTGAGCTGGGAGCTTAGCAGCCCGGCGCGCGGCCTGGAACAAACATCCTACCAGCTGCTGGTAGCCTCGACGCCCGAGAAGCTGGCCGCCGACGAGGGCGACTTGTGAAACTCGGGCAAGGTCAGCGGTGGGTAGTCGGAGCTGGTGGCCTATGGAGGCGCGCCGCTGCGCAGCCGCACCCGCTGCTACTGTAAGGTGCGGACGTGGACCAGTCAGGGCGAATCGGGGTGCTGCCCCTTGTAGCCGGGTCCTCGTGTAGTTCGCCGAGGGTATGCCCGTGCCCCAGTTCGAGAAGTTACTGGTTGACCTCTTCAGCCGCCCCGACTTCTTTCCCGCCTACCAGGGCCACGAGCTGTAAACCATTTTCACAAACGCCTGCCGCTACTACCGCCTCGACGAGCGCACCCTGCTGCGCTCGCTCAGCGCCGCCACCGTGCCGACGACTTACGCCGGTTTCTGCGCCAACTGCCTAATTGACCTCAATCTACTACCAGTGGATAGGTAGGCTAACCTGGCTTGGTTACTAAGGTAGATAATGCAGTAAATAGCTGTGCCGGGTGTAATTGTGCAAGTGGCGCTTGCACAATTACACCCGGCACTTTTGCTTACCTTATGCTAAAGCTTTACGCTAGCCGCCGCTTCAATAGGAAAGCAAACTGGCTGATTTGATGGTCCCGCAGATGCTCCATCCAGCGCTGCGCATCTTCCGGCGTCTGCATCTTGGACGCCGGCAGCGGAAACACTGGAGTTACTTCATCATTCGGCCCTAGCGGCATCCGCAATGCATAGCCACCTAGATGTGGTGCGCTTATCAATTCCACTCGGTAGCCCCGCGCTTCGTACTCCCCAAAAAACTCTGTGATGGATTCTGCATCCGGTATAAGCTGTCGCATGCTGTGTGGTACTGAGAAATGAGAAGGAAAATGTTGTAAAGCGTTAAAAGTCTGCATTTTTATCATTAGCTGTTTCCCGCAAGACAGCTGCTAGCTGCTGCTCCACCAGTGACTTCGCAACATTGCACTTGGCACACAGCATCTGCAGATTACTGATGTGGTTAGTGCCGCCTTGCGCCCGCGCCAGTTGGTGGTCCAGCGTCAGATTCTGCTCCGACCCGCAGTGCGCATAAACTTGCGGTAGGCGGGCCCGAGCTTTGGCTTTTTGCCGAGGCCCCATGCGGCCAACCAGCCAGTTCGTTTTGTTAGACATGATGGAATGAGCCTTTTAGGTGAGCGCTAGTCGTCTACTACCTCCCCGCATTCCCATTCCTCCGCTGGCTGCCCGTTGGCTTGCGCCAGCGCCGCCCGCACCAACGTGGCCAGCACTTCGCAGCCGGTTAGCTCCGCCTCCAAGGGCATCTGCCGGAAGTAGAGCTTAACCACATATTCTACCAGCGCGGCCGTGGTCGGCGGCTGGTCCAGCCGCGCGGGTAGGCCCGCCCGCCACGCCGCCGCGCTTGGTTTCGATAGTACAATCTCGCGTTCTGCCCCCGAGCCTTCCTGCACGTGAGCTCCCATAATTAACAGTGCATTAGCCATAGTCGTCGTTTGATAAGTGGTCAATAACTCTGCTAGCGTGCCAACTCAGCACTTTACTCCCCACAGCTCTCCCCATTTAGTCGTAAATGCCGGGCTCTTCGCCTCGCGCCGCATGGCCCAGGCCGCCAGTTGGCCCGACCCGGTCGCCGCCGCGGCCACCTTCACGGTGCCGGCCCCGTAGCGGCCATTTAGCGCGTCGAGCGCTCGCATCAGCCCCGCCCGCTCGGGCGTCGGCCCCACATCCCCGAACAGCGTGGCCTGTGGCCCCGCCCCGGCTCGCTCTAGCCCGTCGAGCACCACCCCCGCCTTCACGTAGCGCCGACCCGGCCGCCAAATCCGCTCCAGCCCCCGCTCGGCCGCTTGCACCAGCGTCAGCGTGTCGTTGGTAGCCACCGGCAGCGTCAGCTGGGCCGAAAACGAGTAGGGTGGGGGTGGCCCCGCGTACTTGCTGGTTTCGACGAACACCGTCAGCAGGCGCGCCGACAGCCCTTGCCGCCGCAGCTTCTCCGCGGCCCGCGTGGCGTGCGTGGCCACGGCCCCCGCCAGGTGTGCCAACTCTGTCAGCGGTTGCCCAAACGAACGGGTACAGGCCAGCGACTTACGCGCCTCGTCCTCCACCACCACGCCCGCGCACGAAAAGCCCCGCAGCTCGTGCAGCAGCCGCGCCCCCACCACGCCGCCCAAGTGCTTGCGTGCCCAGGCATCGCCCACGCCTGCCAGCTGCGCCGCCGTGCGCACGCCCACCTCGTGCAGCTTGGCCGCCGACCGGTAGCCCACGCCCCACACGTCCTCCACCGCCACTCGCGCCAGCGCTTCTCGCCGTTCCGCCTCATCGCTCAGCACCAGCACGCCCGGCCCGCCGCTGGCGTGCGCCTCCTGCTTGGCCAGCCGATTGGCCAGCTTGGCTAGGGTCTTGGTGGGGGCCACGCCCACGCACACCGGAATGCCCGTGCGCTGCCGCACGGCCCCGCGCACTTCGCCCGCCCAGCCCGCTAGGTCGTGGTAGCGGCTCATGCCGGCCAGGTCCAGAAAAGCCTCGTCAATCGAGTACACTTCCACCGTGGGGGCCACGTGGCTCAAATACCACATCACGCGCCGGCTCATGTCACCGTATAGCTCGTAGTTCGAGGAGCAGACCGCCATCCGGTGCCGCTCCACCAGTTCCCGCACCTTGAAGTACGGCTCGCCCATCCGCAGCCCCAGCGCCTTGGCCTCCTGCGACCGCGCTATCACGCACCCGTCGTTGTTGCTCAGCACCACCACGGGCCGCCCCTCCAGCTCGGGCCGAAAAACCCGCTCGCACGAAGCGTAGAAATTATTGCAGTCAACCAAGCCAAACATAACGGGGTGGGGTAGGGGTGGGCAGTAGGATTCAGCGCAAGGCCAAAGGCCAAGCGTATGCACCGTTCAGAAAAATCAAGAAGCTAAGCCGACCGCACGTAGCTCAGGCCGCGCCGGCTCTCGCCCACCAGCGGGTGCAGTACCAGCACCACCACGCCCCAGATGCGCAGGTCCTCGGCATTGTGCACCACAATGGGGGCGTAGGCGGGATTCTCTGCTACCAGCGCCGCCGAGTCCGCCCTTTTCCGCAGGCGCTTCACTGTGTACTCGCCCTCCACGCAGGCCACCACAATATCCCCGTCCTGCGCCCGCATACTCCGGTCCACGGCCAGCACGTCCCCGTCGTGGATGCCGGCCCCCTCCATGCTGTCGCCCATCGCCCGCGCCAGAAACGAGGCATCCGGGTGCCGCAGCATCAGTCGGTTCAAGTCCACCAGCTCCGATTCGTAATCAGCGGCCGGCGACGGGAACCCGCACGATAGGCGCATCTCAACCAGCGGCAGCCGCTGCGCCGACAGCAGCGGGACGGCCGGCCCGAGGATAGTAACGTGGCTCATAAAAAGATGCGACTAAAGTAGGAGGGTAGGCGTAAGCTCAAGCAACTTTATGCGATTAAGCAATTAATTTTGCTTAGCGGTTGCAATTATACGGCGCTGCTAACAATTTTAGTTGATAATATGCTAACCAAGTCGCTAATTATAAACATAATTTGTTGATTAACTGAAATCTAAAATTTAACAACAGATTACCCTAGTGCCCAAAAAACATTGTGTCTGACAGTAATAACACGGCTTTTGCCGGTAGCCGCGCCCCGCATAGGGTCACCAATAATTGGTGTTATGATTAATTAGCCCGCTTCAATATATTTTGTAGACAGCGTCTGCAAAATTGACGCTCCCAATTCTCCAGACACTGTCTGGAGAATTGAGGATGGCACATTCTCTCGACAGTGTCGAGAGAATTCCTCATTCGCGCATCGGCCTTAGCTACGGTGCCAAAGGCCGCCCGCTAAACTTAGCCTAGTCGCTGACTTGCCTGAACTTGTGTCAGTCAGCTAGGTTATGGTCACAGCTTTCGAGCGCCGCTACGGGGCCAGGCTACCAGAAAAACCCGCTACTCCCACTCACTCAACCGGCAGAAAGACAATGAAACTCACGCTTCTCCTTACGGCTGCACTGGCAGCGTTTACGCTTCAGGCCCCGGCCCAAACTACCCCTGCCGCCGCCACCGCTCCGCGCGCGGCCCCCGACCAGATTGCGACCAGCAAAGGCCCCCTCACGGTGCAGCCCATCACTCACGGCAGCGTGGTGTTTACCTGGAATGGCAAGACCATTTACGTGGACCCCTACGGCGGGGCCGTGGGCTACACCGGGCTGGCTGCGCCCGATGTTATCCTCATCACCGATATCCACGGCGACCACCTGGACACCAAGACACTATCCAGCCTCTCCGTGGGCAAGGCCCTGATGATAGTGCCCCAAGCGGTGGCCGAGAAGCTGCCCGCCGAATACAAGCTGCAGGTCCGCATCCTGCGCAACGGGCAGCGGCTCGACACGTTGGGTATGAGCGTGTCAGCCATCCCGATGTACAACCTGCCCGAAGCTGCCGATGCCCCGCATACCAAGGGCCGGGGCAATGGCTACGTGCTAAACCTAGGCGGCAAAAACGTCTACCTCTCCGGCGACACCGAAGACACCCCCGAAATGCGCGCCCTGAAAAACATCGACGTGGCCTTTGTGTGCATGAACTTGCCCTACACCATGGACGTGAACCAGGCCGCGCAGGGCGTGCTGGCCTCCAAGCCGGCCATCGTGTACCCCTACCACTACCGGGGCCAGAACGGCTTGAGCGACGTGGCCAGCTTTAAGAAGCAGGTGAACGCGGCCAACAAGAAAATCGACGTGCGGCTGCGCAACTGGTACCCAGCGGCCCAATAAAGCAGCGTATAGTAAACAAAAAAAGAGCGGGCCAACTGGCTCGCTCTTTTCGTTTGCACCTACACCTCAAAGTGCGGCCTATCCTTAAACTCCGGCCAGTCGCCGCCCCAGCGCACCCGCACGTCCGCCGCCTTCATCAGCCGCGCAAACTTGCCCAGCAAATCCGGCGACCAGCTCGTCGTCCCATCCGGCAGCAAAAACGCCACGTCCAACGCCTTGCTCGGCAGCTCGTTGTGCTTCGACTCGCCCCCACGCTTGTACGTCACGATGGGCCCCGGTGCCGACCGCCCGTGCGTGTACAGCTCGTCCTGCTCTTGCCCCGACCGGTACCCCTCGCTCACAAACGGCCGTCCCAGCACCACCAGCAGCGGGTCGCCCAGCCACCGCCGCAACGCCACCGCGTAGGCCTCCGCCAGCTCCGGCCGCACCGAGGCCAGCCGCGCTACCTGCCGCGCCGCCTGGGCCTTACTTAGCGCCACCATCGCTCTCGTCCGTTTTAAGGTTGGGCAACGACTCGGCCGGCATCTTCACCACCGCTTCCGGCTTTTGCAGCGCCTTGCGCACCGTCGCCCAAATCGTCACAATCGCCACTAGGCCCTGAATAATCAGGTGCCCGTAGTTCTCAATTTTGCTGGGGTCGGGCGGCACCAGCTCCTGGCTGGCCACCTGTCCCAAAAATGCCGTGGCCACAATATGGGCCAAGTGTCCGGTCTTAGTGCTGCTGAAAAACATAATGGGTTAATGAAAAATTGTTAAATAATAGTTGCACTGCAAACATACGCCCAATAGTGAATTATAGTTGCATAATAGCCTGATTTATGCAGTGAGCGACCTAGCCCGTAAATTGTACTTTAAGGCAAAGTGCCACCGTTCATTTGGGCGGCTCCCCGGCCCTCCGCGTTGCTGCGGGCCGGGGCCAGGCTATCCGCCACTCCGCTGCGCTACGGCCCTACGGGCAGCCTCCCTAAGGTCGGCTTGGCTACTATCCTTGCCGCAACCTGCTGCTACTGCCGCTACCAGCCAGGCCCCTCGCCCTGCGGGACGAGCCGCCCGCCCCCGCCACCCCCGATACTAGCCCAGACGCCACCCCCGCACCCGGCCCGCCTCCCGTTGGTCGGCCAGCCTAACCCCCACGTCCCAGACGCCCGCCCCCGCATCGCCTCCCGCGCCACCTGCACCAAAAGGCAGGCCGCGCGTCCGTCCCCACCAAAATCAGCCGCCACGGCCCAGTCCCTCCGCGCTGCTACGGGCCCCGGCCTCTGCCCCCCGCACCAATAAGGCCCGCTTCGCGGAGTGTCCAGTGGGGGCGGCCCCCCACACCCCCTACCATCATGCCCCGGCTAACGCCCGGTCATCTTCCTCGGGCTCCGCAGCCTGAAAAAGGCTGCTACGCCCTCATAAGGCGCCCTTCGGGCAGTGTCTAGTGGGGGCCTCAGCCCGTCCCCCACACCCCCAGGGCAAGGCATTCAGCTGTTCAGGCAGGTCGCCTGTGCCCGCGCCCGGCACTGGCGGCCCGCTTGGGGGCTCAGTCCAGGGGCAGCAGCTCGCAGGGCCGCCCTAGCCGCCGCGCGGCCTTGTAGGCGCTCAGCGTGCCCTTGCTGCGGCCATCCCATACCAGCAGCACCCGCTCGGCGCGGCGCACTATCTCGGCGTTGCGCACGTGGGGCGCGCCAGCGCCGTGGGCGGCATAGTCGGGGCGCAGCTCCAGCAGTGGCACGCCGTGGGCCCGCGCCCAGGTGGCCGCCAGGGTGTCAACCCCCGTGGCCCCGCCGCTCACCACTTGCGCCGGCTCTAGCTCGGCTAGTCGGTGGGCTAGGGCGGCGCAGCTTTTCACACCCCGGCTGCCTACTACCGCCACTACTTGATTTTTGTATTTTTCCATACATAAAGATATGTAAAAAATAGTTGCTGTCAAAGTGTTTTTATATGCTACTTTAGTTTGTTTATGTATATTTTAGTTGTATATTTGTAAGGTAGTCGGGAAGGGCCCGGCTACCGCTCCACCGGAGGCCTACGGCGCGGGGCACCCCACGGCTCACACATACAGCCATGCTCACTTCCGTTCAGTTTTCCCAGTTGGCTGCCGCCGCCTGGTCTGGCCCCGCCGCCGCTATTATCGCCAGCATCGAGCACTACGCCGCGGCTGTTGGCGACCACGCTAGCACCACTTATAGCGCGTCCTATCACGTGGGCGGCGTGTGCCATATGGGCCGCGCCGAGTGCCCGCTTGCCGCCGTGGCCGCTGCCGTGCAGCATTACACCGCTAGCATCGAGGCCGAGGCGGCCCGCCAGTTGGCCAGCGCCCAGGCGGCCCGCCGCTTCGCTCGCCGGGTGCTGGCCACCGTGGACGGGCAGATGGCCGGCTGGCCGCTTCGCGTCGCTGGCTTCGCCTGCCGCGCCCGTCGCCACCGTTGCCTCCGCTTGCTTCATGCCTAGCCCGCAGCTGGCCGCTACCCCGGCAGCGCCCCAGCCGGGCGCGGCCCCCGCGCGGGCCGCGCAGTTGGCCGCTATTGCCCGCCATTATCCCGAGCTGGCCGCCCGCCTAGCCGCTCACGATGCGGCGCTGGCCGCCGGCCCCTTGCGCCGCCGCCGCACTTCCCACAGCGAGGGCCGCCCCCTCGACCCCTTAGACGACCCCGCCACCGACCCTGGCCGCTGGCAAGGCTTCCTGTAGTTCCCCCGGCCCGCGCCCACATCTGGCGGCGCGGGCCACCAGCTTCACGCCCCACCATGCACCCCAAGACCTACACCCTTTCCGACATCAAAACGGCCAACCGCGTCCGCGGACTGTATTTCTTCAGCCGCGACACGCTGCGCTTTTTCCGCTCCCGCATCAGTACCCGCGTGCACCAGGGGCCGGGCGGCATCTACTTCGTCACGTCCGAACAGTTTGACGAGCGCAGCTCCCGGCTCTATACCGTGCGCTGCTTCAACCCTGCCAGCGCCGGCATTGATACGGTGGGCGAGTTCCAGGAGCACCCCACGGCCTACCAGGCCCATGCCGAGGCGGCCCGCTTAGCGGCTCAGGTGCTGACTTCCGCCAGCTGCTAACCACCCGGGCCGTGCCCTAGCCGGCGCGGGCCCCTAGCTCCCCCCTTTTATGATTGTCCGCCTCAGTCCCAGCTTTTCGCAGGTGGCCGCCGCCTGCTTTCCCTTGCCCGGTTGCACCGTGCGCGGCTACTTCAGCGCCAAAGGGTTACGCTACTCGCTCACCGTCAGCACTCCGGTCGGCTCGGGCTGCCCTGCCCACTACCACGGCACCGGGGCCACCTGCTACGAAGCGCTGGCCGCCGCCGTGCAGCTCTTCCTCGACAGCGCCCACGCCTACCCGGCCCTGGCCGCCCACCAGTCCTAACCACCCACCTAGGGGCCGGCCCTGCCTGAGTTGGCCCTGCTTTCTCTTTCACTCATGCCGAAAACTGCTGTCACTTACCAGCCTCACTTGCTCGACCCGCACGCCGCCGAGCCGCAGCCCGTCAGCCCCGCCAACGGCCGCAGTTTCAAGCTGGCCGAGTTGTACCGCCTACTTGACTGCGAGTTAGTCGACGTGGTGCGCCTCACCGATGAGCTGATTCTCATCATCGACGACGAGGGCAAGTTTCGCAGCCCTGCCTACCTCAATCTGCTGGCCACCTACCTCTGGTACCAGCACCAACCCGCAGCGCGGGGCGTCGATTCCATTGTGGGCCGGGCCACTCTCTGCCACGATTCCCAATTCAAATAACCCAAAACGGCGACGGGGCCGGCCGCCAACAGGCCCCATTTTTCACCCTCTCCCTTTCTCATTTTTATGTCCACCAAAGTAAAAGCTCAGCGTAGCCCTCTCACCGAAGCCGCGGCTGCCACTCTACCCGCTGCTGTCACTGCCACCCCCCAGCGTGCCTACCTCATCGATAAAGTGGACGAGGCCAGCGGCGAGGTTGCGCAGGTGTCGCGCTTCCGCTATCTGCCGGGCCACCCCCGCCAGGTACGCTTCGATGCCAAGGCCGGCCAGTTCAACATCGGCGGCACGGTGCCGCTGGGCAACTCGCTCAGCTTTATCCCGCTGGCCTGGCGCATCTTCCAAGATGATATTCTGAACATGGGCCGCAAGCTGTGGGCCGAGCTATTCTACGCCGACGAGAAGGGCGCTGTCTGCGCGGTGCTTTTCCACGGTTACAGTGTGGAAAACTTGTACCGCCTCATTGAGCCGCTGTTTTACGACGACCTCACCCTGGCCGACGTGGTAGTAAAAGTGACCGCCGAGAAGAAGCAAACCACCAAGGAAGGCAAAACGGCGACCTACTACATCGCCCAGTTTAGCTACGAGCCGGCCCCCGCCGAGGAGGTAGCCGCCCGCCGCGACTACGCTCGCGACCTACCCATCTGGCGCGCCGAAACCCACACCGGCGCGGCCGACATCCGCATCCAGCACGGCTACACTGTGCCCGAGGACGGCGACCCGCATACCCCCGTCGCCGAGCTGCCCACCGCGGCCTAGTGCCAACCGGCCCCACGGTGCCCGCCGTGGGGCCCTCACTACTCGCCCCAATGGAAACGCCCCGCTTGCTCATCGAGCAGCCGCCCCACGACGAAGCCGAGGCCGCACAGCTGGTCCAGCTCCGCGAGCTACTGTCCAACACCGAACCGCTACCCGACCTGCGCGACTTCGCGCCTACCGTGCGCCAACTCTTCCCCGAGCCCGCCTACCTCGTGGGTTGCGGTAGCGCCCACATCTGGCTGCACCGCGCCGCCGACCCGCACCGCCTGGCCCTCATCCGCTGACTCAATACTCTACCTGCCATGTTTCACGCCCTCACGCATCATCCCGACCTGACCCAGGCCCAGCACCGCGCCCTGCCGTACGTCTCCAATACCGACCTGTCCGACCTCAAGACCAGCATCCTCGGCCAGGTGCGTCGACCCAACCCTGTGGCCCTAGCTTTCGGCTCCCATTTTCACACCGCCGTGTTGGAGCCCCATCACTACCAGCGCACCGACGAGCGCGGTATCAAGTGGCCCGACCTCGAAACGCTAGCCCGCCAACTGCGCCGCCAACGCTACTGCCGCGACCTGCTCTACCGGGGCCAGGCCGAACAATCCTACACCGCCATACACACCGCCACCGGGGTAGGGGTGAAGCTGCGCCCCGACCTGCTGGTGCGCAGCCGCGCCGGCCGCCAGCTCACCCTCATCGACTTTAAAACCAGCAGTGCCCCCGACCTCGCGCACTTCCTGGCCACCATCGAGAAATACGACTACGAACGCCAGGCCGCGCTATACCTCGACGTGCTGGGCGCGACGCGTTTCCTCATTATCGGCGTGCAGAAAAAGGCTCCCTACCAGGTGTGGCGCGTCGAGTTGACCGCCATGCCCGGCCTCATCGTGCAAGGCCGCAAAAAGTACGCGGCTCTATTGCGCCACCATGCTCGCCAAGCCGTCGGCTTGCCCCAAGTCACCGCCACTAGTACGCCGTTGGCGCTGGTGGCCTGAACCACGAACTAGCTGCTAGAACAGAAGTCCAGTTAACAATTAGCTGTCTTGTTCTTACCCAAAACTCAGACGCCCTTCTGGCCATGTGGCTGGAAAGGCGTTTTTGCGTGGTTACATGGTCAATTTACCACTTTTCGAGTAGCGCCAGCCACCTAAAAAGGGGCTTGACGTTACGGTGAAGCAGTCGGAAGAAGAGTTGGGTAAGGACGAGGCCTATTGGGCCGGGGCTTTTTTGTAGGTTGCTGGGAAGATGGTATGGGGAAGTTGTCCAATCTTCACGCGGCGCTTACCTTGTGGCTGTGAAGTACTTAATCTTCCCATATAAATTAAATCAGTAAATGACGCAAGATGAAATTCTGTCTGTAGTAGACTTAATTAAAAGGCAAGCAGATGAAATAATCAATGGTCAGACTATTCTCAAAAATATTAAGAATAGGCTAGATACCTCCCGTCTTTTTCCTAGTGAAGAGAGTCTTATTTATAGAGACCATTACGGGGAGCAGCCAAATGAACCTAGAAGAATAAGGATTGGTAATACTCTAATAACTAGTAGAATTCTTCATAGGCAAGGAATTAGTCAGAGTGATATATCTGGGGCGGACTTATTGTATGAAATAGAAGGCGTTAAATTTATGTTGATACAGTATAAAAAGGTTAATTCAGTTAATCGTGTGAGTCTTGATGCTGACCAGTTAGATAGCATAATTGCTAATTGTCCTGTTGATTGTAATTTTTCAACAGCAGTATTAGGTAAAATAGATGGGCGTTGTGGGAGCTGGTATTGTGTTCACGATAATGAAGGCAAGGATGCAGTGTATGTTCAAGCCTGTCAAGCAAAAAATATCTTTGGCAAACACGAATCTAAAGGAAGAAAAAGTTTTGACGAAGGAATATCTAGGGTGGTGTTCGATGAGTTGTTTGCTAAGTGTAGAACTGGTGCTCGTGTTAGTTTTAGTAATGTTGCCGCTTATGCAGTTGAGAGCGTAAACAATAATAGACTTTTGTTCGCTATAAACCAGCGTACTATTCTTCCGCGATTTGATAGATGATTTAATAATTTTAAATAATTTAAACCTATGTCTGAATTAAACTGGCGGGGCTTTTTATACATAAATAAGACGCCTTAACAATGTTAGTAAATGATTCTTGCGACAATGTCGCAGGATTAGCGAGCAGTCTAGTCCACGGTCTCCGCGAGCCAAGACCCAAGCAACAAAAAGCCGCCTCCCAAAGAGGGAGACGGCTTTTCATTAGCACAACAATGCAGTTTACAACGGCGCGTCAGTGGCGGCCTGCCCTCCTACCGTAAACGTGTGCGTCAGCCGCGCCCCCGAGGGGGCCACCGCCGTCATCGTGACAACCTGCCCAATTGCCACATTTGGCACCGACAGGCTAACCGTGTCGTTCATCGCCAGCTTGTAGGAATAGGCCCCTGGCGAGTCAAAAACGAGCAGATACTCCGTATCCGCCGCCACCGGCGAGGCGACTTGCAGCGTGATATTATCGTAGCCGCCCGAAAAGCTGTGCAGGAAGCTCGTCAGCGTCAGCGCCCCGGCCGCCGGCCCCGCGGTGGTACTCGCCGTGAGCACGGCCCCCGGCAGGTCGAAGCCGAGCTTATTCGCATCCAGAATGTACACGCCATCGGGCACGAGCTGCGTGAGCGAGTTGAAGGTATTGCCCGGCTTGAACACCTGGTAACCCGTGCCCCCGCTGTTGAAGCCATACACAGCATTCACGTTGCCCTTCCAGGCCGCCGAGGCCAGGGTTTGGGCAGCCCCGCTGTAGAGGAAGCCCAGTAGTTTTTTGCTTATCGTACTCATTAGTAAGAAGAAATAAAGAGTTGAAATTGAGGTTAAGTGACCGCCAGGTCACGCGGGTCGAGGTAGCCCAGCAGCACATAGCCCGTGGGGAAGGCGGCCAACGGCCACCCGGTCCCGACCGAAAAAGCTGCCCGCAGGTCGGCGTAGCTCCGGCCCGCTGGGGCTTGCACCACGGCCACCAGCCAATGTGAAAGCGCCACTTGCGCCCGCACGGCCCCTAGCCCCACCGCTGGCTCCACGGCCTCAATGCGCAGCTGGCCTAGGCCAGCGTCTGCAGGTTCCGCCAGGCTGGTCGAACTGCTAGCGCCAGCTTTTAGTAGCATCGTCATGACACCTAGAAAGTAGGGGTGGGGTAGAAAAAAGGCCGGCCCCGGCATCGCTACCAGGGCCGGCCCATTAGTCCCTAAGCCGCGAGGCCTAGAAATTCACCGTGGCCGCAAACGCGCCCGTGTGGGCCACGCCGCCGTGCGTGAAGCTGAACGCCTTGCCGGTGTAGCGGTCGAGGTAGGCCACGCTGGCCACCTGCGCGCCGCCCACGTTGATGTCCATGTTGGCCGGGGCCGAGCCGCCCGTAGTCAGCGCGTCAAACTTGAACAAGTCGCCGGCCGAGGCAGCTAGGGTTACGCCCTGGGTGTTGTCGTTCGGGCCCGTCAGGTTCGTGTCGTAGCTGATGTTGCCCGAGCCACCGCCGCCCGTCACCGGCACCGCACTGGTGTATTCCACCGCCAGCGGGTTGCTGGCGTTGTTGTTGAGCGGGTAGAACTTGCCGTTAATCTGCTGGTAGTAGTTCATGCCCAGCACGCCAATCACCAGTTCGTCCGCCGTCGGGGCCGCCGGCAGCGTGGCCACCTGGCTCACGTTGGTGCGCGCCGCGCCCGTCAGGGGTAGGATGCCTAGGGGCGAGGCCACCGTAGCCGAGGTGTAGGTCTTGGCCACGAAGTTCACTGAGGCCACCCCGAACAGGATTTCATAGTGCGTCGCGCCCGTCGGGGCCGCAATGTCCACCGTGGGGTTCAGGCTCGGAATGGCCAGCGTCACCGTCGCCCCGCTCGGCGTCACGGTGTAGGGGGAGAACAGCGACTGCCCCAGGCCCGCGCCCAGATTGAAGTTGAAGCCGAGCAGCGAGGCCGCGTTGGCCGCCACCACCTGGCGCATGCCCCGGTCACTCGTCGCGTCCAGGTTGATGATGCTCTTCATCACCTTCGACAAGCGCGAGACCATGTACCGGTCACTCGCCGCCTGAATCTGCGTGCGCAAAGCGTCGCGCACCAGCTTGCCCGCCGAGCCGGCCGAGCCAAACTCCGAAGCGTTTTCGCGCACGCGCACCATGCTTTTCGAGCTCGTGAACGTGGCTTTGTTGGAGGCCGGCTTCTGCCGCACGCTCCCGTCCTTGGCGAACACCAGGCCACCCACGGTGCCCTTGATGCCCAAAATACCCGTTTGCTGGGCCATAACTGATAAAGATAAAAAGGTAAGAAAATAGGTCTAGCTGCTTGCGTTACCGGCCTTGCTACCAGGTGCAGCCCACCCCGTAGCGCCGTTTAATCTTGGCGGTAAAGCCGCGCCACACCTTCGGTGGCAGCGTCCCGTCTACCCCGCATTTCCAAAGTCCACGCCCGGCCCGTTGCGCCGCCAACTGCTCCGGTAGCCGTTCCGCTGCCACGTGACTAGGGTCAAAGGCCCAGGCCCAACCGCGCACCACCAGCAGTGAGTCGACAGCCCCACCAGCTCCGCCCCCAGCTAGCCTCAGCTTGCCCAATGTGCGGCCATACAAGTCCAGCCCGTGGCGTTGCAGCCGCACCAGCCTACCGCGCAGCAACGCCGTCGCCGAGTCAGTGGCCTGCGGCCCAAATGCCTGGTCGTGCTCCGGCGCATCCACGCCCAGCAGCCTTACCCGCAGCACCTGGCCGCCCGTCAGCACCTCGTAGGTGTCGCCGTTGACTACCCGCGTCACCCGCGCTATTTCCCAGGCCGCCGGCACCGGCGCGGCCAGCAAATTGCCGGTTAGCACGAGTACCAACCCTAGCCGGGGCCCTAGTCGAATAGCGGGTAAAAATTTCATGGCGCAAACCTATTTCGCCCTCGCCTCGGTTGTATATTCGCCTACCCAACTATACCCCAAAATACCCCGCTTTCATGCCCCAGGTCGTCATCTACCCCAAGGACGCCGCCACCATTACCGGCAACGGCTACGACGCGGCCAAGCGGCTGCTCCAGCGCGTGCGCGCCCATTTCGGCAAGGCCACCGACTCCTACGTCTCGGTCGGTGAGTTCTGCGCCTACACCGGCCTACCCGAGCGCGAAGTAGCCGCCGCCCTCGCCCAGCCCTTGGTCAACCGCTAGGGTAGGGGCCCAAAAAAAGCGAGCCACGGACTTTCCCGTAGCTCGCCCCACTCTCACCCTAGTCTCGCCCGCATCAACGCCTAGTTTCGCTTAGCAGGCGTGTTGTGCCAGCATTACGAAGTGCCTCCTTCATAGTCAGTCTATCAGCAGTTGCGTTACGGCTGCCGTGTTTTGCGCCCAAGCGGCCGTGTACACTTCGTCGGCTTCTGGCGTCTCCACTAATTCTAGGTGCTGGGCCTGCGCTTTCACGGTCAGCAGTTGGCCGATGCTGAGCTTACTTTCCAGCTTACGCAGTAGGATTTGTACGTTGGCAAGTTTTAGATTCTGCACCAGTTGGCCCTGAAAGGCCATTTCCAGCCAGATAATTTCGCGCTGAGCTACATCCAACACCCCAAAAACCAGGCCCTTGCTCAAGCCCTGCGTCACGCGTACCTGGTGTTGCACGCACGAGGGGTCGTAGGCCATGCCGCTAGCCGCAATGCGCATAGGGTACTGGCTGCTCATCCAGCCCACCGTCATATTGGGCGAGAGCGAACCGCTCGTGTAGGCGTTGCAAGTGAATGTCACATACTGCGCCTGGGCTTGTTGCAAGGCGTTCAGGTCTAGCTCGATATACTCGGCGGTGCCTACTTGGTCGGGGATGTACTGCACATCGCCACTGTGCTTGCAGCCAGTGGCCACCAGCTGCGAAAACGAGCAGTGTTCCGTTTTGGTAGCATAGGCTATGGTGCAGCTCAAATCCATGTCAATGTGTTGCGCCGGCAAACCCACGCCCCACTGCATAAAGAGCCGCACCCCGTCGCCTTCCACCCCAAACCGGGTGCCCATGAGCGCGGCCGGTAAGTCCTGCACCGTGTCGCTGCGGTCGCCAATGGCCACCGGCAGCTTAAACAGCGCCGGGTCAATGTGCATGGTACGGTGCGTAGTGGGTAGGGCTGCAAAACGCCGCCGCATGGCCAGCAGGCATAAGTCAACCACGGCCGCTTGCATGGCGCGCAGCTGGTCGGCAGTGTAGATGTTCAAGTACTGATTCGCCTTAATCGTCTTGCTACCCCCGCCCAGCGGCTTTACCACGCGCTTGGTACCCGGCGTGAAATAGTCGTCGGCGTACATCGCCAGGGTGAACACCAGCCGGGCCGGCACCTGGTCGAGCACTTCGGCAAACGCCGCTACCGTCGGCTCCGCCCCAAACCAGAGCATGTTGGCAAACAGCGAGCGGGCAAACAGCCCTGGCCGCTGCTTCAGCAAGGCAAATGTCGGCTCGGCCTCCGCCCGCAGTCGGAAGTGATTAACGCGCCCCTGCCACACCTCGTAGGTCTGGTTGTAAAACACGTCCAGCGTCTGGCGCAGCTTAGCTAGCGCCGGCCGCTTGCTGTACTCGGCCAGCCGCAGCGCCCGAATGAAGCGCACCCACATGCCCCGCTTGGGGTGCATTATTTCGCAGAGTTGTGCCGGGCTTTGGGGTAACGCGTTGAGCCAGGCGGCCACCATTGCCGCCTCGCGCCGGCTGTATTTAAGCTTAAGGTCAGCCCGCGCCTGCACCTGGGTTTGCGCCTGCGCCTGCGCATTGCGGTCCACTGTCCAGACTATGGTACGGGTGTTTTTCTGCCGCCGCTTCCGAATAACTTTCGGCTCCACCAGCTGCGCAAAGCCCGTTTTCTTGTACCACAAATACCGCAGAATGTCAGTAGGCGTCGACAGCAGCGCCTGCGCTCGCTCGGGCTGGCCAAGCTGCACGTAGGCATCCACCACCGCTAGGCGAGTTTCCTTCATCGCAATGGGCACTTCGGCCGGCAGCGGCAACTCGGCCAGCAGCTGGCGCAAGTTGTCCGTCTGGGTGGCA
This sequence comes from uncultured Hymenobacter sp., assembly GCA_964251335.1. GTDB lineage: Bacteria > Bacteroidota > Bacteroidia > Cytophagales > Hymenobacteraceae > Hymenobacter. The sequence goes on from CAXUKA010000026.1 coordinate 28,009, forward strand.
TCGAGCGCCGTTTTGGAGGCCAGCAGGTCCTGCAAAAAGCCCATTACGTCGGCCTCTCGCCACAGGTCCAGCACCTTGAGCTTGCTACCCTGCCCGATGTGCTCCAGCGTCGCAAACTCGAAGGGCGTGCCGCAAAATGGGCAGCCATTGTAGCGCTCCAGCGGAAAGGTATTGGGCGGAATGATATGGCCGCAGGGCAGGCGGGTGCCCTTAGCCTGAAAGATGTTGGCGAAGAATGTCAGCACGTGGTCCAGCCGGCTCTCGCCGGTGGGCGTGTCCCAGCCCTTTACCAGCGGCGTCCAGTTTTTCTGCACGCCCATCACTTCCCGCACCACCTCCAGTAGGTGCGCCTGAAAGTCGGGCGGCGTGGTTTCCAGCGCCCGCAGCAAGAACTCGCTTACCCCGTAGCCCAGCTTAGCCAGGTTGGCCACCAGCAAGGCCGTGGCTTCGGGCAGGGTAGGGGGCACGCCCGAGCGCGCCTTATCCGAAGCAGCGGTCGGGATGTAAACGGCTTTTTGACGGAGGCTAACCGGCAGTAAGGAGGACGTCATGGGAGCGGGCGGGCAGTGGCAAACAGCGGTGAAACAGGCCGGAATCGAACCGGCGTTTTCGGAATAAGCAGCGAAGTAAGTCCTACTTGACCTGGCTTAGGTAATCATAAAACTAAAGATGTCCGGCGTCCTACCACTAGACGACTGTTTCAAAAACTGGCCCAGGTGCCCGGCACCTAGACCACGGGGCGAAGCAGGTTGGACTCGAACCAACGACCCTAAAATCCAAAGAAGTAAGCACCAGTTGACCCTTGCGGGTAATTCCAGGGCTGTTTCATGCTCTACCGCTGAGCTACTGCTTCAAAAACTGAGCTGTCTAGGCAGCCAGACCATCCTTGCCGGCGAAAAAGCCAGGTAATTGAGCTGCTATTTTTTAACAGAAAAAGAAGTAAGCCGCTCTTGACCTGGCTTTTTCAAGGCCGACAAGTTGATTTTGGGAGCCAAGTTAGCAGCTAGCGACCGGCCGGATAAGCTTGCAGCCATCAAATCCCCCGTGCCCCGCTAGCCAGGGTCGCTTGGCCCGGCCCAACCACGGCCAGCAAGTGGTTGCCAAATAGCTTGGTGTGGGCGCGGTGTAAATCTGTGTATGCTAAAATGGTTAGTACGAGCCGGGAAGCAAGTACTTTGCTAAAAAGCAAAAACTATTTGCTAATAAAAATAGTAAAAGGTGAAAAATTTTGCTTAGTATTGCATCGTCATAAAGGCAGTTGTCCACTCACCCTACTACTCTTATTAGCCATGATTGCTCCCGCTTTCCTCTACCGCCACGGCGACGTTTTGCTAGCCGCTGTGTCGGCGCTCCCCGCCGATGCTAAGTCCGCGCCCGGCCTGATTTTGGCCCACGGCGAACTAACCGGCCATGCCCACCGCATCCGCGAAACGGGGGTGGCCCAGCTCTTCACCCAGGGTGCCTTTACCTACCTGCAAGTCACGGCGGTTAAGGCCACGCTGGTTCACGAGGAGCACCGGCCCATCGAGCTGCCTACCGGCGTCTACCGCGTGTGGCAGCAGCGCGAGTACACGCCCACCGCCATCCGCACGGTCCTCGATTAGTACCCTAGGCTCATGTTTCGCCTCAACGCCCGCGGCCGGCAACTGGCCCGCCCCGCCGCCCCCGCAGTAGCCGTGCGCACGCCGGGCCCAGCCGCTTCGGTAGCGCGCCCAGCAGCCCCAGCCCCTACGGCCGAGCCGCTGCAAGTGGCTCCCGATGCCGTGCGGAAGCTGCTGCGGGCCGGTAATCTGCTCGCGGCCTTGGTCGTGACGGGCCCCGTGCGCCTGCTAAATGAGAGCTGGCTGCGCGAGCTACCCGCCTCGCTCGAATGCACCCACCTCGACGTCAGCGGCTGTACTAACCTCGACGTGCTGCCCGAGCGCCTACGAGCCACCAGCGTGCACGCCGCCCGCACCGCCGTTCGCGAAATTCCCGGCGACTGGCTGGTGCGCGAACACCTTGACCTGAGCGCCAACCCCCACCTAATTAGCCTGCCCGAGCGCCTTACTGCCCGCTCGCTCGATGTGAGCACTTGCCCCCGTTTGCTCACGCTACCCGCTAACCTGCACCTCACGCATTGGCTGGAGCTTGCCGGCAGCGGCCTCACCAAGCTGCCCGCCGGCCTGCGGGTCCAGCTACGCTGGCAGGGCACCACCGTGGATGAGCGCACCGCGTTCCGCCCCGAGGAGCTGCGCGCCGCCGACCTGCTCCAGGTGCGCAACGTTACCCACCGCCGCGTGCTGCTCGAGCGCTTCGGCCTCGACCGCTTCATGCACGAAGTCGGCGGCCTGGTGCTCGACCGCGACCGCGACGCCGGCGGCGACCGCCAGCTGCTGAGCGTGCCCCTACCCGACGACGAGCCCCTGCACGTGCTGCGCGTCAACTGCCCTTCCACCGCCCACGTGTATATGCTGCGGGTGCCGCCCCACGTGCGCACCTGCCGCCGCGCCGCCGCTTGGCTAGCCGGCTTCGAGCACGAGCGCGACTACCGCCCGCTCATCGAAACCTGAGCTCAGCAACTAGCTGATTTCAAAGAATTACTGAATTAAGCAGGCCCGCCGTCCGGTGGTGCCCTAGCCCCCCTTTTGTCTACCCGTTACCCCTTTATTGTTATGCAAATTACCCAGCAACCCGCCCAGGCCGTGCTTCTCCAACACACCGCCGACACGACCAATATCCTGTTAAGCTTCCGCGAGGACGTGCCCAACCCGCAGCGCCGCCCCCTGAACGTGGCCCTGGTCATCGACCGTAGCGGCAGCATGGCCGGCACGCCCCTACGCTACGCCCTCAAAGCTGCTGCCGATTTCGTAGACCGCCTCACCGCCGACGACCGCCTGAGCATCGTAGTCTACGACGATAACGTGGACACCCTGCTCGATGCCCAGTTGGTAACCGATAAAGCCGCCATCAAGCAAATTCTGAGTGGAGTGCGGGCCGGCGGCCTCACCAACCTGAGCGGCGGCTGGCTGCGGGGCTGCGAGCTGGTGGCCCGTCACCAAACCGAGCGCCACGTCAACCGCGTCCTGCTGCTCACCGACGGCCAGGCCAACGCTGGCATCACCAACGCCAACGTGCTCATCAGCACGGCCGGCCAAAAGGTGGAGGCCGGTATCTCGACCACTACCCTAGGCTTCGGCGAGCACTTCGGCGAAGACCTGCTCATTGGCATAGCGCGGGCCGCCGGCGGTAATTTCTACTTTATCCAGTCGCTCGACGACGCGGCCGATGTCTTCGGAGCCGAGTTGGACAGCCTCAAGGCCGTAGCCGCCCAGAACCTGACCGTGACGCTGCACCCCCTAGGGGCTACCCAACTCACCGATGTGCTCAGCCTGGCCCGCACCGAGCCCCAGGCCGATGGCCGGTTAGTCGTGCGCCTCGGCGATGTCTATGAAAATGAGGACAAGCTCCTAGGCCTGCAACTTAGCCTGCCTGCCCTGGCCCCCGGCCACCACGACCTTATCCGCCTCAGCTACCGGGCCGACGTTATTCGCCAGGGCATCCTCGAAGTAGTGAGCGGCGAGCACCTGGTGCACTGCACCGCCGGCCCCCTCGAAGCCGTGGTGGCCGCCACCGATTCCCGCGTGACGCTGGAGCTAGCCATGCTGCGCATCGGCCGCGACAAAGAGCGCGCCGTGGACCTGGCCGATGCCGGCCAGCACGCCCAGGCCGAAACCCTGCTGCACCAGGTCATTGCCGACCTGCGCGCCGCCGGCCTGCACGAGCACTTCGAGATTGCTGAAGAAATCGACCAGCTCACCCACTATGCCGAGCGCATCGCCCGCCGCCACCTCGACAACGCCAGCCGCAAGGAGTTGCGCGACCAAGCCTTCCAGGGCCGCCAGTCCCGCCAACAGCTCACCGGCCGCGGCCTGAGCGTCGATGCCGCCGCCCACGCCCTGCCCGTAGTAAGCGACCCCGGTGCTGGCGGTATCGAATTAGCCTGCTTCCGCCAAGGCGGCAAGCTGCGCATGCGCGTCGTCTCGCCCGGTTTCGCCGACCTCAACGTGCAGTTTCCCCGCGCCATCCGCGCCGAGGGTGCGCACTACCTGGTGGAAAGCCTGGAGCCGAGCCAAGACGGCAGCTTCTACCGCGCCCAGGGCGCCATTACCCGCCTGGTGCGCCCCGGCGAAACCGACCCGCTGGCCAGCGGCCACTTAGGTAATTCCCGTAGCGCTACCCCAACGATGCGGGTGGTGCGCACGCCCGCCACGCTGGCCGACTTA
>CAXUKA010000027.1:0-31823 GCA_964251335.1 uncultured Hymenobacter sp.
GTACTACTACGAACCGGCTTTTTTTGTAAAATCTCTTATTATAGCAAGCAGGTGAATTCAGCCCCGCCGTGGCTCCCCCTCTTTTTTGGAGAGGGGGCCGGGGGGGAGGTTCACGCGACGGCGGGCTACCAACCTAACTTTGCCCCCGTGCAAACTGACCTCTCCACTCTCCTAAATCAAGCCCTCGCCCAGCTCGATTACGGCCAGCAACCGGCCGCCCTCTACGACCCCATTCGCTACATCATGAGCCTCGGCGGGAAGCGCCTGCGCCCGTTGCTCACGCTGCTCGGCGGCCAGCTTTTCACCGACGACGTAGCCCCGCTGGTGAAGCCCGCGCTGGCCACCGAAGTCTTCCACAACTTCACCCTGGTACACGACGACCTCATGGACCAGGCCCCGCTACGGCGCGGCCAGCCCACCGTACACGAGAAATGGAATGCCAGCACCGCCATCCTCTCCGGCGATGTGATGCTGGTGCGGGCCTACGAATTGCTCTTCGAAAACGTGCCCGCTGCGCTGCTGCCACAGGTGCTCCGCCGCTTCTCCCAGACCGCTGCCGAGGTCTGCGAGGGCCAGCAGTGGGACATGAATTTTGAGATGGAAACCACCGTCACCATCGCCCAATACCTCGACATGATTCGGCTGAAAACGGCCGTGCTCCTCGGCTTTGCCCTGGAGCTGGGCGCGGTGCTGGCCGGCGCTTCGGCCGATGATGCCGAGCACCTGCGGCAGTTCGGCACCGATATCGGCCTGGCCTTTCAGCTGCGCGACGACCTGCTTGATGTGTACGGCGACGCGGCCACCTTCGGCAAGCGAGTAGGGGGCGACATCATTTCCGACAAGAAAACCTTCCTCCTGCTTACCGCCCAGGCCCAGGCTGTCGATGTTCAGCGCACGGCGCTGGCGCAGTACATCGGCCGGCCCGTAGCTGATGCGGAGGCCAAAGTGGCGGCCGTGCGGGGCATCTACGACGAGTTGGATATCCGTCCCCAAACCGAGGCGATAATCAATCAATACTTCGAGGCGGCGCTCCTGCATTTGGAGCGTATCAGCGTGCCCACCGCCCGCAAGGAACCGTTGCGCCAGTTGGCGCTGCAACTGCTAGAGCGCGAGTCGTAGTGCCGTAGCGCGGACTTTTAGTCCGCGACTATCTCCGATAATACCCTACCTACTCGCGGACTAAAAGTCCGCGCTACTTTATATGCTTCCTCTCAATCCCCTTCTTATCCTGCTCGGCCTCACCGTAGCCGTTTCGGTCTACGCTTGGTCCAACCAGGAATTGATGAACAGCTGGATACTCGACCCCTACCAGATGAACCGGCGCGGCGGCCAGTGGTACCGCTTGCTCACCTCCGGTTTCCTACACGCCGACATCGCGCACCTGGCGTTCAACATGATTACCTTCTACTCATTCGGGGGCATCGTGCTGACGTATTTCGCGCAGCAGTTCGGCGATTCGTCGGGGCTGCTGTTCTTTCTACTTCTTTACCTGGGCGGCATTATCGTCTCCGATTTGCCTACCTATTTCCAACACCGAAACCATTCCGGCTACCGTAGCCTAGGCGCATCGGGCGGGGTGTCGTCGGTGCTATTTGCCAGCATTATGCTGCTGCCGGTAGTACCCAAAGGCCAGGGAATTTACCTTTTCCTGATACCAATACCCATTCAACCCTTCCTATTTGGATTTCTATACCTCGCCTATTCCTACTACATGGGCCGCCGCCGGGGCGACAATATCAACCACGATGCCCACTTCTATGGGGCGCTCTACGGCGTGCTGCTCACGGTAGCACTTATGCCGAGCGTATTGCCCAACTTTGTGCAGCAAATACGAGCTTATTCGGGTCAATTGATTAATTTTTAAATAGTTACAGTTATAAATCAGCCAATAGCTATTTTTTCGCGTAGAAGCGTGAACATCTAACTCTTCTTCACGACTCTTATGCGCCCTTTTGCCACTATTGCCGCCCGCCTTTCGCCGGCCACCCTGCTGCCAGCCCTGCTTTTGTTCACCACCAGTTGCTCGCGCTACAGCGACAATGGCTCCCTAAGCATCGCGGGTGTTGTCTACCTGATACTCGCCATCTACGCAGTGATAAGCCTACTCAAGCAAGATTGGTCGCTGGGCAAAAAGCTTATCTGGGGGATTATCATCTGGTTCTTCCCCATCGGCGGCTCGATTATTTACCTACTCTTCTCCGGCCGCAACGGCTAAGTTGATTTAGTTTGCATCTACAAAAAAGCCCGTGGCCATTCAGTGACCACGGGTTTTTTTGTAGAATCATTACTGCTATTGACCTAGCATTTTTTGGCCCTGCAATCGAGCCACCTGCCGCAGCAACTCGCTCGTGTTGGTTATCTCATTAGCCTGCCAGTGGCCATCGGCCTGCTTGCGCAGCCGCACCTCCAGTACCATCGTCGTATCGAATTTGGGCTGGGTAAATTCGAGGCCCACCAGCGCCTCATCATCGCCCTTCTCGGTAGTGTACTTAATGCCCTTGAACTTGCTATCGGGGCTCACCACGCGGCTCGCCAAGCCAGTAAATGACAGATTGACCAAGCGCTTTGGCGCAGCCGCATTAGCTGCTTCGAGCGAGCCCGTTTCTACAAAGCGCTTTATTTCGGCGTGGGCAGCTTTGGTCAGCTGCGGCTTGATTAAGCGCATTGCGCCCAGCATAGCAAGTCGCCCGCCCGGCACCAGCGTCGTTAGCACCGCCGAATTTGTGCCTTGGGCAGCTACATCATCGACGAGGTGACCGGTTAGCGCATCCACGTCTACGTAGCGCTCAAAGGTGGCGAGGTCGTGCGTTTGCGTGGCCGTGGCGGCCTGCATCAGCGCATACGTCGGCCCCGATTTTAGCGAGGTATAGTAGTAATAGCCGCCTGCCACCACGGCCAGCAGCACCACCAGAAGTACTAGTCTTTTCATAAAGTAAGCCGCCAAGCGGTAGTTAAAGCCGAGCAAAATTACCAGCTCAGCCCACCCACCTTAGCGGCCGGCCAGAGAATATCTTGCGGTACATCGTCTTGCGTACAGAATCAGTATGACTACTTCCCATTTGCCTGCCGCCCAGCGGCCCGAAGTGCACGGCCACCGGGGCTGCCGGGGGTTATTCCCCGAGAATACATTGCCTGCCTTTCAGCACGCTTTAACCCTAGGTGTCGATGCCCTGGAGCTAGATGTGGTGGTGTCGCAAGATGGCCAGGTAGTCGTATCGCACGAGCCGTGGCTATCGGCCAAGCTAGGCCGTGACCCCCAGGGCCAACTAATCGACCCTGCCGAAGAGCGGCGTTTTAACCTCTACCAACTGCCCTACGCTACCATCCGGCAGTGCGTGGTAGGGGAGTGGCCGCACCCCGATTTTCCCGAGCAGCAGCCGGTGCCCAGCTACCGACCGCTGCTACGCGAGGTACTACACCACGCCGAAGCCCAGTGTCAGCAGCTTGGCCGCGCTGCCATGCGCTACTCTGTCGAGATAAAAAGTAGTCTGGAGGGGGATAATCTGTACCATCCTGAGCCCTCCGCCTTCGTGGACTTAGTAGTAAATGAGCTCCGCGCTGCCGGAGTTGAAGCCCGCACTACGCTGCTTAGCTTCGACCCGCGAGTACTGCAAGCTGCCCGGCAAGCCTATCCTGATTTAGCGTTGTGCCTGCTCATCGAAGACTACCTGCCGCCCGTGCCGACGTTGTTTGCCGAGCTGGGCTTTGTACCAAATACCCTTGGCCCCGACTTTCAGTTGCTGTCTGCGGCTACAATACACGCGCTCCGTACTGCTTATCCGCAACTGCGCCTAGTGCCTTGGACTGTAAACACCCCAGTTGATTTGCAGCTAGTGCGTGGGTGGCAAGTTGAAGGCATCACCACCGATTATCCTAATCGTTTGCTGGCGCTACTTGGCCCACTGTAACGCTTAAGACTCCAGAAAGCCTCGTTCTAGCTATTTAGCCAAGTGATGCAGGCTTTGTGATACACTTGATACAATAAAATGTTATGTATTAAGGATAGTGTAATAAAACATTAATTGTTACACGTTAGATTGTTACACCTTGCTAATGATACAAATAATAAGTGTTACCCGGAATTTGGTATACAGTATTTCGTATTACATATTTGTCTGTACCCTAACCCTCATCGCGATGCCTCATCAAGGCGAAATAGTGCAGGAAGCTATTAAAAACAGCGGTATTTCCATCACGCGTATCGTGGAGGAGTTGGGTATTACACGGCCAACCATCTATCGTAAATTCAAAGACGATACACTGGATACTAACTTTGTAAAAAGAATCGGCGAAATTATCGGACACAATTTCGCCCAAGACTTTACAATGCCCGAACAGTCTACGCTTTCCTTTGTAACATCAACACCAAAAAATAATGTTACAAATCCCGTTACACCACGTGTAACACTTACGCAACCTGCTGATACCGACCTATCTCGGCAGATGATGACCCTCCAAACCAAGTACATTGCCCTGCTGGAGGCCTATAATGAGCTACTACTAAAAGTGTACGGCCCGAAGTAACAGAAATGTTCCACGTGAAACATTTCTGTTTATTGCAGCATAACAGTCATCCGAAACAGGGCGACTTAGCAGCAACATGGTTACAAGTCGCTGGATTGAGTTGGGGGCGTAAAGGCGCATTCTTGCTTCTCATGTTAGACGAGATAAGGCGGGCTGAACAACGGCGAGACGCAAGGATGCGTCTCTACACGCCCACCCATTGATACGCTGCGTTCCACCGTTAAGCCGTTATGGTCTTATTGAAAACAGGCATCTGTCATGCAGCGTAGCGAGGTGTCTCGTCAGCATTATTGCTAGTGCAAGAAATTGGTACGCCACGCGAGATGCTTCGACAAACGAACGCCCAACGAGCATGACGCCCGCGCTTTCAAGAGCCCCCTTAAATTTCAGTTCGGCGATTACAGGAAAATCACCTCGGTCACGACTTGCGCGCCTACCTCTGTATTGAGCAGTTCAAGCACCCGGGTCTTAGCCATCACTAGCTCGTGTTTGAGCGGGGCGGAGGTGAGGCGCACAAAGAGCTTGCCTTTGCTCACGTAGACCTCTTTGGTTTTTTGAGCTACGGCCTTGCCCATCACGCGCTCCCAGCTGGCCACGATGGTTACCTCGTTCAGCTTGCCTTCGAGGCGGTAGGCCCGCACCAACGCTTCCAGTCCTTCCTTAAGTGGCATGATATCGGCCCGGCGAGCGTTCGCCGAAGGAAGTGGTTTTTTCATGGTAGGGGAGGGCAGGCGCCCAGCGCTGAGGACTCAGCAACTGGTGGAATTTGCTGACGCAAAATTACGCTTTAGCCTACCCTTTCCTTTGGCTAACCCTCAAATAAGGGTCACCGTGCCGGCCTGCACCCGAAAGCGTCGGATGTCGCTATCGACGCCGGCTAGTGCTTGGTCGGTGCGCTCTAGGCTAGTGTCAGTTAGGAAGACTTGGCCGAACGTGTGGTCGGCTACGAGCTGCAAAAGCCGGGCAATGCGCTTGTCGTCGAGGCGGTCGAAAATGTCATCGAGTAGCAATAGAGGCTTGCCGCTAACTGGGGGTCGCTGGCCTTCGGATGAGATGCTGGCATGGCGATTGGCGAGCAATTCGAACTGGGCTAGCTTAAGAGCAATGACGAACGACTTCTGTTGGCCCTGCGAGCCATAAGCTTTTACCGGTAAGCCATCCATAAGGAAAACGAAGTCGTCGCGGTGCGGGCCTACGGTGCTGCGTTGCAGGGCTAAGTCCTTGCGCTCGTTGGCAAGGAGGAGGTGACGGAAGTTCTGGCCGGGTAGCTGACTCTTGTAGTCCAGCGTCACTTGCTCGCGGCCTTCAGCTAGCTGCTCGTAGTGGCTTTGGAAGACTGGGGTGAACTCGGCGAGGAAATTCACCCGCATCGCTGACAGGCTTTCGCCTAGCGGAGCTAGCTGGTCGTCGAGCGCTTGGAGATAGAGCGTGTCGAAGCCGTGGCCGCCGTTGTGCTGCTTAAGGGTGGCATTGCGCTGGCGCAGCAGGCCATTATACTGGATGAGCAAATCCAAAAACTCAGTGTCGAGCTGCGACTGCAAGCTGTCGAAGTAACGCCGACGCTCTTCGCTGCCCTGCCGGATGAGGTCAGTATCATAAGGCGAGATGAGCACGGCGGGGTAGCGGCCGATGTGGTCGGCCATGCGCTCGTAGGGCTGTTTGTCGTGGGTGAGCGTTTTTTTCTGGCCGGCGCGTAAGCTTACCTGGATGGTTTCGGAGCGGTTGAGGGCGGGCGAGGAAAACTTGCCTTTTACGACGAAAAAATCTGCTTCCTGCTTGATACTCTGCGAGTCAAGGGTGGTGAACGCACTCTTGGTGAGTGCTAAGTAGTGGATAGCGTCGAGTAAATTAGTTTTGCCGCTGCCGTTGTCGCCGATAAAGCAATTGATGCCGGGACTGAAACTCAGGTTGGCTTCGTCGTAGTTTTTGAAAAACAGCAGGTGGAGCTGGTCGAGCGTCATTAAGGGCAGCTAAAGAGAGTGCAAATCAGGATTACGTAACTACGGATAGAATTGCGTAATTTCGCCCTCCCAACGCGAAATTATACACCCCAAACCATGGCGGAGTCGAAAGTAAAACAAGCGTCGAAAGTCGGCGCGAATGGTAGCAGCAACGGTAACGGAGCCACCTCGACGCCTACGGCAGTTGATGCGGCCACGGGTGTAGCTACCGCGCAGCAACCCGCTGTAGAAGTACTGCCCGATGCCCACCAAGGTGGCAACCCCGGCGATGAGCCCGCTGCTACTTCGCCGGCCGAGCCGAAGTTTCCGAAGGAGACTTACATGACTTGGTACGAGCAAATGCAGCTCATGCGCAAGTTTGAGGAGAAAGCCGGTCAGCTCTACGGCCAGCAAAAAATCAAAGGCTTCTGCCACCTCTACATCGGCCAGGAGGCTTGCGTAGCGGGTGCCGTATCGGCGCTGGAGAAAGGCGATAAGTACATCACCGCCTACCGCGACCACGCCCACCCGCTGGCACTCGGTACTTCGCCCAACGCCATCATGGCTGAGCTATTTGCGAAGGCTACCGGCTGCTCGAAAGGCAAAGGCGGCTCGATGCATATGTTCGACAAGGAAGTTGGTTTCATGGGCGGCCACGGCATTGTGGGCGGCCAGGTGCCGATGGGCGCAGGCATTGCCTTCGCTGAGAAATACAACAAGACCGGCAAGCTCTGCATCTGCTACATGGGCGATGGTGCCGTGCGCCAAGGTGCCTTGCACGAGGCTTTCAACATGGCAATGCTGTGGAAGCTGCCCGTGATTTTTGTGGTCGAAAACAACGGCTACGCCATGGGCACCTCGGTGCAGCGCACTTCCAACGTGACTGACCTCTACATCATCGGCAAGGGATACGACATGCCTTCGGAGCCGGTGAATGCCATGAACGTGGAAGATGTGCACGACGCCGTGGCCCGTGCCGCCGAGCGCGCCCGTGCCGGCGAAGGCCCCACCTTCCTGGAGTTCAAAACATACCGCTACAAGGGCCACTCGATGAGTGACCCGGCCAAGTACCGCACCAAGGAAGAACTCGAAGAGTACCGCCACCGCGATACCATTGAGGCCGTGCGCCACACCATCCTGACCCACAACATGGCTACCGAGGACGACCTCGCGGCCATTGATGAGAAGATTAAGGCCCGTGTGCAGGAGTCGGTAGATTTTGCCGAAAACTCGCCCTACCCGGATGCGTCGGAGCTGTACCACGATGTGTACGTGCAGAACGACTACCCGTATATTCACGATTAATAATTTTTAACTGACACCCGGCCGGGGCATTTTTGCGACGGCCACATCTGCGGCGCGGCTCCTTCACGAGCCGCGCCGTTGAGCTATCCTAGCTGATGTCTAAAATCCCGTACACCGGCAAAACGCCGGGAGCCCGCCAGCCCGTCCGCCCCGTTTCGACCGACCCGCTGGCTCCGGCCGAAGAAAACTACGTCACCGAGAACCCGCTGCTCGAAGACCCCGATGCCCTGGCCGCCCGCCTGGCTGAGTCGGAAGACTTTGTGCGTCGCAATGGTAATATCCTGCTCGGTGTGCTGGTGGCCGTGATTCTGGCCGTAGGTGGCTTCTTTGGCTACAACTACTGGCGTGGCCAGCAGGACAGCCAAGCGCAAGCCGCTATGTTCCGGGCTGTCGATAACTGGGAAGCTGATTCGCTGAAACCCGCACTGCAAGGCGATGGCAAGCTGCCCGGCCTGAACAAAGTGGCCAGCGAGTACAGCGGCACCAAAGCCGGCAACCTCGCCAACTTCTACGCTGGCGTGGCGCTGCTCAAGCAAGGTAAATTCCAGGATGCCTACGACGCGCTGGATAAATTCAGTTCGGATGACTACCTGGTGCAGGCCCGTGCCTATTCGCTGATGGGCGACGCGCAGCTGGAACTCAACAAGCCCAAAGAAGCTGCTGACCTCTACGCTAAAGCCGCCGACTACAAAGCCAATGAGTACTTCACGCCTGGCTATCTGCTCAAACAAGGTGTGGCCCTCGAAGCCGCTAAAGACAACGAAGGCGCGCTGAAAGTATACAACCGCATCATCGACGAATACACCACGGCACAGGAAGCCAACGAAGCTCGCCAGGCCAAAGCTCGTTTGCAACAATAAGCGATGATTCGCTAAGCGTATTTGCCAACGGCACTCTTCCTGCGGGGAGGGTGCCGTTGGGCTTTTAGAGCCAGCTGGCAAACTTATTTTGTGCTGGCTTGTAGCAAGCCAAGCCCTAACGGCCGCTCTGGCCCGGCTGGCTTCCTACTGATTCTTTCATTCGCCAACTCCTCCCTTTATGGCAACTGCCCTCCAAAACCTGAGCACCTACGACAGCTCGGGCTTCATCGATATTAGTGAAAAGCGCTTCGGCATCGTGGTGGCCGAGTGGAACCGCGAGATAACTGACACGCTAAGCAACGGTGCTTATGAGACGTTGCTCAAGCATGGTGCCAAGGCCGAGAATGTATTCCGCAACACGGTGCCCGGCAGCTTCGAGCTAACACTGGGTGCGCAGTTTCTGGCGCAGCATGAGGAAATAGACGCCGTGATTTGTCTGGGCGTAGTTATTCAGGGCGAAACCAAGCACGATGATTACATCAATCACGCTGTGGCGCAGGGCATCACCACAGTGAGCCTAAAGTATAACAAGCCAGTAATTTTTGGCCTCGTCACGACCAATACCCTGGAGCAGGCCTGGGACCGGGCTGGCGGAAAACACGGTAACAAGGGCGTAGAAGCTGCTACCACTGCCATCCAAATGCTGGGCTTTTAAGCTCAACGCTTTCAAACTACCTGGCTGGCGCTATCTTTGTGGTGGCTTAAGCTATTGTGAAATACCTTAGCCACACATGTTGCCAAGCATGCAAAGCAGCCGATACTAAACTATTTAGCTGCTTTTGATGTTCGGCTGCTTAACTGGCGCAAGCCAGCCGTTGACTTACCCTTTATGCCTTCCCCTTCGATGACTGAGGAAAACCTGCGCTATTCGCGCGAAGATTTGGCGGAGTTCGATAAGATTATCCAAGATAAGCTCACGGCTGCCCGCAAGGAGCTGTCCTTCATTAAGGAAACACTGACCCGCAACAACGAATCGGGCACCGACACTACGGCTGCCTCGCTAAAAGTACTGGAAGACGGTGCCGAAACGGCTGAGAAAGAAAGCCTTAACCAGCTGGCTTCGCGTCAGATGAAGTTTATTCAGCAGCTTGAAAACGCCCAGCTTCGCATCAAAAACGGTACCTATGGCGTGTGCATCGGCACCGGCAAGCTCATTCCGAAGGAGCGCCTGCGCGCTGTGCCCCACACCCAGCATTCTATTGAGGCCAAAATGGCCCGCCGCGACTAAGCGGCACCCGACTTTCCGGCCCGGACTCGTGGCTGGCGCTTTGGCGACCAGCTAGCGGGTCCGGGCCTTTTTTTATTAGGTTACTGGTTGCTGGGTGCCCGGCCATTAGCGCCGCAGAGCAACTAAAGCTCAGCCTGCCAGTACAAAGCAGAACCCTGCACCTCGCAACCAGCATATTATTATGGGTAAGCAAAATTTTTCAGACAACAAGTCCGGCCGACGCGGCCCGACTGGGGGCAGCAGTCGCCCCGACCGTTCTAACCGGCCCGAGGGCCGTGGCGGCTATGAGCCCCGTGGCAATGCGGGCGGCTACGGCGCTTCGCGGGGCGGCGACTCGCGCCCGGCTGGGCGCGGTGGTGACCGGCCTACTGGTGGCCGGGGCGAGTACTCGGGTTCGCGTCCTTCCTTCGGGCAGGGTGGCGGCAATAAATTTGGCGGCAGCCGCCCCAGCGATGGCGGTGGCCGTCCGAGCTTCGGCAACAGCCGTCCTAGCGACGGTGGCGAGCGTTCGAGCTTCGGCGGTGGCCGGCCAAACGATGGCGGCAACCGGGGCAGCTTTGGCGGCGACCGTGACCGGCGCAATTCTTTCGGTGGCGGCGATGCCCGCCCGGCCCGGCGCTTCGAGCCGCGTGAAGGTGGCGACCGCCCGCAACGCGAGGAGCGTAGCGAGCGCCCAGCATACCCGCCCAAGCCTATTTGGCAGGGCCAGCCAGTGCGCTACGAAGGCAAACCGACCGTGCCGCGTGGTGTAGCTGGCGAGCGCAACCGCAAATTCATCAAGACCAACCCCGACGGCACGCCCGTAGAAGGCAGCACCGAACAGCGCCCTCGCATCGAGCGGCCCGCTGGTGACCGCCCATACAACAGCGACCGCCCGGCCTACACCGGCCGCGACGAACGCCGCTCATTCGAGGAGCGTGATGCTCGCCCAGCCTCGCGCCCCCGGCCCGAAGGTGGCGGCTTCGAGCGCCGCGATGACCGCCGCAGCGAAGGCGGCGAGCGCAAGCCCTACGGCGACCGCCCCAACCGCAACGAAGGCCGCGACGAACGCAAGCCCTACGGCAACCGTCCCGAAGGTGGCAGCAGCTATGGTACCGACCGCGAGCGCAAGCCTTACGGCGAGCGCAGCCCCAGCCGCGAAGGCGGCTACGAACGTCGTAGCGAAGGCAGCGACCGTGGCGAGCGCAAGCCTTACGGTGAGCGTGGCGCCAGCAGCTATGGCGACCGCAAACCCTACGGTGAGCGCGCCGCTGGTAGCTTCGACAAGCCACGTAGCACTGGCGAGCGGCCCAATGCACCTAGCACGTTCCGCGAGCGCCGTGAGGCTATGCGGTCGGCTGAGAGCGGCCCCCGCTCCAGCACTGGCTACGGCCGCGCCGACAAGCCGAAATATGGTGAGAAGCCGGGCGAAGCGCCCGACTACAAAAACCTCAAGCACTACGAAAACGACAAGACGCGCGGCAACAAGCGCCGGGCGAGCGAGGAAGATTTTGGCACCGAGGAGATGCGCCTCAACCGCTACATCGCCAACGCGGGCATCTGCTCGCGCCGCGAGGCCGATGCGCTGATTGCCTCCGGCGAAATCCGGGTGAATGGCGAAGTGGTGACCGAAATGGGCTACAAAGTGCAGCCCACCGACACGGTGCAGTACGGCAAAACCAACCTCAACCGCGAGAAGCTGGTGTATGTGCTGCTGAACAAACCCAAAGATTTCATCACGACCACCGACGACCCCGAAGGCCGCAAAACGGTAATGGACCTCGTGGCGAATGCTTCGAAGGAGCGCATCTTCCCAGTGGGTCGCCTCGACCGCAACACCACGGGCCTGCTGCTTTTCACCAACGATGGGGAAGTAGCGCAGAAGCTTTCGCACCCTTCGCACAAGAACAAAAAGATTTACCAGGTAGAGCTAGATAAGCCCCTCACGGCTGAGCATCTCGGCGAAATCACGGCGGGGGTAGAGCTGGAAGACGGCAAAGCGGAGGTAGACGACGTGGCTGTAGTGGCTGGCAACCCGCACTTCGTGGGCGTGGAGCTGCACATTGGCCGCAACCGTATTGTGCGTCGCATTTTCGAGCACTTGGGCTACGATGTGATTGCGCTGGACCGCGTGCAGTACGCCGGTATCACGAAGAAGGATTTGCCCCGTGGCAAGTGGCGCTTCCTGAGCGAGCAAGAAGTAATTCGCTTGAAATACTTCATGTAAGTCAATAGTAGTTAATGATAAACGGTTAGTGGTCAATTTTCGATAGCTTAATATTGATAGTTGAACACTAACCGTTTTTTCTTAGCCAAGAATATGACTACCCTAGCGCTCGACCTGGGCAATACAGCCCTGAAATACGGCGTCTTCACGGCAGCAGGCTTACAGGAAAGTGGCGTTCTGGCAATTCCAAACGAGCTAAGCGAACTCTGGCAGCGCCACCAGCCAGCGCACGCTATTCTGGCGTCGGTGGCGAGCGAAGCGGAGGCGCAGCCCTGGCTGCACGAGCTACGCGAGGTGCTGACGCAGATATTACCGTTGCGCTCGGGCTTCACGCCAGTGCCGCTGCAAAATGCCTACACTACGCCGCAAACCCTGGGTGCTGACCGGCTGGCCGGCGCAGTAGGAGCAGGGTACCTGCGGCCGGGCCAGCCCACGTTGATAATCGACGCGGGCACGGCGCTCAAATTTGATTTAGTAGTTGATAATACTTTCTATGGTGGCAGCATAGCGCCGGGGCTGCGTATGCGGCTGCGGGCGCTGCACACCTTCACCGGAAAATTGCCACTGCTAGAATTGCCAGAACCTACGGCCTCGGTGCAACTAATTGGCGACTCCACGGCGTCTTCGCTGCTGAGTGGGGTGCTGAATGGGGCCGCGGCGGAGGTAAGTGGCTTAGTGGCTGCCTACCGCCAACGCTACCCAAACCTAGGCCTCGTGCTAACGGGCGGCGACGCTTTGTATTTACAGCCTCGGCTGGCCTCGGCTTTGGGGCTTATCTTTGTAGTCCCCGAACTAGTGCTAATCGGCCTGGACCGGATTTTACGCTATAATGTTGACCGATAAAAATCTACTTTTGGCCGCGCTGACTGCCGCGCCGCTGCTGCTGGCGGGCTCGGCCCTCGGCCAAGGTTTGGGCAATTCGCCTTACTCGCGCATTGGCCTGGGCGACCTCACAGGCAACTTGGGCGGGGTGCGCCAAATGGCCATGGGCGGTGCCGGCCAAGCTGCGCCCAATACCGGCAACATCAACGAGGCCAACCCGGCGCTGCTGGTGTATACGCCGCGCACCATGTTTGAGGCCGGCTTTACGGGGCAATATACGAATGTGCGCAACGCTACAGACTCGTACCGCACGGGTAGTATCACGTTGGCGTACTTGTCGTTGGCGGTACCCATCAACAAACGGTGGTCGGCGGCGGCGGGCCTCAAGCCCTACAGCTCGGTAGACTATCAGGTAAACCAGACCGGAGCCGTAAACGGTGACCCGTTTGTTACCGCCTACAAGACATACCAAGGCACGGGCGGCTTATCAGAGGCCTATTTTGCCCACGGCATTCACGTACTGCGCGACCTCAATATCGGAGGTAGCGCCTCATTCCTGTTTGGTACTCTTGACCAGAGTAACAGCACGGCCATCGGCGCAAGTAATGCGCAGCTGGTGGTAGAGCACGAGCAGCTGCGCTACGCCGATTTCCTGATGCGGGCTTCGCTGCACTACCGTCACAAGCTAGGCAAAAGCCTGAACTTGAACGTAGCTGGTACCCAGACGTTCCCGACCAATACTAAGGTGTCGCGCCAGCGCACCCAGGAGCAGCAGGATGCCAACCGGGCCACCATCACCGGCACTACCGTAAGCTTGTTGAATGACTCAGGTCATACGTTTATCCCGATGCTCACGCAGGGAGGTATTTCGGTTGACAATGGCCGCAACTTCTCGATTAGCCTCGATGGAGGCTGGCAGCAGTGGTCGAAGTACCAAGCCTTCGGTGATGGCCCGCGTTCATCGCTCGGCAATTCGTGGCGCGTAGCAGCGGGCGGCGAATACACGCCCGACCCCGGCTCGGTGCAGCGTTACTTCGAGCGCGTAACCTACCGCATTGGCTTGAGCGTGGCCCAGATGCCCTACCGCCCCAATGGCCAGGTGCTCTACGACCGTGCCGTTAGCTGGGGCTTTGCTTTCCCGCTGCCCACGGCCACGGCCCTCGAATCGACGGTTGTCAGCCTAGCCTTGACGTATGGCATTCGGGGCAATACCGACTACCTGTACGGTGGCACCGGCACCAGCAACGTACGCGAAAACTACCTGCGTGCGCAGTTGGGCGTGACGCTCAGCAACCGCTGGTTTATCAAGCGCCGGCTCCAATAATATGTGGTTTGCTCGCTATCAGTATTTAGTGGCGGCTGGTCTGCTAGCTACGCTTCAACTAGCTGGCTGCGAGCAGAAGGAGGAAGCCGCACATCCTATATCGTATATAGGCCCGCTAGTCGAAACTACCAACGTGGAAACGCTGGTGAGCGACTCGGCCCGCTTGCAGCTGCGCCTCACCGCGCCGCTCGAGCAGCAGTACGAAAACGGCGACATGCTCTACCGCAAGAGCGTAAAAGTGCAGGTGTACGACAAGCCTGGCAAAATAATAGTAAATACCCTGGCGGCTAAGTTTGGCAAGCTCGACAAGAACAAGCAACTCTATACCATGCGCGGCGACGTGCGGGTAGCCAACGTACCACAGCAGCAAACGCTGCAAACAGAGGAGTTGTTTTACGACAAGATGAAGCGTAAAATATATACCGAGCCCACCATGAAGGTGCGGGTGCAAACGCCCACGGAGGTACTGACGGGCGAAGGCCTGGAAGCCAACGAGGACTTTTCGCGCTATCGGATTTTTAAGCCCATCGGCACGTTTACCCTCGACCAAGCGAAAGCTCAGGGAATCTAGCTTGCGCAGGAACTATGAAGTTTGATAAGTCACTGCTAAAGACGGTGTTGTTTGCCCTGGGCGTAGTCACGTTTGTGATTGCCACCTACCAGACCATTCTGCAAAACGACCTGGTTCGCAATTACTGGATATACATGATTTCGCTGGCCTGCTGGCTGCCCTTGCAGTACTGGCGGCGGCAGGAAGCTCGCCGAGCTAAGGAGATAGAAGTGGCTCGCCAGGTAGCCGAGTTAAACAAGCCGGCCAAGTCGGCGAAGGCCACTAAAAGGAAAAAGCGCTAGTAGGAAACGTCGTCTGCCTGGCAGGCGGCGTTTTTTATTTATAGAGCGGAGGATACTCCTTTTCGCGCTTGAGTGGCTTACCTGACGCAAAACAACGTGCCACTCCGTTCTGTGCTAACCGCCGAGCGTGACATTCAGGGGCTTCTACCAACCGCTTAGCTTGGCAGTTCAAGCAAATTGTGGTTATTTTGCGCCTCATTTGACCAAGTGCGCGTACATTTTTTGAGTTTATAGATGGCTTTAATTAACACGATTCGGGAAAAATCGGGGGTAGCCGTTGGGGCTGTCGCCATCGGGATGCTGCTCTTCATTGTGGGCGGCGACCTGATTGGAGGGCGCAACCGGCTATTTGGCCGCAACGACCAGGTAGTAGGTGAGGTGAACGGCGAGAAAATCGAGCTGCCCGAATTCAATACCGCGCTGGAGCAGGCCAAACAAAACTTTGCCAACCAGCAAGGTCGCCCCGCCGACGACCAGGCCATGAGCTACCTGCGCGAGCAAACCTGGAACCAGCTGCTGGCGCGCCGCGCCTACCAGCCCGAGTTTGAGAAGCTGGGCCTGACTACCTCGGACGACGAGCTAGTGGACCTGGTGCAGGGCGACAATATCAGCCCCAGCCTCAAGCAAGCCTTCACGGACCCCAAAACCGGGCAGTTTGACCGTGCGCGCCTGATTGACTACCTCAAGAACCTCGACAAGCTGCCGGCTGAGTCGCAGGTAGCGTTCCGCAACTTCGAAGCTGCCCTGCGCGACTTCGACCGCCCCTTGCAGAAATACAACGCCCTGCTCAAAAACTCGGTGTATGTGACGTCGGTAGAAGCCAAGCGCTTCGACGAGGCCCAAAACGCGAAGGCTAATTTCCGCTACCTGTTTGTGCCCTACACCAGCGTATCGGACTCGGCCGTGAAGCCTACTGATGCCCAGCTACAAGACTACCTCGACCGCCACAAAGGCCGTTACAAAGTCGAAGCAGGCCGCACCATCGAGTACATCGTGGTGCCCGAAGTAGCCAGCAAAGAAGACAGCGCCGCCATTCGCCAGAACATGGACGCGCTGGCCCAGCAGTTCCGCACTGCACCCAACGACTCGCTGTTTGCCAAGCAAAACTCGGAGCAGCCCTACAGCGCGGCTTACCTACCGGCTACTCAGCTGCCCCAGCAGCTTACCAGCCAGCCGCTAGCAGTGGGCCAGGTGTACGGCCCATTTGCCGTTGGCAATGCACTAGCTATCTATAAGATAACCGGCGAGAAGCCCAAGCCGATGGTACAGGCTAGCCACATCCTGTTCAAGGCCGATGCCCAGATGCCGCCTGCTGTGAAAGCGGCTGTGAAAGCGCAGGCTCAGGATATTCTGAACAAAATCAAGGCTGGAGCTGACTTCGCCGCAATGGCCAAGCAGTACGGCAGCGATGGCACCAAAGACAAAGGCGGCGACCTCGGCTACTTCGACAAAACCAGCATGGTGCCCGAGTTCAGCAAAGCGGCTTTCGGGGCTCCTGGCCTCGGCCTGTTGCCGACGCTGGTCGAAACCAACTTCGGCTACCACATCGTGAAGGTGACGGGCAAGAAAAGCGAGCAAACCTACCAGATAGCCTCGGTGCTGAAGGCCGTGCAACCCAGCGAAGCCACGCAGAACGCTACGTACGAGCGTGCTCAGCAGCTGAAAGCCGACGCGCCCGACCTCGAAGCCTTCCGCCAGCTCGCCACCAAAGACAAAACTCTGCAAAAGCAGGAAGCCAAAAACCTGGATGCCAATGCCCGCTCGATAGGCACCATCCAGAATGCCCGCGAAATCGTGCGCTGGGCTTTCGGCTTCGGGCCGGATAACAGCAAAACCAACGTCGGCGACGTGCAGCTGTTCGACATAGGCGACCAGCACATTCTGGCCGCGCTCGTTGACACCCGCGAGAAAGGCACCGCTACGGTAGCCAGCATCAAGCCCGAACTGACTGCCGCCGTACGCAATGAGCTGAAAGCGAAAGAAATTATCGCTAAGCTGCAAGGCAAAACTGGTTCGCTCGAAGACTTGGCCAAAATTGCCGGCAATGGCGCAGTAGTGCAGAATGCCGAGGCTGTAAACCAAGCCCAAAGCGCCATCCCCGGCGTGGGCTTCGAGCCCGATGCTGTAGGCCGTGCCTTTGCTCTGAAGCCGGGCCAGAAGTCGGCCCCCATCCAGGGTGAGCAGGGTGTACTGGTAGTAGAAAGCACCAGCGTGACGCCCGCCACGCCCGGCGATGTGAAAGCCGTGCGTACGCAGCTGGCTGCTCAGCGCCAACAGCGCCAGGATGGCTTGGTGTATGAGGCCATTAAGGCCCACGCCAACGTGAAGGACAATCGCTCGAAATTCTTCTAAGCGAAGACAAAAGAGTAAGTAAAAGCGGCGGCTTCCGAGAGGAGGCCGCCGCTTTTGCGTTAGATAAAAAGTGGTTTTTCAACGTGGGCCAACACCTCGCCGATGAAGGTATTGACCCTAAGGCCTAACTTGGGTGTTTCGTCGCGTGGTGGTTTGAACGGTTGGACGGGCGAATGCCGTTTAGCCCCAAAAGCCGCGTGGCACTTGGTTGAGTTATGACTATTTCTTCGATGCGTCGTCTTTCGTTGTTGCTGCCGCTGGGCTGGCTGGCCCTAGCTGCTCCGCTACACGCCCAGCCGGGGCAGGGCGGCCCGCAGCGCCCCGGCACCTGGGCACCCGTGAGTGGGGCCACGCTGGCTAAGGACTACGCCCGCCGGGGCGAGTATGACAAGGCCATTTTTCTGTTCAGCCAGCTCAAGGAAGCCGAGCAGGCGAGTCCTGCCGTGCTGCCCGACTACCTGGCTGCCCTACAAGCCCAAAAGCGCTACAAAGACGCCGAGAAGCTGCTGAAACATGCCATCAAGCAGCACCCCGAGGAGGGCGGCTACGGCGTGTACCTGGGCGGCCTATTCGCGGCCAGCGGCGACACGCTGGCCGCCAAAAAGCAATACCAGAAGGTAATAACCCAGCTGACCCCAACGCAGGTGGGGCCGGTGGCTACCGAGTTTAGCCGCCGCGAGCTGCCCATCTGGGCCGAGCGCACCTACCTGCGCGGTCGCGAGCTGGCCAAGAATAATTCGGAGTACGCCCCCCAGCTCATTCAGCTCTACACCCAGGGCCAGCAGCAGGACAAGCTACTCGCCGAAACCCTGCGCCTAGTGCAGCAGGACGAGCAGCAGTTGCCCTTCGTGCGCAACATGCTACAAAACGCCCTGCACAACGAAAAAGACTTCGATACGCTTGATAAGCTGTTGGTGACGGCCGTGCAGGAACACCCCGAGCAGGTGGCTTATAGCGAGCTGCTGCTGTGGCTGCAAGTACAGCGCCACGACTTTGCCGGGGCGCTCATTCAGGCCCGTGCCCTCGACCGGCGCGGCAATACCAAGGGCGAGCGCGTGATGCAGCTTGGCAGCATTGCCGAGCGCAACAAGGACTACGAAAGCGCCATCGCGGCCTACGAATACGTGGTGCGCGAATATCGCCAGAGCCCGTACTTCCAGATGGCGCGCCAGCGCCTGCTGCAAACCCGCGAGGCGCAGGTGCGCGACACCTACCCCGTTGACCAAGCTAAGGTGCGCGCCCTGGCCACCGAGTACGAAAGCCTGCTCACCGAGCTGGGGCGCACGCCCGACACGGCCCCGGTGATGCGCAGCCTGGCTGACCTCTACGCCTTCGTACTCGACGATAAGGCCAAGGCCATGAGTTTGCTCCAGGAAATAGTGGCTATGCCCCGCGCTAGCGCCGACGTAGTAGATGCCGCCAAAACCACCCTCGGCGACCTCTACCTGCTGAAAGGTGAGCCCTGGGAAGCTACCCTGCTTTACTCGCAGGTCGAAAAGGCGCACCCCGAGGCCCCGTTGGGCTACGAGGCCAAGCTGCGTAACGCCCGCCTGAGCTACTTCGCCGGCGATTTCAAGCTAGCCCAGAGCCATCTCGACATTCTGAAAGAGGCCACCACCCGCGAAATCGCCAACGATGCTATGCAGCTCTCGCTGCTCATCCAGGAAAACACAGCGGAGGATACCCTCGGCCTGGGCCTGAAAGCATACGCCGCCGTGGAGGAGCTGGTGTTCCAGAACAAGCTGACCGAAGCCAAAACCGGCCTCGATAACCTGCTGACCAAGTACCCCGGCCACGCCCTCACCGACGATGCGCTATACCTGAAAGCTCAGCTCCAGCGCCGCACTGGCGACTACGCCGGGGCCACCGCTACCCTCAAGCTCCTCACCGAAAACCCTAAATTCGACGTGCTCAGCGACGATGCGTTGTTTCTGCTGGCCCGCATTCAGGAAGAAGACGTCAAGGACAATGCCCAAGCCCAAACGCTCTACCAGCAGCTATTGACCAAATACCCCGGCAGCATCTATGTGGCTGAGGCTAGGAAGCGGTTTCGCAAGTTGCGGGGAGATACAGTGCAGTAGGTCGGGCTGGGTTTAACATAAAGCCCGTTATAAGCCCGTTCTAGGAATCGTAGTGGTTTTGGCTTCCCCGAGCGAGGGCGGTTGAAGTGCAAGTTTTTTTACAATCCAGTCTTCTGCTTTTCTGACTGGAATGATTGCCCCCACATAGCACATTAAAATGGGAAATACCCCTCCATCCAACAGTATCGATAATCGTTCTGTCAGCACAGGAGCTCGGTGGGCACCATCGATTGTCCAACTATCTGAAAAAAAAGCAACTGGCATAAAAACTACGGGAAACAGCAGCAGGAATGCGACCAAGAAGTAGTTCGGCGCAATCGTTATGCGAATAGTTGTCGGGTGCTCTTGCAGAATCTCTCCTGCGATTTTTGGCATTGCAGGCAGGTTATGCCGCGGGTCGGCATGACGTAGGACAAAGCCCTTGCGCACAAGGTCTACCAAGTAGTTGTCAACTTCATAGAGTTGCCATTGCTTTTTGCTTGGTTGTAAGCGGCTGAGCAAGGCAAGGAGCTGGTCGTGAGTAAGAGCAGTAGTATAAACCTTCGTAAGGGTAAGAGGAAGGGTCATGTATAAAGAGGGCTGGAGCAGTGTAGGTACACCTAGGCTGTTTCCTTAGGAACTGCTCACGAAGTTCATTCAGTAAAAGGGTAATTCAGCCTTTACCTCCCTATCCTGCTACTGCGGCTGGGCTAAAGTCCGTTGAAACTACCCGCACAACTCTAACAACATCGCTTCCAGTGTCAGTCCCGGTCCGAAGGCGCAGCTGAGCACCTGCGCGCCCGCATCGGCCGGCGTGGCGGCCGCCAGCAACTCGCGCAGCACAAATAGCACCGTGGCCGACGACATGTTGCCGTAGTCGCGCAGCACTTGGTAGGCAAAGCGGTTGTCGTGCTGGCTCAAACCCAGCGCCTGCTCGATGGCTTCCAGGATTTTGCGGCCTCCGGGGTGCAGGGCAAAGTGCCGGATATCAGCCAGCTCCACGGGCAGCTCGTGCAGCAGCTCGGCAATGAGTGGGCCGATACCGCGCTCGATGAGCGCCGGCACGTAGCCCGAAAGCGTCATTTCGAAGCCCGTGTTGCCGATATGCCAAGCCATATCGCGGGTGCCCTCGGGGGCCAGGCCGCAGTGGAAGGCCCGCAACTTCAGGCAGGGCGCGGGGCCGGGCAGCGGCTGCCCCAGCACCAGCGCCGCTGCTGCGCCATCGCTGAAGAGAGCATTGCTTATCAGGTGGTCTTCGGCGTGGCTTTTCTGGAAGTGCAGGGTACACAGCTCCACGCTCACCACGAGCACCCGCGCCGTGGGGTCGGCCTGGGCTATACTGTCGGCTAAGCGAAGGGCATTCACGGCCGCGTAGCAGCCCATAAAGTTGACGCAGGTGCGCCGGATGCTCGTGCGTAGCCCCAGGGCCTGCACCAGCTCGATATCGAGGCCCGGCGCGTACATGCCCGTGCAGCTCACCGTGATGAGGTGGGTGAGGCTATCGGCCGTGATGCCCGGCGCTAGAGCCAGCGAAGCCTGGGCGGCGGCCACAGCCAGCGGCAGCGCCTCGCGCCGGTAGGCCACCATGCGCTCACTCACCGTCGGAAAGGGCTCCAGGCCGGGCGTATTGGGGTAAAACTCGTAGTCGCCCGCCGCCCGGCCGTAGTCGGCCAGTACCGAGTGGCGGTACTCGATGCCCGACATGCGATAGAGTGCCCGCAGCTTGCGCGTGCCAGCCGCATCCAGCTCCAGGGCCTGCGCCATAAAATCAGCAATCACGGGCTGGGCCAAGAGGTGAGGTGGGGTAGCGGTGCCAATGGCACCCAGGTAGCTGGGCATTCAGGGTAGTTATTAGTTGTCAATTGGCAAGGTTTGTCGAACAAGACATTGCCAATTAGTTATTCTTAAAGCTCTACTTACGTAGCTCGGCTGCTTTTAGCAAATAGTTGCTTTTACTTATTTGTGGCCGTAGCACAAGCTGAAAAGCTCGCGCTATGGCGCTAAAACTCGGTGCCGTGGGTCTGGCGCATAAGGGCACGCACGGCGGCGGGCCAGTGCCGTAGGCCACCCACCACCAGCTCGCTCAGCAGCGGCCCGCCAAATAGCCGCTGCACCGCCCGGCCCACTCGCAGCCGCGCCCCAAAGGTGCGTTGCCAAACCTGCGCATAGGCTGCCTCCAGTGCCGGCCGGGACAACTGTCCCCGCAAAAACTGGTCGGCCAGCGGGGCGGCCAGCGCCGCGCCGTGTAGCGCCATTGCCATGCCATTGCCGCAGAGCGGGGTAATGAGGCCCGCCGCATCGCCCAGCATCAGCAGGTGCTGCTCTACGGGCTGCTTGGGGGCAAAGGAAATCTCGTTGATAACCTCGGGCTGCGAATACAGCCGCTCGGCGTGGCGCAGAATATCGGCGAGGTGCGGGTTTTGGGCCAGCACCTCACTTTCGAGGGCCGCAATGGTGCCGTGGGGCTTCAGGTTGGCGCGGGTGGTGAGATAGCAAAAGCACAGCTTATCCTCCTCAATAGCCGAAATGCCCGCGTAGCCATCGCGGAAATTGTGCAGCGCTATCAGGTCGCGCGGGAAGCCGGGCAGGCGCAGGTGGTACTTCACGCCTAGGTAGGGCGAGCGCTGCGCGAAAAACGACCGGCCCAACTGCCTGTCCAGTGCGCTGCGCTTGCCGTAGCTGCCCAGCACTAGCCGGGCCGCGAGCTGGCGGCCATCGGCCAGTGTGAGAGTGTGGCGGTCGGAGGCGGAGTCGAAGGCCACATCAGTTACCGTGGCGGGCAGCACAAACTCTACGCCCCGCGCCAGGGCCAGCTTGTACAAAAAATTATCGAGCTGGTAGCGGCTCACGCCGAAGCCGCCCAGGTCGAGCGGACTATCCAGCACGCGCCCGGCCGGCGACGACAGCCGGAACCGGCTGATGCTGGCCGGCCCCAGCGGCGATGGGTCGGCCCCTAGCCGGCGCAGGTAGGGGCCGACCTCGTGGCTCACGTATTCGCCGCATACTTTATGAAATGGATACTGCTTACGCTCAATCACTACCACCCGGTGCCCGCGCCCAGCCAGGTCGAGCGCAGCGGCCAAACCGGCCAGTCCGCCACCCACTAATACCACATCGGCTGACGCAGAAAAAATATTATTGGAAAAGGCCATTACTTAACCAAGTTAAAGTTGGCTTTCGCCATTATATTGCATTTTCGCTTAGTTTAAGCCGGCAAGTTGCTGTACTTTTGTAAAACCAAAATCATAGCTAGCCGTAACTTTAATCCCACCCCGCTAAGCTATTCTGGTTTACAGTGCTATGAAACAACGCTTACTATTTTCTATTCTCTGGCTAGCTAGTCTTGGGTTGCTGCGTAGCGGCATGCCCTCGCCCGCCGAAGCGGCCCCGGCCGTGCATCACCAGACCATTACCCGGACCGCAGCTGGCGGCGATGAGCGCACGCTTGTAGTATATCCCAACCCCAGCACGGGTATCGTTCACTTAACTATCAATGGCCTCGAAGGCCGCCGCGCCGAAGTTACCGTGCTCAACGTGATTGGCACCGTGATGTACCGCGAAACGCTCACTGAGTTGAGCGAGCGTTCGACCAAAACCCTGGATTTGAGCAAATTTGCCAACGGCTTGTACTACGTAAAGCTCGAAGCCGATAACTCAAGCCAGCTCTGCAAGTTGATTATTCGCTAAGGGCGTGTACTATATCTAGGCAGCACAATCTGCCTGGAAACGAAAAAAGCAGCCTGAAAGGGCTGCTTTTTTCGTTTCTAAAAGAGCAATTAGCTAGCGAACTGGTACGGCTACCGGGGCTGGCGTGAGCAGCGTGCGGGCACGGCGAGCGGTTTCAAGTGCAAGTATAGCAGTGGCCGCGATGAGGCCGAAAAGCAAAAACCACATAGTTGTATTTGTAAAAGAGTTAAAAACAATACCCATCCTGCCGTAGCGGAGACGAATATAAAGCTTTAACCCCCTAATGCTAGCTAGGGTTACCATAAAATTACGGCATTTATGGTCTGAGCTTCAGCAGATGCCTTGCTAGGCCAAGCCAGGGGATATAAGCCGCCAAAAGTCAGGCAAAAGAAAAGGCGTTTGGGCTTTCCCTTATGGGTAGCTCAAACGCCTTTTTGTACTATGCAGCGTTGCTGCCTGGGTTACTTCGGCAGGCGCAGCTCGCCGCTTTGCAGCAGGCGGTAGAGCGTAGAGCGGCCAATGCGCAGGCGGCTGGCGGCGGCCACCACGTCGCCCTGCGTGCTCAGCAGGGCGTTTTGCATAATGGCCAGCGTTTGCTCGCGCAGTGAGGGGCCTCCTGCCTCACTCACGCCAGTTGCTGTGGGCAACTCGCGGCTGGCTGCCTGGCCTTGCAAAGAAGGCAGGTCGGTGGCCTTGATGTGGCGGCCTTCGGCTAGCACGGCGGCTAGCTCTACCACGGCCCGCAGCTCGCGCACATTGCCCGGAAACGAGTAGGCCAGCAGGCGCTTGCGCGCCTCGGCGTCAAATTCGCGCACTGGCAAGCGGTTGTGCTGGCTGAAATTGCGCACGAAAAAGTCGGCTAGCAGCACTTTGTCGTCGCCCCGGGCGCGCAGTGGGGGCAGCTCGATGGGTAGCCCTAGTAAGCGATAATACAGGTCTTCGCGAAAGCGCCCGGCGCGGGCCTCGGCGGCGAGGTCGCGGTGCGTGGCCACCACCAGGCGCACATCGAAGGGCACCGGCTTGGAGCCGCCCACCCGCGTTACCACGCGCTCTTGCAGCACGCGCAGCAGCTTGGCTTGCAGTGACAGCTCAAGGTCGCCTATCTCATCCAAAAATAGGGTGCCACCATTGGCGGCCTCGAAGTGCCCCACGCGCTTGGTAGAGGCTCCGGTAAAGGCTCCTTTTTCGTGCCCGAACAGCTCGCTCTCGAGCAGCTCGCGCGGAATGGCGGCCATGTTCACGGCCACAAACGGCCGGTCGGCGCGCTCCGACTGCTGGTGAATGGCCTCGGCCACCAGCTCCTTGCCGGTGCCGGTTTCGCCGGTTATCGACACCGTAATGGTGGTGCGGGCGGCCTTGCCTATTAGCTCGCGCACACGCTGAATGCTGGCGTGCTCGCCCAGCAGCCGGTTGGCCGCGGCCGGTGGGCACGCAGACTTGAGCACGCGCCCCGTGGCGGCCGGCGCCGGCGCTTGGCGCAGCTGCCCCAGCAGCTGCCATAGCCGGTCGGGAGTGGTGGGGTCTTTCACCAGGTAGTTGCTGGCCCCGTGGCGCATCAGCTCCACGGCGGTGTTGACATCGGCCTGGCTTGATATCAGGAAAATGGCTGCTTGCGGAAGCTGCTCACGTAACTGCTGCACGGCTCGAAACACCGCTATTTCCGGCTTGGGGCCACAGTCGAAGATGATGGCCTCTGGGGGCTCTTCGGCCTGCGCATGGGCCAGGGCCAGGGCAGTGGTAGTGAAGCGGCGGAGCTGATAATCGGGGTTACGCCCCAGTTGGTGGTTGAGCAGGCTGCTATAGGCCTCATTATCGCCGAGTAGCCATATCTCAAAGGTCGCGTTTGCAATCATGGAAGGTAGAGCGGCAGCGTCTTGCTAAATAGTACGCTGCCCAGAGTGAATAGTTTGTAAAAGATATCGGAAAATTTATAATAATTCTAATAGCATAGTAAGCTGCAAGTCTTGCAAAAGTACGTCATTTTGAGGGTGATAGGTTCGTGGCAAAGTCCATTTACTGGAATTGAGTTTCATTTTGGGATAATATTTTATAAAATATATTTATTTATTATACTGATAATCAATTTATTGTTTTAGTGGCAACATCATTGGGGCAAAAGCAGGACGTTCTATCCTCTTTTTCCTCCTGTCATGTTATTTCTTCTAAAAGTACCATTCAATAGACTTGCTTTTCGCAGGTCTGTACCTGCATTCTTATTTGTTTTCCTGTTGAGTTTGCTGAGCGGTCAGGCTTGGGCGGCCGACCGGGCGTACTATTCCACCGGCGACAGTATCAGCGTGCCTAGTGGTGGCAGCCGGGTCGGAATAAGTGCCCAGCTCCAAGCCGCCGGTATTACGGCTAGTGTGCAGCCGCCTAGCCTTATCAGCCTCGGTCTGTTTGGCCCTGTTGCTACCGTGCGCATACCCTTGAGCGGGGTGGCCCCCGCTGGCTACCGCGCTGGGGTGCTCGTGTCTACCAACAACACGGGCCTGCTCAACACTCGCCTCCTCGAAACGGTAACGCTGCGCACCTACTTGCACAACACCTTGCGCGAAACCCAGCCCGTCGATGCCTCGCTGCTGAAACTGGCCCTGCTGGCCGCCGCCGGGCAGCCCCGGCAGCTGGAGTTCACCACCAGCCTGAGCTTCGACCGGGTAGAGGTGAGCTTCGACCCTGGCGCAGTGTCGCTGAGCTTGCTGGGCTACCCCACCACCAATATTCTCTATGCCTACGGTGTAGCGCCGGGCGTGCCCAAGAAAGTGACGGGCTATTTGTCTCAGTTCAGCGGCTCCGCTACTGGCCTCTATAACACCGCCAACAGCGTCAACTTGCCGGTGGCAGTCTGCGTCAATAACACGGTGGGCGACCCCCAAAATGCTGTAGATAACAGCCTGACTAACTACGCCTATTTCAATACTCTGGCCGGCGTAGGCTGCACCAGCACGCTGCAAGTGAAGCTGGCTGGCACGGTGCCTGGCTCAGGCTATCGGGCGGGCTTCGTGGTGGGCAATGCCGGCCTGCTCGACGTGGGCTTGCTGAATGGCCTGCGCCTGCGCTCTTTCCTGAACGGCGTGGAGCAGGAGGCCTCGGCCACTGGCAGCCTGCTCAATGTGCAGCTGCTCTCCGACGACAAAGCGTTCATAAGCTTTCCAGTGACCAAGCCTTTCGACGGCGTTAGCATCGAGCGCGGCTCGGCTGTGGCGTTGCTGAATAACCTACGGCTGTACTATGGCTTTGGGCTGTCGGAGGATGCCTTTACTACGAACCCCATTGCGACCTCCTACCCCTTAAGCGATGGCAAGTACACCAGCAACCAAGGTGGCGTGGTATGCGTGGGCTGCGGCACCAATGTGGGCACGGCCAACGGCATGTCATACATCCAGCTGAGCCAGGGTATTGGGCTGGCGAGTACCAATACGGTGCGCTTTGCCCTGACGGGTCCGGGCCTGACGGCCAACCGGGCGGGCATAGTGCTGGGTAACAATACACTGCTAGATGTCAGCGCCTTGGATAACGTGGTATTGACCACCTACGATGCCAACGGCGTGGTACTCGAAACCGCCACTAGCTCGACCCTGCTGGCCCTGAACCTGCTGCCCGACAACCGCCGTGAAGTAAGCTTCCGCACCACGCGCAACTTCGCGCAGGTGGGCATTACCATCAACCGCACCCTGGCCGTCGCCACCGATGTCAATGTGTATTCGGCCTTTGCCGACGACCTGGGCTTATTGAGCTTGCTGCCGCCCGCCACGCCGCTACCCGTAGTGCTCACAAGTTTCACTGTAAGCCGCGCCGCCGGCACCACGGCCGCCGACGTAGCCTGGACCACCGCCAGCGAGCAGCACAGCGCCCGCTTCGTGGTGGAGCGCGCCACCAACCCGCAGGCTGGCTTCGTGGCCGTGGGCAACGTGGCCGCCGCTGGCACCAGTGCCACCCCGCACCAATACAGCCTGCGTGATGCTGCCGCTCCCACCCGCACCACCAGCTACTACCGACTGCGCCAAATCGATACCGATGGCAGCGAAACGCTGTCGCCAGTAGTAGCGCTGGCCGCCACCGAAGCCAGCGCCGGCTTCGCCTTGTACCCCAACCCCGCCCCAGCCGGCGCGGTGACGCTGAGCCTCGATGCCCCGGTGGCCGATGGCACAACTGTCTTCATTTATTCGCCGGTAGGCCAGGTGCTGCGCCGGCAGGCGGTGAGCATTTCGGCCGAGCAGCCGGCCACCGTATCCACGGCCGGGCTTCCGACGGGTATCTATCACGTCGTGCTACGTAATGCAGCAGGCCAGGCGCTGGGCACGCAGCGCTTGGTAGTTAACAATTAGTAAGATATTATAAACCTGTGTTTTGCTCTTTAGTGTTCCATCACCTGTCCTTGATTGAGCTTCCTTGATTCATTAGCTAAAAGAGCCGTCCCCTTGCTGCGGGGGCGGCTCTTTTAGGTTTTAAGTGTAGCGAGAAGCTTTGCTTCGCGTTACTATCCTACTCCGCCGGGGCCAGCTCGACCCAGGCCGGGCAGTGGTCCGAATGCACGGCATCGGGCCAGAGGCCGGCCGCGTGCAGGCGAGGCAGCAGGGCCTCGTCGAGCAGTAGGTGGTCGAGGCGCCAGCCCACGTTGCGCTGGCGCGAGCCGGCTCGGTAGCTCCACCACGAGTAGTGGCCGGTGGCCTCGGGGTGCAACTCTCGAAATGAGTCGCGGAAGCCATCGGCCAGGAAATCCTTGAACCATTGGCGCTCCTCGGGCGTGAAGCCGGGGCTGTTTTGGTTGGCCTTGGGGTTGTGCAGGTCGATGGCCGTCTGGCAGCAGTTGTAGTCGCCACCTATCACCAATGGTCCCACGGCGGGGTCTTGCCGCAGCCGCGCCACATAGTCGCGGAAGTAGTGCAGCCACTTCACTTTAAAGGCCTGCCGCTCTGGCCCGCTCGTGCCCGAGGGCATGTAAGTATTCAGTACCGACACACCCTCGAAATCGAGCCGTAGTACGCGGCCTTCATTATCATAAATGCCTTCGCCGCAGCCCGTAACTACTGCCTTCGGTAGCTGGCGGCTGAAGGTGGCTACGCCGCTGTAGCCGGGCTTTTGGGCGGGGTGCAAGTAAGCGTGATAGCCCAGTTCGGTAAGGCCGCTCACGTCGAGGGCGGTGGTGCCGGCTTTTATTTCTTGCAAGCACAATACGTCGGGCTGGTTGGCGGCTACCCAGTCGAGCAGGCCCTTGCTCAGGGCTGAGCGCAGACCATTGACGTTGTAGGAAACGATTTTCACAGTAATTAAAATATGGTAGACAGGCCGTTGTCATTGCGAGCGAAGCAATCGCACTAAGACGAGTTGCTCAAGGGCCGTTCAGGTGCGATTGCTTCGCTTCACTCGCAATGACAGACGATTATGACATCCTCACAAGAACAATTATTCTCCGTCCTCCAGGTCGTCAAAATATTCCAGAATGTGCCATTTCAGCATCCGCTCCTGCTCCTTAAGGTTAGCAAAGGGCACCGGATTCAGCAGCTTGTAGTGCGGCCAGCCGTCTTCGTCCACGTGCGCCAGCTCGTAATGGCCGCTGAGGCTGAATAGCTTACAAGTGGCAATGTGCATGAGGTCCTGCTTTTGCTCTTTGGTAAACTCGGCCACACCCTGCCCCAGCTCCTGCACCCCAATAAGTAGGAGCAGCGCGTTGAGGTCGGGCCGGCGTCCGAAACGCTCGTGCAGGTCGGCCATCAGCACCTCCCAGCGGGCGTTGAAATCGGCTTCGCTCTCAGTGTGCGCGGCCGTGGGGTCGGGATTAGTGCTCATGGGGCGGTTGGGTAGGGGAGTGATGCGCAGCGCCCAGGGCGGCCTCGGCGCGCAGGACTTCCCAATACTCGACGGCGCGGCGGAAGTGTGGAATGACAATGCTACCCCCGATGAGGTTGGCAATGGAGAATACCTCGAATAGCTCGTCATCCGAGAGGCCTTCCTCGTGGCATTTGCCGAGGTGGTACTTCACGCAGTCGTCGCAGCGCAGCACCAGCGAGCAGGCCAGGCCCAGCATTTCCTTGGTGCGCACGGGCAGCGCGCCTTCGGCGTAGGCGTTGGTGTCAAGGTTAAAAAAGCGCTTGATAACCTTGTTATCATACGACATTACCCGCTCGTTCATGCGCTGGCGGTAGTCGTTAAAATCGGTGGTAAGAGACATAATGGCTAGTAAATGAGCTAGTATTGTGAAGCTGATTAGCTGGCGTTAATTTCAGCCATAGCTTTCTTCTTCAAAGTTACCGCTTCGCTCATGCTGCGCCCGTTGCTCACCGATTTGCTGGCCCTGTTCTTCCCCCGCGCCTGCCTGGCCTGTCAGGAGCCGCTGGTGGCTGGCGAGCATCACCTTTGCACCACCTGCCGCGCCGAGCTGCCTTACACCGACTACCACCTGCTGCCCGCCGACCAAAACCCAC
Source organism: uncultured Hymenobacter sp. (assembly GCA_964251335.1). GTDB lineage: Bacteria > Bacteroidota > Bacteroidia > Cytophagales > Hymenobacteraceae > Hymenobacter. The sequence goes on from CAXUKA010000027.1 coordinate 29,583, forward strand.
TGGCGCGCCGCTTCTGGGGCAAACTGCCGGTGGCGCACACGCTCAGCTATCTGCGCTTTTTGCGCCACGGCCGGGTGCAGCACTTACTCCACCAGCTCAAGTACCAGGGCCAGCAGGGCGTAGGCAAGGCTATGGGCCAGCTCTATGGGGCCGAATTGGCCACGGCGGGCCTCGGCCCAACATTCGACCTCATCGTGCCCGTGCCGCTGCACCGCCGTAAGCTGGCGCGCCGAGGCTTCAACCAAGCCGATGCCTTTGCCGAAGGCCTCGCCGCCACACTACCCTGCCACTGGAGTGCCACTGCCCTACGCCGTAACGAACACACCGACAGCCAAACCCGCAAGAGCCGCACCGAGCGCTGGCAAAACGTAGCCACGGTATTTGAGGTGGCCCATCCGCAGGAGGTGGCCGGGCGGCATATCCTGCTGGTCGATGACGTGCTGACGACTGGTGCCACGCTTGAGGCCTGTGGGGCAGCGTTGTTGGCGGCTGGGGCCAAAGCAGTAAGTATCGCGACAATAGCCTGCGCCGAGTAGACCGCAGATTCAACGAATTTCGCAGCTACGCCCCTGCCGGGGCTGACTACTCCGAAGTCAAAGAAAAGAAGGGTAGATTGGTAATAGCTGACAACAAGAAAGGCCACCCAATTGGGTGGCCTTTCTTGTTGTATAAACTCTTAAACGGTAATCAGCTTAGTCAGCCGCGCTAGCGACGTAGCTGCGATTATTACTTGTTCGAGCCAGCGTTAATCATCGCGCAGCGGAAGCCGATGGTAGCCGTAGCCGAATCCTCAGCCATGAAGCGGCGGGTACCGGGCGACAGGTAGTAGGCCACATCGCGCCACGAACCACCTTTGTACACGCGAACGTGGTCATCAATCAGCGACTGGTAGCCTTTCTTGTCGTATTTCGACTCGGGGTCACCCACACCGTTGCGACGGAAGGGGTTCAGGTCTTCTACGTCCTGGTACGACAGCGGGCGGTATACGTCCTGCACCCACTCGTTCACGTTGCCAGCCATGTTATAGAGGCCGTAGTCGTTCGGCGGGTAAGCGTAGATGTAGTCGGTAATCATAGCGCCATCGTTCAGGCTGCCTGCGATACCGGCGTAGTCACCACGGCCACGCTTGAAGTTAGCCAGGAATTGGCCTTGCTTTTTGCCGTAGGGGTTACGGGTCGAGCGACCATCCCAAGGATAGATACGCTTAACTTCTTGGTTTTCATTGCCCACTTCCTGCACGCCCACGAGAGCTTGTGCAGCAAATTCCCACTCAGCTTCGGTAGGGAGGCGGTAGTTGGGCAGCGACGTGCCAGCTTCGATAGACGGGCCACCTTTGCCGTTCGACAGGGCGCCGGCAGTAGTGCCTTCGGCAGCACCAGCAGCGGGGGCAGCGTCACCTTTTTTCTTCTTTTTGCCAAACAGGCCGCCTTTCGAATCGCCGCCGTTCTTGGCTAGGCCTTCGTTTACCTTGGCCGTACGCCAGGTGCAGTAGCGGTCAGCTTGCAGCCAGTTTACGCCCACCACTGGGAAGTAGCGGAAGCCAGGATAACGCAGATAATAAGTTACATAAGGGTCGTTGAACGACAGGTCGCGCGCCCATACCGTAGTGTCGGGCAAGGCAGCCTTATACTGCTCCTCGGTCGAGTCTTTGCGCAGGTAGTGCAGGTATTCGAGCCAGTGAATGTTGGCCACTTCGGCTTCGTCCATGTAGAACGAGGCGATAGTCACCGTGCGCTCCATGTTGTCGTGGGTGTTGGTCACGTCCTCTTCGGTCGTGCCCAGGATAGTGCGGCCACCCTCGATGTATACCAGACCAGGGCCTACGGGCGCCTTTTTGAAGTCCGATACCTTCATGCCCTCATCGGTATTGTACTCGATGCCGGTCGTTGAAGAGCTTTTGCCCGGGTTGTCCGCCGTCGGCGTGCCGTTTTTGCTGCAACTGGCCAAGGCCAAGGCCCCAACGGCCAGCAGACTCATAGTGGGAGAGAACTTCATAAACAAAAAGGATTCTGGTCTAAAGCGCTAAAAATGAATAAGGCTAATTTGGTTGCAATATTACAAAATATCAGAAGGCCGGACAAGGGGCTAGCGGATAATTTTTCCGCCGCAGCCTTCGCCAAGCTCCTTCCTGCTTGTCAAACGCTCGAAGTGCGAAAGTTATTTCATGCGCACCACCCAAATCCTGAGCTAGTTGGCTTACGCCTATGTCGTAGCTGTAACCCAGTCGAATGTCGCCAAATG
>CAXUKA010000028.1:0-31604 GCA_964251335.1 uncultured Hymenobacter sp.
CGCAAATCAAGAGAATACGCTTGCATGCGCCTAGTACGCAAACAGCTTTGTAGTAACTACACCGTTCTTGAATCCGCTATAACTTAGGCGTTGGTTGCTACTACAACTGTTATGGCAAGATTTCGCAGGTACAGCAGAGCAACGGCATTGTGGTGCGCTACCGCTACGATGCCCAGGGCTAGCGCATCCGCAAGCAATACTAGCTGACGGCAGCGTTTGTCTTATTTGTTAATAGATCGAATGACCTCTGCTGTAACATCTCGTCCTTCCCGGCCATAAACAACAGTTCCGGCCTCAGTAGCGGCAAACACGATATCATAGCCGTGCTCCTTGCCGTACTGCTTCATCAACACATCGGCTTTGCGCACCACTTCACCCGTTAGTCGGGCTTCCTCATCAGCGGCTTTCTGAGTAATGGCCTTCTTGTAGTCGAAGTACTGTTTCTGCCGCTGCGTTAGGCGGGCCTCCTGCGTCTGCCGCTGCTCGGGCGAGAGTGTAGCTCGCACCCGGTTATAGGTATCCAACTCTTGTTGCACAGTCTGTTTTAGCGTATCCAGCTCAGCCTGCCAAGTATCGGCCTGCTTACGGTACTGAACGCGCGCGGCCTGCATATCCTTATAGCCCTCTAGAACTTTAGCACTTTCCACATAGGCCAGCTTAGGTGGCTGGTTGGTAAAGTATAGTACGTACAGACCGACCAGACCTACTGCTACCAGCAGGTTAAACACAGTTTGGGGCGCAAAGCGCATAAGCAGGGAGTTGAATAAATGTGCTAGCAAAAATATACTGTTATAGGTAGCAACCGCTATAAAACTTGCCCGAAATAGTTGAGATAAGCAAGTGCCTGCCCTACAGCTAGCCAATCCGCTCAGTTGGCCATATTCCGGGCGAAGCTTTTCTTCTGGCCACTGAAGCTCAACTGTACGGAATCCCGAAACAATTTGAGCACCTGTACTCCACGCTCACTCTTGCCAGCTTTAACTACCATTTCCTGGTTGTCGATGGCCAGCAGTGCGACCTGGGCATTGCCGCCCGAGTGGGCAATCACCCCCAGGTACTTTATCTGGGGCCAGACTACCGAGACGACAGCCGCTGCCGGGGTAGTCGGACGCACGGCAAAGTTCAGGCTTGTCGCCGGTCGGCTTACGGGCGCACTTGAGAACGCGCTAGCAGCCGGCATTGGTCCGGTCACAGGAGGAGCATTACGACTCGGTCCCGGCTTAAACGGGTCGCCGTAGGTGAGCAGCAGCACCGGCCGGTGCCGGGCCGCCGCCGGCTTCGCCCGCAGAGCCATCGCAGGCAACGACTCAATACCGGGCGCGGAGTCGCTGGCCGCCGCCCAGATACGCCAGCCAATTAGTCCCCAGACAAGCAGCACCAGCGGTAATAATAGGTAAACGGAACGCTTGCTGTTCACTGGAGCACGAAGGCACGTTTAGTGGAAACAGGACCCAGGTTGCCGGCTTTATCCATCGAGCGCACCGCCCAGTAGTAAGTGCCGGTGACGAGTGGGACCGAAGTACTGGAGAGCGTCAGCGTGGCCCCGCTACTCAGGCGAGGAAAATTTGTGAACAACGTTGTTTGGTTGGCCCGGTAGAGGAAAACGCTGTCCTGCACCACGTCACTTGAGGCCCGCGTCCAGCTTAGGCTGATGGGTAGCGTTAAGAAAGATGCCGAGGCGGTGGGAGTCGTCAACGTCGGCGCGGCAGGTGGGGTCAGGTCAATTTCAAATGACTGGGTAGCCGACACGGCCTGGCTGCTGGCGTTGAGCGCGGTTACCCTCCACTGGTAATTCTGACTCTGACGCGCCAGGCGCAGCGTCACGCCCAAGGCCGTGCCTACGACCGTGTCCAGCACCGCCAACGAAGCCCCCCGGGGATTGGGCGATACCCAGAGCCGGTATTGCTGGGCCATCGGCAGTCGGCTCCAGCCAAAGGTTACCGTGGCCGCATTAGTAACGAAGCCCGCCGCCGGCTGGGTCAGCGGCAGATTTTGTCCCGTCAGGCTGCCCGTCGAGTCGATGGTGAGCGTCCGGCTGGTAAATCCCGTCTCGTAGCCGGCATTAAGCGCCTGCACCCGCCACTCGTAGCGGCCCGGCACCAGCGACCTGCTTACCGCAGGCTGGGTCACGGTTGTGTCCAGCACAAGCCGGGTCATACCCGTAAAGGAAGGGGTCGCCAGTTGGACCCGGTAGGTACGGGCATGAGGCACAGCCGTCCACTGAAAGCTCTGTATCACCGTAGTCGAGTGACTGGCATTGGCGGGCGTCAACAACGCCACCTGCTCGCCCGAAATATCAGGCTCAATCAAATCATCGCAGCTACTAAATCCGAGGGCGACCAAGGCCAGCAGCAGGGCCGAGCCAGCCCAGGGCCGACCAGTTGCATAATCAGTCCGTTTTTTCCGCATGTTCTTCACGGGTAATGCTTTGAAGATAAAGATAGGCATAGAGAAAGCTGCGGCGCTGACGACGGTCCTCCTCCAGCGCAAAGCGCACGGAGGCCAGCCGGCCCAGCGGGTGCTCGTATTCCAACTCGTAAATGGTCTGCACCAATGAGCGGTACGGCCCCCGCAGCTTAGCCAGCTGCAGGTTGAGGCGGTAGCCCGCCTGGGTGCTGGTTTCGCCCCGCGACCAGCCGGCCAGGGTTACCCCGTGCCGGGCGCAGGTCTGGCTGAGCTGGTTGAGCATGTAGCCTTCCTGACGGGTGGTGTCGAGGCGGTAGCCGCGCAGACGCTCGCCATCGGCCGCTACCTGGGCCGACAGCGCCTGCAACCGGGCTGGGGCCGTTGTCAGCTCGGTCATTGCCTGCTGCTGCTGCTGGTTGGCCTGCCACAGCTCCCAGGTAGGCCACAGGTAGCCCAGGGCGATGACGAGCAGCAGCCCGGCGCTGCCCAGCAATAGCAAACGGTTGCGCTGTCGATATGAAAGTGCGCTTAGTCCCTTCATGAGTCCAGGGCGGCCGCCTTGAGCAACAGCGTAAAGGTGAATGTTCCCTGGCCACCAGCGTAATCGTAGGCAAAGTTCTGTTCGCGCACGGCCTGCACCCAAGGTTGCCGCGTCAGACGCTGCAGCCAGGCGTTGAACTGCTGGGCATTGGCACACTGGCCTTTTATGATTACTACGTCCGGCCGGAAGTGCAGCCGGTGGCCGGGTTCCCCGGTCAGCGCCTGCTGGGGGCTGATATCGACGGTCAACAGATGCACCCCCGCCGGCAGTGAGGCCGCCAGCCGGTCGGCGCACAGGCTGTTGACCGAGGGCTGCGTCCAGCCGGTGGCCGTCAAGAAAGCTTGCTGCTGCTGGGCCGCCTGCTGGGCGGCCCGCACACGGCCCAGCAGTTGCTGGCTACCGCCCACCGTTTCAGCCAATTCATCGTGCCGGGCCTGCAGGTGCTGGCTGACCAGCAGATTCAGCAGCAGCAACGCCAGGATACCCACCGGCACCCCCAGGCGCAGCCGATGGAACCAGCGCCGTTGCGCCCATTCCGCCCGTCGGTCAGTAATTACTGGTAATTCCTCGACTGCATGGGTAACCAATTCACCTCCGGCCAGCAGACTTAAGGCGGCCGCGTAGGCCAGCACCTGGGTACCGGCTATCTTCTCCCCCCCTAGGCTGTATTCCTGAAAAGCGAGTTCCTCCGGGGCGGGCACCGCAATAGCAGCCAGCCGGTCCCCGGCCGCGTCAAGGGTCAGCAAATAGGGTCCGGCAACGAGAGGTGACTGGCGTGTCGTAGCCAGCAGGTAGGGCAGCAGCTCTTCGAAACCTAGCGGACCCAGGCTGACGCCGATAACCCAAAGTCCCGCCACCGCGAATGCGGCCAGTAGCTCTTCCACCGGGGCGCGGCGAACCAGCGTCACCAGCGTCTGTTCGGGGCCCGCCGCGTACTGGCAGTAGAAATCGGCCGCCTTGCTGCCGGGCAGTAGGGTAGCCAGCTGCGTGGCATCCGGCCCGGCCTGATTATCGGGGTTGGTCGGCACTGTGCGCAGCAATAGTCCCCGCCCGGTCAGGGTTAGTGCAATAGGGCCAGGCTCCGGCCCGAGTGCCTCCACCAGATCCGACACCTCCAGCAGGCCGTCCTGCTGCTGCTCCACGGTTACCGTCGAGCCCATCCGGCGCAGCCGGCACATGCGGGCCTGCCAGCTACCCCCGGCCAGCCACGTCAACTCTACCCCAACTACCGTGGATGCCCCGCTAAAAAGGGAAGAAAGTCCCATGGGCTAATACATGATAGTTGGTTTGATAAAAACGACCAGCCGGTTGGTCTGCTTGGCGCTGGTGCGCGAGCTGAATAACCACTTAAGGATAGGAATGCGCGACAGGATAGGTACTCCCGACCCACTGCGGGTCTGACGCACTTCTTCCAGGCCGCCGAGCACTATCATATCCTCGTTCTTGACCCGAATCATGGACGTGAACTGCCGGGTGGCGTTGCCGGGGGGAGCCCCCCGGATTACGGCATCGATGAAGTCCGAGAACTGGGCATCAATGGTGAGGGTAATGTTCTCGTCGCCCGACACCAGGGGCGTTATCTTGATGGCCAGGTCAGCGGTGACCTGCTTGAACTGCTGGGTAGTAGTGATGACGGGCGATACGCCCCCGCTCACGTTCTGCACCTGCTCGATATAGTAAACTGACTGGCCGATTTTCAGGCTGGCCTCATGGCCGTTGAGCGTCGAGAGCTTGGGTGTGGAGCGCAGATTCAGGTAGCTGTTCTGTTCCAGTGCCTGCAGGGTCATGTAAAAGTTGGGGGTCACCCGGCCTACGTCGATAAGGCCCTTGGAGCTGAGCTTGCTCAGGAACGAGTTGATACTGGCGGAGTTGAAGCTCATGTCCAATCCTGGGAACACCGTGCCGCCGGTTTTCACCGTTGAGTCACCGATGCCCGCGCTGATGCCGGTCGAAACGGTGTGCCCCTTGCGGAGCTCGGCCACGATAACTTCGATGAGGACGTTGACGACCGGCTTGTCGATACTCTTAAGGAATTCGGTAATTTCGTCAATCTGCGGTAGGCTGCCACTTAGAATCAGACTATTCAGCTCCTTGAAGACCTTGATTTCTAACCCTTTCTTGAGCTCTGCCGGGATAACCTCGTCGAGCTTGTCGACGGGACGAAACTGCAGCTTCACGACCCTGGTGTGGCGGAAACCCTCCTGAATCCGATTACCGATGGAGTAGCGCCCGTTATCATAATGAAAGGTGTGGCTGGTGCCCTGCAATAGCAGCGCCAGGAAGTCGGCATACGTCACCTGCTTGACCCGCATAGTGGTAGTGCCGACCAGTTCGGTGAACAGCACGTAGTTGATGCCCATGTCCGCCGAGACATCATTAAGCAGTTGGGTCAGCGGTGCATTGTCGGCATCGATACTCACCAGCCGCTGCCCGTCGGGGGCTGTGGTAAGGGCAATGTCGGCCCCGCTGCTGCTCGCCTGTCCGGGATTGGAAATGCTACCGTTGGCCCCGGCGGCCTTTACGCGCCGGGTAGCCGTAGCCTTCGCGCCTGCCACCGCGACCTCCTCGGCCGGCACCAGTACGTAGGAATGGCCGTCGGGCTGGCTCAGACGCAGGGCATTGGCGTAGGCCAGCCGGTCCAGGGCCTGGGTCAGCGGCATACCTTCCACGTAGCCCGTAATCACCCGTCCCCCCAGCCCCGGAGCCAGGCTTATATTGTGCTTCGTCAGCTGGGTGGCCTGCTTGGCAAAGCTGCTGAGGCTGTCGCCGGCCAGGTCGGCCGTAAAGCGGTCCTGGGGCTCGTTGTACACCAGGCGGAGCTTCTTAGCCGGTGTGGCCACTTTTACCGGCGGGGGCGTGCTGTATTTGTAGAACGACAAGATGTTACCCATCACCCGCACGTCTAGGTCGTACTCGCGGGCCAAGAAGACCAGCAGATCCAGCACCTTCACGTCGGTGAAATTGTTGCTGACCCGCACGGCAAGTGTCGGGTCCACACTGACGTTCAGCCCGTGGGTGTCGGCCAGCCCCCGCACGAATTCCTGCAGCGAGACCCCCGTCACCGACAGGTTGGCCCGCTGGTTCAAGCCCGGGGCCGTCGAATCGGCCAGGGCCTGGAGCTGACGACGCAACTGCCCGAAGCGGTCCGCGCTGCCGGACAAAGGAGCTACCGGCAGGGAAGTCTGCGCCTGTGCAGTAAGGCCCATCACGAGCAGCAGGCAGAGTAGCAGATAACGGTAAAAGCTACTACCCCCTCCCCTGCTACTCACCGAAGAGCAGCGGGTAGATTTCCTCCAGGGTCGTCTCGCCCCGTTCGAAGAGGGTAAAAGCGTTCTCGGCCAGGGTGATAATATTGCGCTCGGCGAGTAAATGGGATACATTAAAATTATTGGCTTTCAGATTATCAGCTAATTCGGTGTCCATCGCAATCACCTCGTACACGGCCTGCCGTCCCCGATAACCGGTGAAATGGCAGGCCTCACAGCCGCCGGGCAGGTAGTGCGTGGCCACCGGCCGGAAGGGCTCGAAGCGGCGAGGATATAATTTGGTATCAAAAGGTTCAGCCTTTTTACAAGCCGGGCAGAGTCGGCGCAGCAGGCGCTGGGCCACGCTCATATTAAGCGTGTTGGCCAGCAGGTAAGAGGGCACGCCCATGTCAACGAGGCGCGAGGCCGTGCCCCACGCCGAGTTGGTATGGATAGTGGATAAGACCAGGTGGCCGGTCAAAGCCAGGCGCACGGCCATCGCTGCCGTCTCGGCATCGCGGATTTCGCCGACCATGATGATGTCGGGGTCCTGGCGCAAAAAGGTCCGCAGGGCGGACGCAAAGGTCAGCCCGATGTTTTCGCGCAGCTGCACCTGGTTGATGCCTTCGAGGGTGTACTCGATGGGATCTTCGATAGTCAGGATGTTGCGGCTTTCGCGGTTGAGCAGCTTGAGCGTGGCGTAGAGTGTGGTCGTCTTGCCCGAGCCGGTGGGACCACTGATGAGCAGCAGCCCCTTAGGCCGGCGCACGCCTTCGAGGTAAGTTGCCAGGTCGTCTTCCCGAAAGCCCAGGCTGCTCAACTCGATGTTGGTGGCATCGCTGCTGAGCAAACGCAGCACCACTTTCTCGCCGTAGAGCGTGGGCATGACCGAAACGCGCAGGTCGGTTTTCTGCCCGTTGGCCGTGAAGTAGATCCGGCCGTCCTGCGGCAGGCGCTTCTCGGCAATGTCGAGGTGCGCCATGATTTTGATGCGGTTGATAAGGGCCGGGTAATCAGTTTGCGGCAGGTGGTAGCGCTCGACCAGTAAGCCGTCAATGCGGATACGGATGCGCGCTTTCTCGGCGTAGGCCTCCACGTGGATGTCGCTGCTGCCCACCTCGCGGGCCTCGCGGATGAGTTGGTAGAGGAAGTCCTCCGAGCCCAGGGCAACCTTACCTACGGTAGTCGTCTGCCGGGCATTAGTCTGCGCGGTATTCTGCCGGAGGTAGTGCTTGTGCAGCGCCTGCTCCAGCTGCTGAGCGGGAGCGGCCAGCAGGCGCACCGGGCGGCCCAGCACCATTTCCAGCTCCTCAGTGATGGCCGCCGTCACGCGCTCCGGCTCGGTGAATACTTCTAAGTATTCCCCGTCAAACGCGCCCGGCACGGCCCGGTAGTGCCAGGCCGTCTGGGCGTTGAACAGCGGCAGCACGTCCGCAGAAACAAGTAGGTAATCAGTTTCCATCAAGTAGCGCCGGATTAATTCAGTAAGCGAGCACCGGCCAAAACGACCAGGCAGGTAGCAGCCACTTTCCCAGCAGCACGCCTAACAGGCAGGCTGCCTGGATGCCCGCCAGCGGCACGGTAACGGTGGTGTGGCCGGGTAATGGCCGTACCGCCCGCAGGCCGACCAGCAGCAGGCCAACTACCGAGCTGCCCAGCAGAAACAACAGCAGGGCGGGCGGGGACAGGTAGCCGGCCAGGGCCAGCCAGAACAACACGTCGCCGCTGCCTAAGCAGTCGCGCAGCCGCAGACCACCCGCCCGGAAGCGTACCCGCACGTAGAGTGCGAGAGTAGCCAGCAGTAGTAGCAGTAATAGCAGGTTGCAGCCGCTTTCCCAGCCGACCAGCGCCCAGGGCTCGCGCAGTAAGCGGCTGGTCAGCAGGCAGCCGGTCAGCAGCGGAAACGCCGGCCAGCTGACGCTCCGCGCCTGCCAGTCTTGGTAGCTGATGAGCAGCAACAGGCCGCCGGCCACCACCTCCCCGCCTACCGGCAGAAAAGACAGCATATAGATGCCGGCCATCAGTCTTTGGTGACTTCCACCAGGTTCTTGTCCTGGTCGATTTCCCACACGTTGAAGGTGCCGTCGCCGTCGAAGTCCATCACGGCCGTGGCCCGCGCCGAGAACTGGGTCGGGGCGGCCGAAGTAATCTCAATGCGGTAGTTAGCCTTACCGTTCTCCGTGCTGAGCTTTTCCTGCTCGAAGCCGATTTCGTCGAGACTATTAGTGTACTTGGCGTGCTCGAAGAAATACGTTTTTTCCAAGGCCTGCAGGTGGGTGAGCATCTGCTTGGCCTCGACGCTGCGGGTGCGGCTGATCAGCGGCATCAGGGCGGGCAACGCCAACAAAACCAGGATGCCGATAATGACGAGCACAATCAGCAGTTCGGTCAGCGTAAAGGCAGCCAGGCGGGCCGGAGCGCCTTTTTTTACCCTATAATTAGAGACTAGTAAACGTAGATTCATAGTAAAGAATTAGGAGCAGGCAGAGTTAGACGGGTTAAAATTAGAGAATAAATCACTATTTTTCGGCACTGCTTTTCCACTATTCCTTATTTCTTCGCTATTGTACGCTTTTTACATTACCCTTCGGTGGCTTCTGTCGTCTTTCCGCACCTCACTCCTCACGGGTTCGGTGTTGCTGGCAACCGGCATCGGAGCGCAGGCGCAATCTCTGCGTAAGCTCGAGCAGGGGGCCATCAACCGCACCCACCTTACGTTCGTTGACGGCGACACGGTACAGCGTTTCACCGTGACTTACGACAAACCCGAGCCCCGCTCCGGTCGGTTTTACTATTGGCAGGGGCCGACGCAGATTTTACGTACGGCCGGGGCCTATAACGGCCGTCTTCTCACGGGCGACTACCAGCTTACGAGCCGTAACGGCAACCTGCTGGTCAGCGGTAGCTTCAACAAGGGGCTAAAAACCGGCTCGTGGCGCACCTGGCGCCCCGATGGCACCCCACTAAGCAGCAGTACCTGGCGCAAAGGCCGGCAGTGGGGAAAAACCAAACAGTATGATGAGCTCGGGCGACGCGTGCATCCCGTTGCTGCGCCCAAGCCGGCAGCTCCTATCGCCGCTACCTCGGCCAGTCCCCGTTTCTGGCAGCCGGCTTACTGGCAGGGCATTGTGAAGCGACGGAAACTGCGCCGGGCCGAAAAGAAGCAAGTCAAGCCGGCTGTCCCTGCTCCGGTTAAGAAAATCAAAGCCAAGAAAGAAGACGAATCAACTGCCCCCACCGCAGTGAAGAAGGTGAAGCTTCGCAAGTCAAAAAGCCCGGTGGCTACGCCCGTTACCGCTCCCCCACCCCAACGCAGCGGGTCGTGAGCAGATTACTTGTTGCCGGTCCGCCCCGTCGCCTGCCGGCCGGCGCACTGCTGCTGGTGCTGGCCATCAGCATTATCGTGGCGGCTATTCTGCTGTCGCTTATCCTGCTGGCGGCTAACCGGCGGCAGTTGATGCAGCAGGATGCCTGGCACGAGCAGATGCGCCGCAACCTGTTTTCGGGCCTGGCCTATGCCCAGGCCAACCCGGAGCTGCCGGCTTTCCGGCCGCAGTCGGTTGACCTGTTCGGGGACGGGGAAGATTCCGTGCAAATCGTGCGCAAGCCCTGGGGTTTGTTCGATATCGTGGTGCTGATGGCCGCCAAGGGAAATTTTCGGGATACGACCGTGGCGCTGCTGGGCAGCTCGTTCAGCCCACTCAACCGGGCCGCCCTCTACCTGACGGATGAGAACGTGCCGCTGGCCGTAAACGACGACGCGCAGGTCCGGGGCGCGGCTTGGCTGCCAAGGAAGGGTGATGTGCGCCCGGCTAGCCTGCCGATGACGGGAACACGCCGGGTGGGCGAGGCCGTCAGCGGCAAGGTGCAAACCAGCCAGTCCCGGCTGCCGTTCGCCAGCGACTCGGCCCTGGCGCGCCTGCAACGCTACGCTGGCTTACAGCTGGAGGACTTGATACCCACCGGCAGCCGACCAAGCGCGGAGTTGAGACAAGTCAGCTGCTCGTTTTTAGGGCTACCGGTAGTTTGGTACCACGAGGGCGCTTTTACCGTGCAGCGAACAGTGGCGGGACAGGTGATCATCGTTAGCTCGCAGCGGCTGACCGTGGAGGCTACAAGTCGGTTAGATAATGTGTTACTGGTTGCGCCCACTATCATCGTGAAAGCGGGCTTCCAGGGCCGAGTGCAGCTGCTGGCCCGCGATACCGTGCAGGTGGAAGAAAACTGCCGTCTGGCCTACCCGAGCGCCGCCTGCGCCTACGGGGCCGGTAAGCTGGCCTTGGTCAGCCTGGGGGCCGGTACCCGCCTGCAGGGCGTGGCCATCGCGGCCACGGCCGTACCCAGCCTGTTGGGTGCGGTGCGGCTGACCCCTACCACGATTGTGGAGGGCCAGGTATTTTCGACCGGGGTAGTGGAAAATTGCGGCACGGTGCGCGGCCCCCTGATGTGTCGCCGCCTGATGTACCATTCAGTAGGCTCGTATTTTGAGAATTACCTGGTGAACTGCACGCTGGACCGGGCCGCGCTGCCACCCGATTTTCTTTCCACCCGTTTGCTCAACCCGGGCGGCGGCAGCGGGGTCGTGGCATGGTTACAATGAGAACCCTGCGTCGCCTGCCCGCCTCGTCGCTGCTGGAAGTAACGGTGGCGACCGCCATCTTGGTTTTAGTCTTCGGACTGGCGCTGGGCAGCCTGGCGCGGCTTACGCTCACCGGCCCCCGGCAGCTGGAGCTACGGGGCCGGCAACTAGTGGCGCACCTGGCAGTCGAGACCATCCGGCAGCGGGCCTGGCACGCCCGCTTCTGGCACGAGGATGGTCTGGACATCGAGCAAGAAGTAACGCCCAGCCCAACCACTCCCCGCCTGCTCACACTGCGCCTGACGGCCAGCGCGCAGGGACGGCCGATTGCCCGCTTTCAACAACTAGTCTACGATGCGCCCGAACCTACGACGCCTTAGCGGCTTTACCCTGATAGAACTGGTAGTGGTGCTGGCCGTGAGTGCCATCCTGTTCAGGCTGGCTTACGCGGCGCTGGAACTGGTGCAAAAGCAGCAGCGCACGTTCGAGCGGCACTCAGCCACGCTGGGTCAGCTCAGCACCTGGCAGAACGCGCTGGCGGCCGACTTCCGGCACGCCCGACGCATCGAGGCTACGGCTGGCCAGCTGAGCTGCCAGCTACCCGGCTCGTTGGTGGTATACAGCTGGCCTGACTCCCTGCTGATTCGCCAACAGGGCGAGGTACTAGATACTCTAATTGTACCAATCCAGGCGAGCACTACCTTCTGGCAGACGCAGCCCCGTGTTCAGGGCCGAGTCGACGAAGCCGGCTTTCTGCTGGTGGCGGCCCACGACACATTTTATTTGCAGGCCACGGCCCACTACGCCGCCCAGCAGTTGCTACCCGATTCCCTAACTCTTCTAGCGCCATGAGCGGCTTACAACTGCAATCCCGTCCCCGCCCGGCTCAGGTGGCCAAGCCTTCGCTGGCCGAACGGGCCGGCGAACTCCTGAGTCGCGATATCAAGATTGGTGGACGACGTGGCCCCTCGGCCAAGCAGCGCGAGGCCCTGTACCAGGAGCTGGGAATGCTGCTGGGGGCGGGCATCGATATCAAGACAGCACTTGACCTACAGGTAGCCCAGCACAAGCCCCCGCTGCAAACTACTCTGAGCCAGTTGCGCGATGCAGTGGTGGGTGGTAGTACCGTGGCAGCAGCCCTACAGCAAAGTGGGCAGTTCTCGGCTTACGAGTATTACAGCGTGCAGATAGGTGAAGAGACGGGGCGGCTGGCGGCCATCCTACAGGAGCTGGCCCGCTACTATACCCGCCAGATAAAGCAGCGGCGGCAGTTGGTACAGGCACTGGCCTATCCCGTCTTAGTGCTGGGCACGGCCGTGGGGGCGGTACTATTTATGCTGCGCTTCATCGTGCCCATGTTTGCCGACGTATTCAAGCGCTTTGGGGGCGAGCTGCCGCCGCTTACCCGGGTCATCGTCAACCTGGCGGCCCTGGTCCGGGAACAGGCGCTGCCCACCTTACTTATACTGTTCGGGTTAGTAGTACTAGGGCGTTGGCTGCTACAGCGGCCGGCCTATCGCCTGTTACTAAGTAAGGTACTGTTACGGGTACCCATTCTGGGTCCACTGCTGCGGGGCGTGTACCTGGGCAGGCTGTGCGGGTCGCTGGCTTTACTTACGGGGGCACACGTGCCCCTGCTGCAAGCGCTGGCCCTGGCCCGGCAGATGCTGAGCTTCGCCCCGTTGGTGCAGGCTCTGCAGGCCATTGAGGCGAGGGTGCTTACGGGGGCCTCGCTGCATACCAGTTTGGCCGAGTTCGACTACCTTTTCGATGCCCGACTGGTAGCGTTGGTAAAGGTGGGCGAGGAAGTGAATAAGCTCGACTACTTCTTTACGCTGCTCTCGCAGCAGTATGGGGAAGAGGTAGACCACCGGGCCTCACTGCTGAGTACCGCCCTGGAGCCGGTGATCATCATCTTTCTGGGACTGGTAGTGGGGCTTATCCTGGTAGGCATGTACTTGCCCATCTTTCAGATTAGCAACAGCATCCAGTAGGAACAAATAATTGATATGCTGCCCGTTGGGCAACCGCCGACTGGGTCGGTCGCAGCAATAGTGTTCGCCCGCAAGACCCAGGATGGCGTGGATAACCTAATTTCAAGTGTTGCTATTCCAATCAGCGCATTTTGATTTGGACAGCTACTTACTACTGGTTTCTCCGCTCTCATTCCACTCAACGCCGCTATATTACGCAACTGGCAGAGTACGCAGTCGGCCAGTTTGAAAATTTACGACCTATAAGCAGTCACCAGTATGGCGATCAAAGCAAAGTACATCGCCAGGAAAGGCATCGAAACGCTACTTCGCGTTAAGCCTGAAAACACCTCTATTTCCCGGTTTTTCAAAGCAAGTGCCGTCCCCACGCTCAAGCGCCACCAGTATCGTATTCAATCGGGCTACTCCATTACTGGGGAGGCACCGAAGCAATTTTTACGGGTACATGAGCCTCTTCCCAGGTCTCGAACGATAAAGCGCTGGAATCGGTTGAAGGGCAATGACGTTCAGCTTTTTAATCCTCGAAAAGGGCATAAGGTCAATGTACATACCTGGCCTTTATACATTGCCAAGACGGCTCGCAAATGGTATCCCACGGAAAGCGTCATGGAATATGCGCTCAATCGTTTGGGCGAGGCCTGGGGGATGCGCATGGCACATTCTAAGCTGGTATGGGCCGGCGGACAACTCCGGTTTTTGAGTCGCTACTTCCTGTCGTCCCATTGCTTGGAGTTAGTCCACGGCGCGGATATATTGGCCAATCATCTCAATGACGAAGCTTTTGTCAAAGCCATTGAGCTAGAGGACCGGGAGCGAGAGTTAAATAGTGTGCAGCTATTTAGTGAGGCCTTGCGCTCGGTATTTCCGGCCCACCACCAAGAACTGTTAGCTAATTTCTGCCGCTTATTGCTCTTCGATGCGCTCGTCGGCAACAACGACCGTCACTTCTACAATTACGGAGTAGTCCGGGACGTTACGGGCCGGCAAGCTCCCTACTTCTCCCCTATCTACGACACCGCTCGCGCCCTGCTTTGGAACGAGCCAGAGGCAAAATTGCTAGCTTTGTACCGTAAACCAAAAGAGATTGATTCGTTTCTCCACCGATATGCGAAGAATTCCCGCCCTAAACTCGGTTGGGAAGGCGAAAAGAACATCAACCACTTCGATGTCGTAAGGCTACTACTCACAACTGGGTTCGGTCTTCCGGCCGAAGAAATCAGGCAGTTTTACCAACCGGAAAAACTAACTCGCCTGCTGCACGTCCTGGACACTGAATTTGCGAACCTGCTCAGTCCAGAGCGTTTAGCTTTGATGAAGCGTTGTTTGCAGGTTCGTTTCAATCACATTATCCAGCTAATATGTTCGATTCCCTGAAATCTTGGCTGACCCGGCTACAGCCCGAAGTAACTGCCCCTATGCATGCACCCAAGCACGAACCAACGTGTTTCGAACTACGCTTTGACAAATTAGAAATTGGTTGCCTGAGTCTACTTGAAGGAGGCATCTGGGAGTTTGCTTATACAGATTCCTTTCTTCAGCAGCAGCGTATCAAACCCTTGATAGGCTTTCCTGATTTACACAAAGTGTACCGTAATGAACAACTTTGGCCTTTCTTCTCCAGTCGTATCCCCAGTGTCGACCAGCCCTATGTACAAGAGAAAGCCCGCTGCAAACAGCTTGACCTTACTAATACTGCCGAAATGCTAAAGGAATTTGGTGGACGGACTATTACCAATCCATTTGCTTTGTTGGCAGTTTAGTCAGTAGCAGAAGTTAAAAAGGGGATTCCAGAATTATTGGTCTGGAATCCCCTTTTTTATAGCCTTACCACACCACATAGAGAGCGTACTATTTCTTCAGCAGCCGGTTACCCGCTATTCACTTTGAACGAGCCGATTGAGTTGGTCGTAGCGGAAGTGTTCGGACTCAGGTCGGGGTGGTTGAGGGCCTTGAGCCAGCCTTGCAGGGTGTACGTGTAGTCCAGCCCCTGCACCTGGTCGTCGCCCAGCACCGCGCGCTTCAGCGGACCATGGGCGTAGTACTGGTACTGCGCGTCCGTTTCCCACACCAGCCCATCGGCTGAGGTCTGCGCCGCCAGCAAGCGGTTGTCGTCGTCGTAGCTATACTGGTGGAAGAACTGGTCGACCCGCCCTTCCTGGTAGGCCACCTTCGTTACCTTGTTGCTGACCAAATCATACTCGTAGCGCACGTACTTGTCGCCCACCATTTAATATTACTCTTCACTTATCACAATTAAGCCTCTTCTTTACTTGGTTTTAATTTATTATCCGATAATTTCAACTTATTAACTATATCCCGCCAAGATTCTATAGGCCAGTTATAATAAAAAAACATAACCTTATGTGTCCCTTTATTAGCATAGACCAAATGCGTATGCCTTCCAACTAAACCATGATTATAAACTATTATATATTCGTCCTCTCTTTTGAATACAAACTGCACACTTCTAGTAGAGCTAGTTTTAAAAGACATTTTTCCTTGCTTATAAACATCCTTATAATACTTGTAGATAAGATGCCGAACATTCGAAGGAACTTCTTTAGCATGCCCGTCTACAATAAAATCACTTTCGGAAAAGAAATTTCCTATAGACTGTCTTACTTCAATAACGTCTGCTCCATTTACGTTCTGCGCTAACAAGTTTACTGAATTGTAAAGTGTTATAATCACAAAGAGAAGAGGAAACACCCTATACGACTTAATCATCTGCTTTTTGAGGGGTTTGAGAAGGTGCTGGTGCAGGCGTGGTAGAAGTCGGGTTATCTACTTGCCTAGGAATACCTGAATGATTAGTTCTAACAGCTTCGTTCTTGCCATGTTCTTGAAGCTTTAAGACAGCAGGCGTCTCATCATTAACTTCATCGCGCCTTTCTTCTTTAGAATCATATTGGGCATCATACCCAGAACTAGTCTTTCCATCTCCTGTATAAGACCGGTTCTCCCAATCTCGCAAATGGAAAAATTTATTCCAAGCATGCGAAAGCTCGTGAAAAAATCCTACAGCAGGGCTTTGGTATCTGCCTGTTGGCACCTTTTCTCCTTCTTCCGTCAAATCCACCACTTCTAAAGCCTCATGAGGATTATACTTTAGCTTACCACCTGAATTTGGTCGGCTTGGCCCGGTGAAGCCCGTTGCCCCTAACTGATTAGTTTCTACAACTTTCAGAACTTTACGCGACTTCACTAGGGCATTAATTCTTCCATGTACGTCTGCATCATTATTAAGAATATAATCAAACGAAGCATATACATCCTTAGCAAAAGCATTTCCACCATTATAGCCTTTACCTGGAGTATACTCTATTGTTTTACGGCCAATTCCTAAAAACCCTCTATTAATAACAATTAATATTTTTCTGCCATCGGGGTCTATTGCTATTAAGGGATTATTGGCGACATAGTGATAAGGTGATAAATCTGGGTATTTCGTTTGCAAAGGGTCCACGCTCAAAAACTTGCCAATTCCAGGATTATAGATACGGGCGCCGTAGTCATAGGCAGTAAGGCCTAGTTCACCGTTGTTGTCCTTCTCCTTGCCGTTGTAGCCGAAGCGATAGCCGCCGGCCGCCGTCGGGTTGCCCGAGCCATAGCGGCCGGGCTGTAACTGCCCAAAGGCATAGTAGTTGTAGTAGTTGCTGAGCACGGGCAACAGCGAAGAGAGCACGGGCTGCCCCGTGCCGGGGTCCAGGTCGCTGGTCTTCTGGTCCGTGACCACGGCCCGCACGTTGCCCAAGTGGTCACTCACCTCGTAGGACTTCAAGCCTAGTTCGCGGCTCACGTACACCCCGTCCGGCAAATTCAACGGCATAGCTGAGGCATCGGGGTCGGGCATGTCCAAAACCGGCTTGCGCTCGCCCACTCGCGCACTACCATACAAGGGCTGCTCCACTAGCTGCAAGGGCTGTCCAGCCCGCGCCTCATACACGGCTAACATATTGCCTGTGGCATCGCGCACGTAATACGTGTTCAGGCTCGGGCCGGTGGCCGACTTGAACAGCTTGCTGATGCGGTTGCCCTGCGCATCGTAGCGATACGTGATAACCGTCCCATCCTGCTTCTCGATGCGGCCAATCTTGCCTGACGGCGTCCAGAAGATATTCTTTATCCCACCTTGGTCGTCCTTAATGAGATTGCCCACCTCGTCATAGGCATAGTTGCCCGCCGGCTGGTTGTCCACGTCCTCTAGTGACACCCCATCTGGCACCGTATCGGCTACCTTTTCCAGCTTGTTGGTCGGGTTGCCCTGGTTATCCAGCAAATAGCTGTAGCTGAGCTGGTCCATGTACTGACCCGCCTGCCCTTGCTGACGCGTCAAGCTCGTCAGGTTGCCATTGGGGTCGTAGCTGTAAGTGGTACCATACTGGTCTGTGTTCTGCCAGCTCCCGCCCGAGGGGGCGCGCTGCTCACTCTTGACCAGCCGGTTGAGTTGGTCGTAACGGAAGTGTTCAGCCGTGAGCGTCGGGGCCGTCGCCTGTGTGGCCACGCCCCTGCTTTTGCTGCTCCAGGACGTGATGTTACCGTTGAAGAGCTGCCGGTTCACGTCCGGCTCGGCCAGTTCGGGGGCGGGGTTGAAGTTGCCATTCAGCCACGAGCCCGCCCGCCGGTAGTCCCCCTTGTAGTAGCCCAGCACCATGCCGAACGCATCGGCCGCCGCCCCTGAGCTTACCCCGTCCTGCCCCGCATCCTTGGCCTTGTTCAGGTCTGGGTGGTTGAGGGCCTTGAGCCAGCCCTGCAAGGTGTACGTGTAGTCCAGCCCCTGCACCTGGTCGTCGCCCAGCACCGTGCGCTTCAGCGGACCGTGCGCGTAGTACTGGTACTGCGCGTCCGTCTCCCACACCAGCCCGTCACTCGAGGTTTGTGCCGCCAGCAAGCGGTTGTCGTCGTCGTAGCTATACTGGTGGAAGAACTGGTCGACCCGTCCTTCCTGGTAGGCCACCTTCCTCACCTTGTTGCTGACCAAATCATACTCGTAGCGTACGTATTTGTCGCCCCCCAGCTCCGGCACCCGCTGGCACAGCCACTCCACGTTGCCGTGGGGGTCGTAGCTGTAGTAGGTCACCGTGGGGTCCGTATTTGGGTCGTCGTAGCCGTGCGGGTACGCCGTCACAAAGCTCACCCGGTTGTTAAGGTAGCGCTGCGCCGTGTGGTCCAGGTATTCTATCTTCCCAGGTGTTGTATAAGTCGTCTCTGTCAGGTTGGTAATCGTGCGGGGATCGGGCGTCACCGCCAGGTCCAGGTCGGCCAGCGGCCCTTCCAACTCGTCGCTGCTGCTGGCCAGCGAAAACTTGTCGGTCGTCTCCCCTACTTTCACTACCCGGCCCAAGGCGTCGTACACCGTGAAGGAGTACTTTTTCTCGGGCAGCTGCTTGTCATTGAGCGAGAAGCGCAATTGCCCGGCCGAGTTGTAGTAAAAGCGCGTGTCGCCCCCGTCGGGCGTATGCTGGCGCACCAGCTGCCCCAAACTGTTATAAGTATAGTTCGTGACCAGCTTGTGGTCCGGGTAGGCCGGGTGCTGAAGATTAGTCAGGTCGAGGGGCCGCACCCCGGCCGGGGGCACGGTCTTCATTAGCTGCCCGGCCCGGTCGTAATAGTAGAGCGTGTAGTGGTGGTAGCCGAGCTGATAGCCCAGCACCAGCTTGTCGTTGAGGCTTTCGGGCGCGGCGCAGGCCTGGGCGTAGCGCGTGCGGTAGCCGGCCAAATGGTCGGCCTTGAGCTGCTGCTGCTGCGACTGGATGGCGGACAGCAGCTGCCGTACCTGCAGCATCTCGCAACTCATCACCGTATCCACCGGAATACCGGCCGGCACGGTCACTGGCAGCGGCTCGGCCCAGTCCAGGCAGGCATGGTAAGCGCTGGAGCCGAAATAATTGGTAGCCACCTGTTTGGGGCTTACATTGGTACGCCAAGCCAGTACGTTGTACCCCGGCTCGACGATGCCCGATTGGGTGATACCCGGCGCAAGTAGCTGGGCCTCGATTACTGTACCGTCCTTACGGGTTACCAGCACGTACACGCCGGCCGCCGGGTTTACCTGCTTGGTCGTATCGACCACTGCCGCCCGGCAGTAGGGCGTTGAAAGACTGACGATGTCCAGGCTGGTAAGCGTCTGCCCCGATACGGGTGCCAACTCGAATTGCGTTGTGGCGTAGGCCGTGGCCGTGGGTAGCTTCGGCACCCCGACCGGCTCGTCACCGCTGGGCAGGCAGAGCCCCAGGGTAGCGGGAGCGGGCGTTCCATTCACAATGGCCGGCAGCTGCACCGTAAACGTAACGTGGGGCTTTACCGTGCCCAGGGGGTCCTGCAGCTGGACGACGGCCCAGTAGTTCTGCCGCGCTGCTTCCGGCGTAAAGCCTGGATACACCGTTCCGGCCGCCAGGTTTTCCGGCAGGGCGCTCACTCTCCCAGTGTATGTAAACGCATTGAGGGACGGCTCCCCAACTCCCTCGCCGGAGGCGGGGCAGCCCAGGGTGGTCGAGCGCTGCCCCAGCGGCTTCTGGGCGTTGGCCAAGTTGACGGCCCGCAGCAGGCTGTTAACGTAGCTGATAAGCTGAATCGCCGCCCGGGTCGGCCGCTGGTTGTAGTAGTAGCCGCCATAGTCTATGAAAGGCTCGGACGTGAGCGGGCTGTCGGTCCCGGGCGCGCACTGCTCCCGCGAATCTTCCCCGTTCTCCACGAAAGCCAGCACCTCCACCAGGGCCCGGCCCAGGTGAATCCGCTTGAGCCGGGTCGTGGCCAAGGCCGTAAGCTGCATCGGCGCGGGGTTCAGGTTGGCGGGCGCACTCGGCACGGGCTCGAAATCCGCCGAGCTGATTTGCGCGTCGTTCTGGCACTTCAGCACCAGCTCGTTCGCCAGCTTGTCAACCTGGCTGCTGGTGATGGTGGTGTAGTTCCGGGCAGCTGCCCGGTCGAGCACCGCCCGCCGGAACTCCTCGCGCCGGTTTTCGCAGCTGCCCATCACCTGCGCCGTAATCTGGACTGCCGCTTGCTGACTGGTAACGGTATTATTGGTCGAAATAGTCAAGTTTTGACCACCACTTTGCCCGCTACGCAGGCAGCGGGCGTAGTTGGTTGCCTGCTCCGCAGTCAAGCTACTAAGCTGGCTTATCGCCTGCGCGTCGGTAGTCAGGGCGTAGCCCAGGGAAGGCCCCAGGATGGCACTCAGGCAAGTCATGCAAACGCTATTCTGCGACGAGGTGGGCGTATAGTAAGCCGTCTTGTAAAAATCACTGTAGGATGGCGATGGCGGGTTCGTTACTACTTTCTCTACCCCGGGCACGGGGACCAGCGTGCAGGGTTGGGAGGTGCAGGGCGGCGTGAGTAGTTCCTGGGCGCAGGCCAGAAAAGACTGGGCCAAATCTGCTGGCGGGCCGCCCACGGCAGGGGCACTGGCGGCTACTATGTCTTCATAGGATTCCACCTGGGCCGTCCAGCAGGCCTGCAGCTCGGCGCACTTGCCACTGTAGCCAAAGGGCGAACTGTCCTGCAGCATGGCCGTAATCATGCGGTCGAAATCGCCCGGCGCGCTGTAAGGGAAGCTGGGCATGGCCTTTGCCAGCGTATAGTTTACGTTCGATGCCCAGCGGGTCGTGAAGATTTTTTCGAACGAAGGGCCGCTCGTGCCACAGGCGCTGGCATTCCCGCTGCCGCAGAGCGGCAGCAGCGGAATAGCGATACTATCGGCCGGGGAGCAGCCGAAAGGCACTTTATAATACATTAGGCTGTCGGCCGCCCGGTGCAGCGGGTAGTTGCCGTTGCGCAAGAACGCGTAGAAGCCCGCAATGTCCTGTGGCACCTGTGGCGTGCTCGTCAGGTAGTCCAACAATCCCTTCGTACCGGCCGTGCCCCGCCAGGGCATCTGCGTCGGGTAGGCATCGTACGTCTGCTGGAGGGCCGTGACTTTATCGTCCAGGTAAGTCGTGGGCGAATTGGCCGCCGAATTATAGGCAGTCACTTTCTTCTCAACCACGTAGGTACCCGCCGGCCCGGTCGTAAACAGACCGGTAAGCGAGGTCGTGTCGGTGGCCAAACAAGAGCCTTTCAACTCTTTGGAGGTGGAGTATACCGGCGTCAGCTGCGCCCCGTTCTCCAAGCGGAAGCACTTGATGGTTACCAGGTAGTCGCAGGTGCTGCACGGCGCGCAGCCATCGGTCAACGTGCCCGGGGTCAGCTTGTACTTTAAGTCGACCTTTACTCCCGACTCCGTCATTACCAGCAGTTGCCGGCCCACAGTGCCGATACCGTTGTAGTCTACCTTCTCGGTCATCGTGACGTGTATTTTGTCACGGGGGTCAGTCGCGGCTGGCGTGGCCGGCAGGGCATCCAGATTGGGGCCTCCCTGCCCCGCCAGGGCCGTGGCGATGGTCTTGCCGTCCAGCGTCTGGTACGTTACGCTGGTCGTGCTATTGGGGTCGAAGGTCAGCGTTTTGAAAGTCTTGGCGGCTGCGGGAGCCTCCCTGCCCATCAGCTTGTCCAGCTCGTCCTGGGCTACGGCCGCGTAGTAGGTGCGCACCGTATGCCCCTGGCCCAGGCCCAGCGTCAGACCGGCCGAGCCCTGCTCCCGGACCCGGTTGGTCCCATCGTTGGTAAATAGCGTACGGGCAAACGGCTGGCCCTCGGCATCGGCGACCCCGGCGTTGAGCGCGGGTGTGGTGCTGGTGGGGGTAGCCGTATTGTACACCGGTGCCGAGCTGTCATAGTAGCCCTGCTCGCCGGCGGCGGCAGGAGCCTTGACAGTCGAGTATGGCTTGGCTGACGTGGAATCCTGGTCGAAGTCGGCGGCCCGGTACGGCAGCACCGCCCCGGCGGGAGTGCCCAGCCGGCGTAGCAGATTAGGCTTGTAGGTCAGGTAGTGGTCGCCGCCCACGATGGGAATGGGCAGGGACTGCAATGCATCCCGGCCGACGTAATCCTGAACGGTCTGTAGGCCGATTACTTGCTGGGTACTGGCCAGCCGCGTCAGCGTCTGCCGGGGCTGTAGCAACCCGTTGGCATAAGTAATTTTTTCCGATACCCGGCCGCCTTCCGTGAAGGTGCGGCTATATATCCAGTTCAGGTTGGCCAGGTTGAGCGCGGCCCCTGTTCCGCTCGGCAGTCTGAACAAGGCAGGCGTCGACCAGTCTCCCCAGTTCTCGGGATTGGTAATGACATCGGTGACGTTGGAGAGCGCCCGTACCCGGTAATAGTACGTACCGTACCCCTCCCCGAAGGTCGTTTTCCAGCTGTTGCCGGTGGTCTGGAAGTCAAGGGTGGTGGCCCGCTGCCGCCAGGTCAGGGGCGAACTCAGCAGGGTCTGCATTGCCGTGGCCGCAGAACCCGTCACTTCTTCCTCCGTCAACTTGAGCAGTTGCAGCTGGTACGTTTCCGTAAAGCACAGCGGTGTCCATTTCAATTCCTGCTCCAGGCGACCGGGCACGATAGTCTGGGCCTGCGGCAGTGTCGCCTGGGCCGGTCCGCGGTAGTAAGATTCCTCCAGTGTTACCGTTAGCCGGGCGTTGTTAGCGAGTTCGGGAGGGTTGAAACCGTAGGCGACCACGTCGGTCCGCAGGCGGGTGGCAAAGTTTTGGAGCAGGACCTTGGTAAAATACTGCGTCAAATCCATGACGTAAGTCTGCTCCGGCTGCGGTTTGTTGATGACTAGGTCGACGTTGCCAAGCTGCGAATAGTCGGTAGACAACTGCAGATGCAGGTCGCCGTCGAAGTCTGCATCCCCCATGTTGTGCAACTCTACCGGAGGCTGACCATTGCCGGGGTCTACCAGGGAATTGGCGCTGAACTTAATGCGCAGCAATACGCGCCGCACCCCACTAGGCTGGTCACACAGGCCGTCCAGTGGTATTTCACCGGTAAGTGGATTGGAAAGACTCGCATTGGTATACGTCAGCGTGCGCACGCGGCTTAAACCCTGCCCGGCGGCAAATGGTACCGAGGTAAGGACGGGAGCTACCTGGGAGGTGATCGTCAGGTCGGTATTATAGGGGGATTGTCTGTACCAATCAACCAGGCTGCCGGACAAGGTATTGGCCCCGGTCCAGTTACTGTTGTTGGTAAACCAGTCGCGCAGGTTGTTGACACCTCCCGTTCGTTGCTTGTATTGATTCTGGTACGCGTTCGACCAGGGCAGCGATATTGCCGTGACATCTGTCTTGAGGTCCGGGGGGAGGGCCGAGGTATTGGCCGAGGTGGCATTGCTCCAGCCCTTGCGCAAGCTCAGCCCATAAATAAACGTAGGGTTCGCCGCCGTACCCTGGTACACGAGAATCTGCTCCCCGTCGTTCGCCAGCAGGAATTGGCTGGTCGCCGAGAAGTTGATATTCCGGTCTGCCGCATTGCTGCTGTAGGTAATCAGCTTACCGCGTGGCACCCCCCCGGCTGGGGCCGTGAAAGTGGCTACCCCTTCGGTGTTACGGAAGCCGCCGTTCTGGTACCAGCCGTTGTCCGTAAACAGCACCTGGGTGCCCGCTGCCAGGTCCACCAGGGGCACGAAGGAAAACACATCCGGGTCGGTTGAGTTGACCCCGGTAATGATAACGTCACCAGCTGTCAGCACCGTTTGGGCCTGGCTGCTTGCCGGCCGCAGGGCCAGCAGCAGGCCGGCACTCCAAAGCACCCACTGGAAAAGAGTAGATAAACGGGCCATAAGCAAGAAAAAAGGCAGTGGCAAAAGGGAAGAGCTACTTCGGGTAGCAGCTCAGGGTGGCGGGGTAATGAAAAGACAGGACTCTTTAACTTGTGGAAGAGCAGTGTTAACTGCGGCGCTGGTCCTGCACGGTAAAGGAGCGGTAGGTGGGCAGCAATCGATTGTCCGGGCCGAATACCTGGCGCAGCGCGGGCAGGTCTAGGGAGGCATCCTGTTTCTTCACGCGCAGGGCTTCTACTTCCAGCGAGGCACTTTGCAGTCCCACGCCGGGAGGGTAATACATAATCATGCGTCGCAGGGCATCCGTGCGCGGGTCCAGCCAGTAAGTAACCGAAGCTACTTTGCTGGCCATGGCACTGCCCGGACGCGGCCGCACTTCGATGGAGCGCTGAGCCGGCGTATGCCCCTTACTCGCTTGCAGGGTGCACCGGGTAACGGTCGCCTGGTCCCGAAGCTGTTCCCGCATCTGCAGCAGCCGGCTGAAAGCATTCGGCATCTGGGCCTGGGCAGACGTAATCAGGATAGTCCGCTGGCTGCGGATGATGCTGACCTGCACCTCCCCATCCTGGTAGAGGTCGACCTCCCCATTGGACAGGTAAGCGTGACCGGCTTTGCTCAGAAGCGTAAAGCGGGCTGTGGTTGTCGTGAGTTTCTTCTGACCCGGACGGCGATAGGTCGTGCCCGAGGAAAAATGCAGTTCTGCTATTTCCTGCTGCTGGGCACGCTGCTGCTGAAACTGATCGAGCAGGTTATAGGCGTGATTGATGCGCTGCTGGCAATCCACAACTGCAGGGGGGGGCGTCGTGGAACGTGCCGGATTTATCCACAGTCCCGCTACCAGTGAAAAGGAAAAGAGTAACATTGGGGGTAGCGATTAGGGGCGGGGCAGGTTGTACTGCGTTTCCTGGATGGTCATCAGGCCCCGCTCGGTTTCGACCTGCTTGCGCACGAGCTTGCCTTCGGCATTATATTGGTAGTAAAGGCCGAAGTGCTGGTCGTCGAAGCTGGTCAGCAGCTTGAGCGTCTTCCAATCGTACACGTAGCAACTCATCTGCGCGGCCAGTGGCTGGAGCCGGACATCGTCTATTCGTACCTGCCACTGTGGTGACGTATCCGAAAAGACGAACATAGGAGCCACCGTGATTGCTCCCTTATCGGGCATCCCCAAGTTTGCGCTGGCTTCCCAAAGCATCCATTCGCCGGTTTGAGCTATCAGCTTCATTCCGGTGGTCATGGTGCCGGTCCACTGCACCTTGAGTCTGGGAGTGGTCGACAGACTCTGGTCCAGCTTCGACTTGTCCAGCGCCTGGTCGTCCTTCCCGGCTTCACTCAAGCGTAGCCAGAGCCGCAGCTGTACGTCGCCGGTCAGGCTGGTAAAGGTCGGCAGGCTCAGACGCCGGTCCCGGTACCCTTCACCAAACGCATTCAGTAGTAGCAGGCACTGGTTTCCCGAGTGCGCCCGGGTAGTGTCACCCCGGGCTTCATCCGACCGAACGGTGAAAGCATCTTCGCCCTGCAACGGATTGGGCCGCTCGAATCCTTCGAACAGCACCTGCTGATACTGCGCGTTTTTCGCGGTCAGATAAGGTAGACTATGCCCCTGGTAGCCGAGTTTGACCGCACTGTATATATGCAGGATGTCCTGCTCTTCCAGGGCCTGGCCGTCGGGTGAGTAGCGCGTAGCCTGCCCGGCCCGCCGCCAGGCGGGCAGGTGGTAGGCCGAACTTACCTGCCAGTTATAGGGTACTACCTGGAAGTGGCCCCGTTCGGTGCTGTAGGCATCGTTGATAACGGAGGTGGCATAGGTATAGGTAGCTTCGGGCCGGAGTCGGCCTGCTCCGGCTAGGAAGGGATTGGCCGTCAGGTCAGTTTGCGACAAGGCGTAGGCCGGGTCGGCGAGCGGAGATAAATCCGTTAGGGAGATTGCCGAGGCGGCCACGGCCAGGTTGGTTGTACTTCCCGGGTCGGCTTGCCCGGTAAGGCAGGCAAAAGCAGAGTTCGGGGCCGGACAGGTAGTAGTCGGAATGAACAGAAAGCTGCCGTTCCGATTACTCCGGCGCACTTTGACCGTGGATAGATTGGCGGCGGGCAGACTTGCGTTGCACAGGTCATCGCCAGCTTCTACGTGATAGTATTGCGTATAGAAGCATTGGATGGGGCCACTGTTGTCTTTGATAGTGAGCCGCACATCATAACCGTTAGCCACCGGGTAAATATGGCTGACTGGTTGAACGGCCCCGTTTCCCGTGACCGTGGTGGTCGCGGTGGCAGCCGCTCCCCAATCCCACTCGTAGGTATACCCCTGGGTAGTAGCCAGACTAATGGTCAATGGGTTGCCCACGACCACGGCTACCGGCACTATCCCGAGGCCGGGCAGCACGGGCTGGTGGTATTCGACTGCTACTTTGGTACGCTCCGAGGAACAGCCGACAGTACCACTCTTCGGGACTGCCTGCACAAAGTAAAAGCGTTCTCCCGACACTGTCGGGCTGAATGTCGGACCAGCGGGATAAGGAGACGCGGCCTGCGTATTGGTGTCGTACCAGTAGTAGTCAGTCGTGCTGGCGTTCGCATTGTCGACGCTCAGCGTAACGGTTGCCGTTGTGCCTTTGCAAAGCTTTTCGGCAGTCACGGTTAGTACCGGCAGAGGCGAATACGTGGCCGTAACGGCGTGCTTTTGTCCTTCGACGAGGGCGCCGGAGGCCGATTCGTAAATGACGGAGACGTAGTAGGTGACTGGTGGTGGTAGGCTCCCGCCAGTGGTCGGGGCCGGGATAAACAAAGTGGATTTAGTATACGAAGTAGTCGTATAAGGTACTGCGGTGTAGCTGCCCCCGGAAAACGAATACCACTGAAAGTAGGCCCCCATTGGCAGGGAAGCACCATTGTTATAGGTCGCCCGTAGCGACACGCTGTCATAGCCACATACACTAACATTTGCTACGTCCGGCTCTAATGCCGGGGGATAGCTTGATGATAAGTTAGCTACCGAAATAATACCTCCGGCCGCTGCTCCGACAGTGCTGGTAAAATAGCTATGAGGTGGCAACGATTCGGGTTTCCCGTTCGGCTCGTTTGACCACCTATGCCCATGAAAAGCAGATAAGTGTTCTCCCGGGATATGGTCGACAGAACCGGTTGGCCACCCACCTGCTGCAGCTGCCGAGCAGCTGACAAACAGAAAGGTCACTAGCAGCTTAGCGGACATGAAAAATCTTTTCATTTGTTTCCAGCTCAGTAATCACCAGCTGCTGTCATCACCTTAGGCGGACAAGCTGGAGCTACTCTTAATTGATGGTAATAAAGCCCGTACCGCCCGCCCCGGGGCATTTCATCTTGAATGAAACCAATTGCACCCGCACTGAGCCGGTAGGAGCATCGTAGTAGCCGATAAACATCAGGTCTTTTACCGTTGCCCGGCTCATCGAGGCCTGGCACGCTCCCCCTACCCGACCAGAAAATCCTGATACGTTGATGTCGGTGAACTGCGCCCCCCCTGCCAGGTTAAACGAAATCTGCGCGGAGTTCTGGCCACTGGTCAGCGAGGCGAGGCCCCGAACAGCTTGTTCCAGCGCGCTGGCAAAGGGGTCGGTTGACTGGGTGGTGTTCGGCATATTACGCACCGGGACTTCGGCCAACGCGTCCACGGCCGTAAAAGCTACCTTCTTGCGCTGGGAACCGTGATAGGTCGTCGACCCTACCTGCATCTGCAGTTCATTGCTATTGCCGCTGAACAGGATGCTGACCCTGTTGATGCTGCCGGAAACCGGGGTACCGGTCGTCGCTGAGAAGTAGGGGTAAAGACGGATGCGCTTACGGGCGATATCCGGGGCATCGGCGAAATAAACGGCGCTCTGGGAAGTTACGCTGGTTGTATTAGAGGGAGTATTACTGAGGTCAAGGACATCTCCTTTACGGATGCTGGCGAGCAGAGAACAGTCGGGCGTAGTAGCATTCAAATACAGTGCGCCCGTCGCATCCGGGGCCACGCTTGCCAGGCTGCTGGCACTGCTCAATACCAATCCTTCGTTAAAGGCTTTGCCCTGCGTCTGGGGATAAACCCACGTAGCCATAACATTCTGCTTCAGGTAGGCCCCCCGGACCCCATCCGAGGTACGCACTGCGACCGGGCTGCCGGTATACCGGTCGAACGCCCGGTTCTCGGTCGTATCACGCATGCCGTCGTGCATGGAGACGACTTGCCGGACGATGGCCGGGTAACGAATGATTTTGGACGTAGCGTGGGAGTAGAAGTCGGCCGAGCTTTTAGTGATGGATAAGCTGGCCGTGGGCCAGAATATTCCCAGGAAGGCTATCGGGGTAAACTGCCCATCCCATTCCACGCTGGTATCGTTGTTTCTGTCCCGGATAGCGTGCTGGGCCATTGTCAGCTCCACTTCTTTGCCCGGGTATTTCCGGAGCGGGTAGGTTACGCCCCCATCTTCGGGCTCGCCCTGTACGACCAGTTGTTCTCCCTCCCCGGGATTGAACGTGCCGTTCTGAAATCCTTCGTACTGGTAAATCTGCTCGCTCACGAGGGCAGACTTGTTTTGTACGTTGATATCCCCGTAGCTACCGGCATAGGTTGCCTCCCGTTTAGGCTGCCCGTGCATGTTGTTCAGCACAAAGGAAAAGCCTTGGGTGGCCCAGCTGTTATTCGTAGAGGAGTTGAAAAAACCGGTAAAAAGCGTACTGACATCATCGCGCTTGGTAAGCGCGCCCATGTAGCACTGCATAGGCGCATCTTTACAGGTATAGAATTCTGAGACGCTGTACCCGGGATTGGTTGTCCCCGAGTAAATATTCTTGACCGTGACGCGGGAGTAGCCGACGGAAGCGGCCGGCAGAATACTCTCGCCCAAGGGGCCTTCGGACTGTTTGCGGTCCGGACCGGCAATAATCTTTTGCAGATTTCCCTGCTGCAACCGGGGAATATAGGCAACCAGTGCGTTCTCGTCCCGCATGGTAGCGGGTTCGGTAGTGGCCACTCCACTGCTACGCCACGAGTTGGTAAGGGCATCGAAGGCTTGGTACTCGTACTCGCTGCCGTAAAGGACAGGCGTATCGTCTAGGCCCTGCCCTTTATCGTAAGTAAGCAGGCGCTTGACCCGGAGTCCTCCTCCCCGCTTGCTGGTGGGCAGGGGAATCTTGAAATAAGAAAGTTCCGGGTTTAAAGCCGCGCACAAATCCCCGTTGGCTCCCCCGCCGAGCAAAACCGGCACCCGGCTTATCCAGGCGGTAAACTGGTAGAACAGTTTGAGCGCGTCCTGCTCGCGGGCATCGATGCCGACCTCGGCCGGATTACAGTTACCATCCCGCTGGAGTTTACCCAACCGCTGGGTCTGCACGAAATCCTGGCAAACCTGTTTAGGTAATGACCAGTCACTCTGCGCGAGCACCAGCTTGATTTTAAGGCTGCCATTGACAAGGTACGTTTCTGCTGACTGCAACGTAACGTAGCCGGAGATGTAGTCGGTATTGCAGTCCGTAACGCTGGTAGGCGCAGTTCGCGCGGAGGAAACCAGCTTGTAAAGGAATTTGAAGAAAATCTTCTTCCCGGTACCTACATACCGGTCCCTGATAAGCTTTACGCAGGCATCTATCTGCGCTTGCGACGAGTTAGTCTGTAAGCCTACTCCCACGCTGGTCGGGTCTACAATAAACGTACGGTCCTGCTCCGAAGTCGGAATGCTGCTTGGAGTGGGAAGTAAAGATGCCAGGGCATGGACGGTCTGGTCCTGCACGTAGGAATAGTCGTCGGGCTCATACTGCACATGTATTTCCCCACCAGATGGCAGGATGATACGCTTGAGTTGCCACGCGGCCGGGTCGCAATCGGCCGGCAGTCCCCGCTGGTCAGGCCAATACTGCAGATTACGATGGCGGATACGACCGACGTTGTTAGCCTGGTAATCACCCCAGGCGTCCAAACAGAACTGCCGGTAAAACGGATTCTGCTTGTCCTCACCGAAGAGGTAGCCTGTCGCAAAATTCACGTACTCGTCCGGATAGGCGTCTTTACCGTTATAGTCAGGATAAGTATACTTGAACTGGTAGGGCTTGGCCGTAACGACACCATTGTATGCTGTCGTTACGCTGAGCAGCGTCAGCTTACCCCCGGTACCGGGGGCTCCCCCCGCCGTGGCTGCCGAATTCGGTGTCATCCGGCAGAGGCTGTAATCATAGTTCAGGATAATCGATTTGATAGGTACCGGCTGCGTGTTGCTCCCCCCTTTAGGCATCCATACCATTCGCTCCTCCCCGTTGGCAGCAGTGGCCGGCTTTTGCTCAACGTCCGAGTTTGCATACAAATCGATACGGTCCAGCTTATACAGCTTGGCACTGCCATACACCGAATCGTTACGCGCCAGCAGTTCATTCGGGTGGGCATCGTACCCATCCTGCCGGGGCAGGGCCGACATGGTAAAAATGGCGGTGTGTGTTTTGGTGTGGATGGCCTGCAAGTAGCAGATTTCCTTTTCCCCGGCCGAAACTGCCCCCATGTCGTCGTTGGAATCAGACAGCGAGTTTATCTCGTACTGTTGGCCCGTATAGGGCAACCGCCAGCGGAACCAGGAATTCTGGTTGTCGGCCCCCTTACCACCGTACTTCTTCACGTAGCTGAACGTCGTGTAGTTGCCGAAGTCATTAACGTCAGGCCCGTTCATGTTGCGGTCGACGTAATCGGGCGTGGTGATATCGGTGAGCAAGTAACTAGTGGCATAAGACCCATTGCGGGTCTGTCCTACCTGCACAGCATTCTGATTGGAATACACCAGGTAATTGTCGCGGATTTTCGAGGCAGCAGTACCCTGCACCCCGTACTGCATTGTAGTTTCCTTACGGGAGTATACCGGCAGCCCGTAGGTATACTGCTGGCCCGACTCGTTCGTAACGCGAAACTCGGCAATGGCCTTGCTCTGAACGGCTGGCGTTCCCTGCCGACCGGACTCCGGTTGTTCGCGCAGGGCATTGATGTCCGCCCGTTTGCAGTACCGGTACATAGCGGTCCGGTTGGTTTCTTCCACGGTGTGCTGACCAATGTGGGAGCCCTGACCACCCCGTACCACCGATTGCCCGTCGTTACCCGACGACATTCGCAGGCTATTCTTAACTAGGTTGTAGCGGGAATTCAGACTGGCTGCAATTGGGGCATCGTTGGTCAGGTCACTTCCTGCAGTGCCTCCTAAATCGTTGGTAAATCGGAAATAAGATGAGCCGCTCTGCGGGGTGGAAAAGTCAAGCAAGCGGTCGCCATCCCGTTCGCTCCAGGAGCTTTCTTCCAGTGTTTGCTTGCCCGCACTACTGTTCGCACCCGCCCCCAATGTCCAACCGATACTGATGTCTACTCCCAGGTTATATATGTTCGTGGTACTTTGCCGGGCGTTAGGGCTGAATTCACCCACTTTGTCATGATGCAGTTGAAAACTGCCGCCGATTCCCTCGCCACTTACGTTATAGCTGTCTGCGTTGGCAAACGGCACCCCGATAAATACATCTCGACGGCTAAAGGGCGAGTCCTTTTCTGTGTAGTAGTCAGTCAGCAGATTATTCGAGCTGTTGACTCCGGGTGTATTATTTTTCTTGTCGGTAGCGGCTGCCGAATATAGATAACCATAGGCAGGTAATCTATCCGTTTCCAGCGCATCCTGATAGCTATAGGAGCCTGAAACGTTAGCAGTGATTCCCACGGGAATCGGGCCGGGATTGACACTGGCCCCTACGTACAGATTATAGGAGTTACCGGAGTACTGACTTACTGTGGAGGGCTGGCTGCCTTCGTTGTAGTTCAGCATCCCGTGATTCCCGCCTGCTACGGATAGCGTGGCAAACGCATTGAGTGCCCGCATAGCACTGTTTTGCAAGTAGCTCGGTGATGATGCCTTTTTGGTTACTTGCTGCGTTTGTGCTCCTTCAGTAGTACTGTTAGCTGACTTGGTATAGTCACTGTGGTCTTCCGGTTTGAGTGTCGACAGAATTGCGACCGGGTTGAATCGGGCCGAAAACGTCTGCCGACCGTCGCTTTCATTTATTCCGAGGCTGACTATGCCTTTACCCAGTGTGATACCAAAGCCTCGGTCATAGCCGAAACCGTTGTAATTATTATACCGAATAGCCGCGTTGGCATTCAGCCCACCGACGTTGAACTGCTTGCCTAGGTCACCACTGAACACTTCCAGTC
>CAXUKA010000029.1:0-30926 GCA_964251335.1 uncultured Hymenobacter sp.
CTCGGCAACCGACACCTCGCAGCGTGCCCGCCAGCGTATAAACTAGCCGGCTGCCCAGCGCCACCAGCTTGGCGGGTGCAACTTATGGCGGCGCAAGCCGTGCTAAGTTGCACCCGCTTTTATTTGCACTGAAAAGTTGCTCGGCTCCAGCCCAACCCGAGCAGCTAAGACACTTCTTTTCAGCGGGCTACAACCTCTTGACTTTATGTTTATGTTGCTTCGTTTACAGTGGTTTGGGGCGGTGGCTTTCGGGCTGCTGATATTGTGGTGCGGCCCGGCCTTGGCCCAAATTGCCCCGACATCGCCCACAACCAAAACGGGAAGCTGGCCGCCCATTCCCACGCCTTTGTATTTCGTGGATACCCAGCCGGCCGATTCGGCGGTTCTCGCTTCGCTGAATCCAAATGATATTGCCACCCTGTATGTGGTGAAAGGTGCGGCGGCCCGCGCCCTGAATGTCAACGCCGTTGGCCGGGGCCTTATCGCTATTACCACCAAGCGGAATGAGAAAAATGCCGAAGTAGCCGCCTTCAGTCAGCAAGTTGAGCAAGCGTTGAAAGCGCATCAGTCGCCTTCAACAGCTACGATACGGGCAGAAAATGCCTACCAGCCGGCCGATGTACGCTACTACCTGAACGGCAAAGTTTCGAACCGAGTAGAAATAAATAGCCTTGATTCACATATGGTTATGGGGGTGCGCACGTTGCACGGAAAGCGAGCGGCCGACTACACCCACGATGTGGAGGTAACCGAAGTATTTCTAATAACTACCTGGCCCTAGTTAGGGCCAAGCCGGCAAGTACCCGCCGCGTGAACTAGCCGGCCGCCGCGCACCGTTAGCTTGGCGGGTGTAACTTGTTGCGGCGCGGGCCGCGCTGAGTTGCGCCCGCCTTTTCTTTGCTTATGACGATGGTAGCGGCACCCCCGATGGCGGGGACTTCAATCCACAATTTCCCAGCGCTAGCCCAGGTCCGGGCCGAGCTGGAAGCTTATAAACGCAAGTTTTACCTGAGCCTGCTGGTGCGCGGCAGCCTAGTGGCAGCGGCGTTGCTGCTAAGCTTGTTTGTGGTGTTTAA
Source organism: uncultured Hymenobacter sp. (assembly GCA_964251335.1). Classification (GTDB taxonomy): domain Bacteria; phylum Bacteroidota; class Bacteroidia; order Cytophagales; family Hymenobacteraceae; genus Hymenobacter. The sequence continues at coordinate 1,077 of CAXUKA010000029.1, forward strand.
TGCGCTGGAGTACTTCCTGTACCTGCCCACGGTGGTGCGGGCGGGCTTGCTGTTCAGCTTCTTAGCACTGGCCGTGTATGCGGTAGGGCGCTGGCTGTGGCAGCCCGTGGCCGCCCTCGCCAATCTGCGCCGCCTGCTGAGCGACGAGCAGGCCGCCCGCCAAGTCGGCGAGCTATTCCCGCAGGTACAGGACCGCCTGCTGAACGCCCTCCAGCTGCAAGGCCAGGCCCGCGACAACGAACTACTACTGGCCAGCCTAGAGCAGCGCGCCGCGCAGCTGCAAGGCGTGTCGTTTGCCCAGGGCATCGATATTCCGCAGCAAAGCCGCCCGCTGTGGAAGTACGTGCTGCCGCCGCTGGCCATTCTGCTGCTGGCGCTGGCGTTTTTCCCCACATTTATTACGCAGAGCACCAGCCATATCTGGCACTTTCAGCGGCAGTATTCGCGGCCCGCACCGTTTGACTTTGTGTTGAAAAACAAGGAGCTGCGGGTCTTCAAAGGCGAGAATTTCACCCTTGATGTAGCAGTGGCCGGCAAGGTGCTGCCCGCTAGCGTGAGTCTGTTTACTGACGGGGCCGAGCGGCCTTTGACTAAGGTAAATGGCCACACCGACGAGTTTCGCTACACCTTCGAGCAGCCCACGCAGGATGTCACGTTTCAGCTGAGCGGGGCGGGCTTCGTGTCGCCCGAATACCATCTGACGGTGGTAGAGCGCCCCGATTTGCGCGACTTCACGGTGCAGGTGACGTACCCAACCTACACCGGCCGCCCGGCCGAAACCATCCGCAACGGCGGCAACCTGACGGTGCCCGAAGGCAGCCAGTTGCGCTGGCAGTTCAGTACGGCCGCTACGGATGCGCTGAGTCTAATATTTGACCAGCCGGCCGAAACCGTACCCGGCACCCGCGATGGTGAAAATTTCGCGGTGGAGCGCCGCGCTATGCGCTCGCAGCCCTACCAGGTGCGCCTGCAAAACGCGGCCAGCCTCAACCGCGACCCCATTGGCTACCAACTTACCGTCGTGCCCGACGCGCCGCCCACGCTCACGGTGGAGGCATTTTCGGACACGACTTCACTGCGGTTTCTGGCGCTCGGCGGCACTGCGCAGGATGATTATGGGCTGACGGCTCTACGCCTGCACTACCAGGTGCAGCGCGGCGGCAATAAAGCTGGCGCCTATGTGAACAGGGCCTTGAGTTTGCCCAATGGCGTGGGCGGCACTTACTCGTATACCTGGAACCTCACGCCACTGAACCTGCAACCCGGCGACCGGCTCGCCTACTTCGTGGAGGCGGTGGATAATGATGGCATCCACGGGCCGAAGAGCACGCGTTCACGGCCGTTGGAGTTCCGCCTGCCCAGTCGACGCGAGCTGGACAAGCAGCTTAGCTCGCAGGCCAACTCGGTTGCCAGCCAACTCAGTTCGGCGGCCAAGCAGAGCAAGCAGTTGGAGCGCGAGCTGGCTCAAAGCCAAAACAAGCTCAAAACCAAGCGCGAGATGAGCTTCCAGGACCGCAAGCAGCTCGAAAGCATGCTCGACCAGAAAGCCCAGCTCGACCAGCAGGTGCAGTCGATGCAGCAAAAATTTGAGCAATTGCAGCAGCAGCAAAACCAGCTCAGTCCCAAAAGCGAGGAGCTAGCCAAGAAGGCCGAAGAGCTGAAAAAGCTCATGAATGACCTGCTCGACCCCGAAACCAAGAAGCTCTACGACAAGCTGCAAAAGCTACTGGAGCAGCAAAAGCAGCCCGATGCCGAGATGCAAAAGCTCTTGGCCCAGCTCGAAAACAAGGAAAATACCTTGCAGAAAGAGCTGGACCGCGCCCTCGAAATGTTCAAGCAGATGCAGTTTGAGCAGAAGGCTGAGCAAACCGCCGACCGCCTCGACCAGCTGGCTAAGGAAGAAGAAAAGCTGGCCGAAGAAACTGCCAAAAACGACAAAAACGACCCCGAAAACAAGCTCAGCAACGAGCAGCAAAAGGCCGAAAACCAAAAACTGGCCCAGGAGCAAGCCAACAAGCGCCAGGACTTCGAAGACTTGAAAAAAGACCTTGCCGACCTCAAGCAGCAGGACAAGGAAATGGGCGACCAGAACGACATGGACGAGCAAAAGCCCGACCAGCAGCAGACCGACCAGGACATGCAGGACGGCGAGCAGCAGCTGTCCAAAAACCAGAATAAGAAGGCTAGCCAAAGCCAGAAATCGGCCGCCAAGCGCATGCAGAAAATGGCCAAGAAAATGCGCGACCAGATGGACAGCGATGCCGAAGAGCAGGCGCAGAAGAACATCGACGGCCTGCGCGATATTCTGGATAACCTGGTCACGCTCAGCTTCGACCAGGAGAAACTGATGAAAGATTTCCGGGTAGTGGACCAAACCGACCCGCGCTTTGTGCAGCTCGGCCAGACCCAGCGCAAGCTGCGCGACGACTCGCAGATTATCCAGGATTCGCTGTATGCGCTAGCCAAGAAAGAGCCGCGTATCCAAACCTTCGTGACCCGCGAAGTGGGCGAGATGAATGGCCGCATGGAGGAGTCGATGAACCACATCAGGCAGCGCGACGTGCCCCGCGCCACCACCACCCAGCAGCAGGCCATGACCAGCATGAACAACTTGGCCCTGATGCTATCCGACGCGCTGCAACAGATGCAGAGCGAGATGCAGCAAATGAAAGCCGGCGGCCCGCCCATGAGCGGCCAAGGCAAGCCCGGCAAGAAGAAAGGCAAGGGCGGCTCGCCCGGCCCCGGCAGCCTCAGCAAGATGCAGCAGCAGCTCAACCAGCAGATTCAGCAGCTTTCGCAGAGTGGCAAAAGCGGCCGCGCGCTCTCGCAAGAGTTGGCCAAGCTGGCTGGCCAGCAGCAGATGTTGCGCCAGGCCATGCAGCAACTCGACCGAGGCCAGCCCGGCAAAGATGGCAAGCCCGGCAGCCCCAATAGCAAAGACGGGAAAGACGGCAAAGAGGGTGGGAAAGATGGCAAAAACGGCGAGGGCGGTAGCGGCAACGCTGGCGAAATGAAAAAATTAATGGAACAGACGGAGACGGACCTCGTAAACAAGCGCCTCACCGAGCAGACCATTCAGCGCCAGCAGCAAATCCTCACTCGAATGCTGGAAGCTGAGAAATCGGCCCGCGAGCGCGACCAGGACACCAAGCGCGAAGCCCAGACTGCCCAGTACCACGCGCCGGTTTTTCCGCCGGCTTTTGATAAATATAAACCGGCTGCCAAAGACCAGCAAACCGACCTGTTACGGAAGGCGCAACCCACATTTACGCCCTACTATCAGCAAAAAATCAGCGAATACTTTCAAAAAAATAAGTAGTTCTCGCGTAACCTTGACGCTGGCAGGGCGTAGGTAGCAAATCGCACCGACGTTATTCAGGTAGGGTTTTACTATAGTAGCTGCCAGCTACGCCCCGGCCTTGCCTGAATTTTGCACGTATTAAGCTACTTTTGCCCCTCTTTACTGCCGCGCTGCTTTTTCTATCCCTTCGCCGCTCCCTATGAAGCAGGTTAAAATTCAGATTCCGTCGCTCGTGGAAAACATCCGCGTTGTGGAAAGCTTCATCGACAATTCCAAGGACACGTTCCACATCGAGGACGACATCTACGGGAACATCATGGTGGCTGTCACGGAAGCTGTGAACAACGCTATCCGCCACGGTAACAAGTTCGATAAGGACAAAAACGTGTATTTGTCGCTGTACGCCAACCAGAGCCAGTTGAAGTTTGAGATTGAGGACGAGGGTGTAGGCTTCGATTTCAACAACCTCGACGACCCCACGGCGCCCGAGAACCTCGAAAACCCTGGCGGACGCGGCATTTTCCTCATCCGCCATCTGGCCGACGAGGTGGAGTTCAGCAAAGATGGCCGCCGCGTCGAGCTCACGTTTGCGCTCACGCCCGGCGCAGCCGAAGCCAGCACTACGTCCGAAGCAGCGGCCGCATGAGCAACATTCCGGCTACCGGCGTGCGTTATTTTGAGGCCCCCGGCATTGAGTTTATCGTCGAAGACGTGCCGGAATTTGGCTTACACGATGCCGAAGACCTGGTGGCTTGGATTGAGCGCATTGCGGCGGTACATGAGTACCGCATCGCGCAGCTGACGTTTATTTTCTGCACCGACGACTACCTCCACAAGCTCAACGTGGAGTACCTCGACCACGACACGCTCACTGATATTATCACCTTCGATAATGCCGATGACTCGGAGGTGCTGGAAGGCGATATCTTCATCAGCGTGGAGCGGGTGGCCGAAAATGCCAAAGACCTAAATATCACTTTCCGCGATGAGTTGCACCGCGTCATGATTCATGGCGTGCTGCACCTGCTCGGCTACCACGACAAGGACCTGCTGAGCCAGACGGCCATGCGCCGCAAGGAAGATTATTGCCTGTCGCTGCGCACATTTTAATGTGCGGTAAGCTTTAGCTTGCCGAAGAAACGCATGTCTAGCGCCCTACTCAGCATCCCCGGCGACGTACTGGACTACTACCTCGGCCTGGGCTACTACCGGATGAACCAGGACCTGTTCACCTGCCGGTTTTTGCCCGTAGGTGGGGGTTTGCACACCGTGCATTGGCTGCGTCTGGTAGTGTCGCAGGTGGAGTACGGCAGCAAGCAGCGCCAGCTTTTCCGGCAAAATGCCCGGTTCACTGTCGCGATAAAGCCCTTCCGCCTCACGGCCGAACGAGAGGCGCTGTACGCCCGCTACTCCGAAGCCATTGATTTTGAGACCGCTTCCTCATTAGAAGCGCTGCTGCTAGCTGGGGCTACGTATTCGGTTTTCAATACTCAAATCATCGAAATCCGCGATGGCGACTTGCTTATTGCAGGTGGCATCTTCGATTGCGGCACCATGACCATCGCGGGCATCGTCAATTTTTACCATCCCGACTATCGTAAATACAGCTTGGGAAAGTACTTGCTGCTACTCAAAACAGAGTACGCCCGTAGCCGGCAATTAGCTTATTATTACCCTGGCTACCTCGTGCACGGTTACCCAAAATTTGATTATAAGCTATTCACTTGCCTAGCGGCTACAGAGGTATTCGACTGCCTCAGCAGCCAGTGGCTGCCTTTTTCGTGGGAGGCGGTTGACCAGCAAGCGGTGGCCATACAGGCCGATTGGCAAAGTTGAGGCAGTAGCGCGAACTTTGTAGTCCGCGCTACCACTCAACCATGCTCCAGCTCGTCCGCACCACTTCCGAAAACGCAGATTTCCGCATGTTGGTCCGGTTGCTCGACCAGGATTTAGCGGAGCGTGATGGGGCCGAACATGGCTTTTATGCGCAATACAATAAGATTGACCTCATCCGCCACGCTGTAGTGGCTTACCGAGATGGCGAGCCGGTGGGCTGCGGGGCCTTCAAGGAATTTGAGCCGGGCACAGTTGAAATCAAACGCATGTATGTGCGGCCCGAAAATCGTAAGCAAGGCGTAGCGCAGACTGTGCTAGGCGAGTTGGAAAAGTGGGCCGCCGAGCTGGATTATACCACCACCGTGCTCGAAACTGGCAAGCGCCAGCCCGAAGCCATCGCGCTGTATCAGCGTTGCGCCTACGCTCTTACGCCTAACTACGGACAATACGTGGGCATCGAAAACAGCGTGTGTATGCGGAAAGAGCTTGTAGGGTAAGCTTTAGCTTGCCAGCGCAGGGCCAACGCCTGCAAGTCGGTAATTGGCTTAGTTTGAAGTAATTTTGCAGATTCCTAACGGGCTACTCGCTGTGCCGCCGAACTATTTACGGCAAGCTAAAGCTTACCCTACTATGTTTCAGCAAGAAGAATACGACCTCATCGTAGTAGGCGCGGGCCATGCCGGCTGCGAAGCCGCCGCCGCCGCCGCCAACCTCGGCTCGAAAGTGCTGCTGGTGACGATGAACATGAACACCATCGCCCAGATGTCGTGCAACCCCGCCATGGGCGGCGTGGCCAAAGGCCAGATAGTGCGTGAGATAGATGCCCTGGGCGGCCAGTCGGGCCTCATCACCGACCGCACCATGATTCAGTTCCGGATGCTGAACCGCTCGAAAGGCCCCGCCATGTGGAGCCCGCGCGCGCAAAGCGACCGCATGCGCTTTGCCGAAGAGTGGCGCATGACCCTGGAGCAGATTCCGAACGTGGATTTCTGGCAGGAAGCCGTGACCGGCTTGCTCATCGAAAACGATGCGTGCGTGGGCATTCGCACCGCATTGGGCATCGAGTTTCGCAGCAAAACGGTGGTACTCACCAATGGCACCTTCCTGAATGGTCTCATTCACATCGGCGAAAAGAACTTCGGCGGCGGCCGGGCAGCCGAGAAAAACAGCCGTGGCATCACCGAGCAATTGATTGAGCTAGGCTTTGAGGCCGGGCGCATGAAAACCGGCACCCCGCCCCGCGTGGATGGCCGCTCGCTCGACTACTCCAAAATGGAGGTACAGGATGGCGACGCCAACCCGAGCCGCTTCTCATATCTCGACACGCCAGCCCTGGTCAACCAGCGGCCGTGCTACATCACGTACACCAACGAGCGGGTGCACGAGATTTTGAAAGAGGGCTTCGAGAAATCGCCCATGTTTCAGGGCCGCATAAAGGGCCTGGGGCCGCGCTACTGCCCGAGCGTGGAAGATAAAATCAACCGCTTTGCGGACAAGGACCGGCACCAGATTTTTGTGGAGCCCGAGGGTTGGAGTACGGTGGAATGCTACGTAAACGGCTTTTCGAGCTCGCTGCCCGAGGATGTGCAGTACCGCGCTTTGCGCGAAATCGCGGGCTTCGAGAAGGCCAAGATGTTCCGGCCCGGCTACGCGATTGAGTACGACTTCTTCCCGCCCACGCAGCTTACCAATACCCTCGAAACCAAGCCGGTGCGCAACCTCTGGCTGGCGGGCCAGATAAACGGTACTACCGGCTATGAAGAAGCTGCCTGCCAAGGCCTAATGGCTGGCATCAACGCCCACCAGCGTGCCCACGACAAGCCCGCCTTCACGCTCAAGCGCGACGAGGCCTACATCGGTGTGCTCATCGACGACCTTATCAACAAAGGCACCGAGGAGCCCTACCGCATGTTTACGAGCCGCGCCGAGCACCGCATTTTGCTGCGCCAGGACAATGCCGACCTGCGCCTCACGCCCATGGCTCATGCCCTGGGTCTGGCCAGCGACGAGCGCCTGGCCCGTGTGCGCCAGAAAGAGGCCGACACCGTGGCCGTGCTACAGGTGCTGTCGACGTTCGGCATCGAGCCGGCTACTATCAACGGCTTTTTGACGGAGCACGGCTCGGCTGAGATTCACGAGAAAACCCGTGCCCTCAACCTGCTGCGCCGGCCGAATATCGAGCTAATCGACCTGGCCGCCGCGCTGCCCGAGCTAGCCCAAAAGCTGGCCGCTTTCAGCGCCGAAGCGCAGGAGCAGGCCATTATTCAAACCAAATACGAGACGTATTTGCAGAAGGAGCAGCAGCAGGCCCAGCGCATGCGCGAGCTGGAAGACTTCCAGATTCGCGGCCGGCTGAACTACGGCGCAATGCCCGCCCTCAGCCACGAGGCCCGCGAAAAGCTGCTCAAGATTCAGCCCGAAACGCTGGGGCAGGCCTCGCGCATCAGCGGCGTGAGCCCGGCCGATGTGTCGGTGCTGATGGTGTATTTGAATCGTTAATACTTGCTAGTAGTCTGTCATGCTGAGCTTACGAAGCAGCTTCTTACGTTTGGGTTATTATTCCTAGCGTGAGAAGCTGCTTCGCAGGCTCAGCATGACAGATTTTTTCTAATTACTCTACCGTTGAACGAACTACTACAAGCCTGCCCGGTATGCGGCAGTCCGGCCTTGGCCGACAAGCTGCACGTACAGGATAAGTCGGTGAGCCAGGAGACGTTTACCATTCAGCAGTGCCAGGCCTGCGGGTTTCAGTTTACCAATCCTCGGCCCGACGCGGCGCATATCGGTAAATACTATGAGTCCGACGCTTACGTATCGCACAACAGCGGGGCACAGGGGCTGATAAACCAAGTGTATAAAGTGGCGCGCTACTTCACGGTGCGGCGCAAAGTGGCGTTGATAACCAAGCTCAATGGCGGCCGCCAGGGCAATTTGCTCGATTACGGCTGCGGTACGGGGCACTTTCTGGCCGGAGCCAAACAGGCCGGTTGGCAAGTAACCGGCTTGGAGCCCAGCGACCGCGCTCGCCAGGATGCTACCGAGCGTGTGGGCCAGCCCATTCAGCAGCCCGAGGCGCTGGCCACGCTGCCCGCTGGCAGCTTCGATGTGATAACCTTGTGGCACGTGCTGGAGCACGTGCACACGCTGAATGAAACGCTTGACCAGCTTATCGCAACGTTGAAACCGCAGGGCAAGCTGCTCATTGCGGTGCCCAACGTGGACAGTCTCGACGCGCAGCACTACCGCCAGGACTGGGCCGCTTACGATGTGCCGCGCCACCTCTACCACTTCGGACCAGCCGCCATGCGCGAGCTGCTGGCCCGCCACGGCCTCATTATTAGCCAGAAGCTGCCGCTAGCGCTCGATGCCTACTACGTGAGTATGCTCTCGGAGCGGAACCGGCCGGCCGAGCGGGCGGGCGGGCTGCTGAGTGTGCTCAAGGCCGGCTACCTGTCGAATAGCTACGCGGCGCAGCACGACGGGCAATATTCGAGCGTGCTCTACGTAGCTGAGCGGGCCGCCTAAAGCGGCCATCTTTGCGGGGCCGCTGGGTAGTGGCTGTTTCCGAAGCCTCTTCGCTTTTCGTCTTGCTTACTAATTCTCTTTTGTTGATACGTGTTTTGGGCAAGCCGGCGCGGCGCGGGCTGCGCCCGCTGGCGGCCGTGGCGGGGCTGGCAGCGCTGGGCAGTTGCGCGGCCGTGAGCTCGCCGCAGGGTGGGCCGCGCGACGTAACGCCACCGCGCCTCGTGGCGACCTCGCCTGATAGCGCGGCCCGCAACGTGAAGCAGCAGTTTATTCGGCTCACGTTTTCGGAGCCGGTGCAGGTCAAGGACTTGCCCAAGAACTTACTTATCACCCCGCAGCTTGCGCCCGACAACCAGTACCAGTTGCGCGACGACCGCAACAGCGTAACCTTGCTTTTTCCGAAGCCGCTGGAGCCGAATACCACGTATTCGTTCAACTTCCGCAAGGCCATTGTCGATATCACCGAAAGCCTGCCGGCCAAGTACCAGGCCCTGAGCTTCAGCACCGGGCCAACCCTCGACTCGGCCCGCGTGCAGGGCACGGTCAGCGACCTGCTCACCAACCGCAATGTGGCCGATGCCAGTGTGGGCCTCTACCGCGTGGGCGATACCGTGGGTGTGCGCAAAGGCCAACCCTACTACCTCACACGTACCGACAATAAAGGTGCTTTTTCGTTGAATTTTATCAAATCCGGACAGTACAACCTCTACGCTTGGAACGATAAAAATAACAATGGCCACTATGACAACGGCGAGAAAATAGCTTATCTAGCGGCTCCGATTTTCCTTACCGATACTACCCACGCCCGGACTCTGCTGCTCACCCGGCCCGACAACCAGCCGCCGCGCCGCACCGGCGTTGAAAATACCGCCACCCAGGCACGGCTGCGTTTCAATGAAGGCTTGCGCACTATCGCGGTAGCGCCGGTGGCCAGCGGGACGCCGGCCACCGCTGCGGCTGTGCAGGAAGCTGTATTGCTAGCCGAAAATGGTACCACGGCCATTCTTTTCCACACTCCCGCGCTGGTCGATGGGCGCTATTTGATAGCCGCCACCGACAGCGCTGGCAATACCACCCGCGATACCCTTAACGTGCGCTTTCCGGTGCCCACAGCCACGGCTCGCAAGACCGCCCCGCCAGCTGGCACTGCCATCGAAGGCAATCCACGCAGCGTGTATCGGCAGGGCACGGTACGGTTTCGGTTTCCCGTACCGGTGCGCTTGGTGCCGGGCAAGCCTGTGGGCACGCTGGTCGAAGACTCCATCAAGCGCCGCCCACTACGCCTGCCAGCCGACGGCTTTCTGAGCCCCGACCACACTAGCCTTTCGATTAATCTAGATACCAAGGCGCAGAAAAATGTTGATATCAGCCTCGATAGCACCAGTATTGAGACTATCACAGGACAGTCGCTGGGGCTGCGTAAGCCGTTGCGGCTCACCGTCACGGACATTGACCCCAATGGCATGTTGTATGGGCCTATCCAGACCAAACTAGCGCAGTTTGACCTCCAGCTGCTCGATGAGCAGTATAAAGTCATTCGCACGCTACGCTCGCCCAAGGGCAGGTATCGCTTCGACCGCTTGCCGCCCGGCAGCTACCGTTTCCGCGTGCTCGTCGACCAGGACGGCGATGGCAAATGGCGCGGCGGCGCCCCCGACCTGCGCATCCCGCCCGAGCCCGTAATCGTGCTGCCCAAGCTAGTGAAGCTGCGGGCCAACTTCGAGCTGGAAGACACGATAGCCTTTTAAGCAACCGCTTTTTCCACAACCCGGCCGCCGGAGTGACACGAAGTTTCGTGCTGCTCCGGCGGCTTCGTTTTGCAGCGTAGGCGCGGGGCTTGTCACCGCCCAGCGTTCTTCAGCTTGCACTTGGACTGGACAACGGCAGGCCACAGCCTGCATCCTTCTCAGCGACTACAAAGCATGTTGAACAACGTCGGATAGGAACGTGCCCCACGCCCTACTAATCGGTCGTTTTCCACACCGCGAGGTTACTTCCGCGAGTTATCCACGCGTTCACTGGCAAAAGTGGGTAAAACGACAGTTTTTACACCGCCGAGGCTACGGTGGTGGATAACTTATCCACGATTCCAGTTACTGAGGGTGGTTTTTACACTTTATCCACGGGTTTTCCACCTAGTTTTCCACGGCTATCACCCATTGTGGGGAAAACAGTGGATAACTGGACTGATAACGGTGAACAAGCCGTGGATAAGTTGAGGGTAACTTTTTTTGCCCACGCAGCTACCAACACAGTAGCCGAGCGCTGTGGACAACAGTGGATAACTATCCACCGCCAGCAGGGCTATCCACACCGGGCCTACCCTGTGAATAGTGGATAAGTGGATAACCTATGTGAATAGTGGATAACCATGCTAAGTATTTGTGGAACACCAAAATGATATTCACATTGCCTGTTGATAGCCCGTGGACAACCCCATACTTGTGCACCTCTTATCCACGCTGTGGATAACCTTTTGGAGTTATGAACTTATCCACTGCCCTGATGGATGGAGATAAAAAAGATTTTTTAAAAAAGAATTTAATTAAACTTATTAGCTTGTGGAAAACTTCGGCTGGGGTCAGCTTTTCCACAAGCGGGTAGGGGTGGGCCGGGTAAAAAAGAGAAGTGCGGGCGGCCAGCTGTGGAAAACCCCACCGGCCCAACACACGAACAAGGGTCAAAGCCACCCCGCGCCATGCCCTTCGACTACACCCTCGATTTTGCTACCACCGATTTTCGCCAGCACCCCGAGCTCTACCGCGTGGGCAAGGGCGAGCAGGGCGTACTGCTGGTGCAGCCCTACAAGGGCGAAATCCTGCCCCACTGGCGCTTCAAGGATGCCGCGACGGCCCAGGAGTCGTCGGCTGCCATCTGGGGGCTCCTAGAGAAGTATTTGAAGGCTGAAGATTTTGTGGGAGCCGATATGGCGCGGAAATTCCTGCAAATGGGCTACACCCGCGCCCGGCGCTACGCCAACCACCAGGGCGGCAAGAAATACGCCGGCCCCGTGCCCGCCGACAAAAAAGGCCAGAGCGGTGCCCACGGCCGCGCCGAACTACCGCGTAATGCACATCCCGATGTGGATAAAGTGGAAGCCGCCCGCATTTTTAAGCAGAAATGGGACGAGGCCCGTGCCCTGCCCGAGTACCAGCGCCAGAAAGCTGCGTTTGAGGCGAAGTATGGAAAGTAAGTGTAGAGTGAGTTTTGGCTTGCCAGTTTGTGGAAAACATCTCCTAATCACTCGTGCGCTGGCAAACTGAAGCTTACCCTGCACCGCGCCTACCTTTGTATTATCTAACCACCCCACTTGTATGAATCCCCAAACGACCCCCAACAGCATCGAAGAGAACGAGATTATCCTGGGTACAGGCATGGGCCCGCTGCGCTTCGGGGCCACCATGGACGAGGTGCGCACGCTGGTAGGCGAGCCCGAAGAAATCGAAGAATCGGAGGACGAGGACGACTTCGAACACCAAGCCTGGAATTACTACGAAGATGACCACTTGCTTTCGCTCTATTTCGACCGCGAGGATGATTTCCGTCTCAGTTGCATCGAAACCGATAACCCTGGCCTGCGCCTCTTTGGTGAGGTTATTCACGGCCGCAGCCTCGACCAAATACGCGACCTGATGGCGCGCCACGGCCAAGCCAGCCCTGAGCTTGAAACCATGGAAGGCGGCGAAGTACGGTTGAGCTATGAGAAGTCGATGATAGACATGTACTTTGAGGAAGGCCAACTCCAATTTGTCAATTTTGGCGTCTTCATCAACGACGAGTTGGAAGTGCAATGGCCCGCAAAACAATAATTGTGGGAAACTGGAAATAGGTAACTTTTTCCTTGGATTAGCACATTTTCGAAAAAGTTATCCACAAAAAGGCCATTTTTTAGTGTGGATAAGTGGATAACTCGGTGAAGCTGGGATTATTCCCAGGTTACCAAATCTGAATCTTGCCAACCTAGCTAGTAAAAAAGCCAACCCAAGTAGGGTTGGCTTTTTCTATATATAACCTCGCCTTGCTACTGATTTGGCTTGCTAAAAAATAGCTTGTGGATAAGAAGTGGATAAGGTACCTGTTTTGTTGATAACTCATTGTTCAACTTGCCGGTAAGGCGTCAGCTAAGCGACGATGACCGAAGCAAGCAACAACGCCCAACTCCTAGCAAAAGGAATCGGGCGTTGCGAAGGAAATAGAAGCGAAACAGGATGTACTAGTTGCCTGCCTTAGCCGCTGATGGTGCGGAACAGCAGAAACAGTCCGCCCGCCAGCACCATCGTCACGGGCAGGGTGAGCACCCAGGCCAAGGCGATGTTGCGTATCATTTGGGGGTTCAGGTTTTTGATGCCACGGTTGGCCACCATGCTGCCCGCGATGGCCGACGACAGCACGTGCGTGGTCGAAGTAGGCAGGCTCAGCTGGGTGCTGGCCCCAATCATCATGGCGGCTACCAGCTCGGAACTGGCACCCTGGGCGTAGGTAAGGTGCTCCTTACCGATGCGCTCGCCGATGGTTTTTACGATGCGCTGCCAGCCTATCATGGTGCCGCAGGCCAGCGAGAGCGATACCATCAGCAGCACCTGCCAGGGCGCATAGTCGGTGAAACTCTTCATTTGGTCGATAGACTTAGTATAAGTTTCGCGGTCGGCGGTGCTGAGACTCACGCGCTCCGAGCCAAGGAGTTTTTTACCCCGGTTGGCGAGCAGCAGGATGTCGCGGCGAATCTCGAAGCGGGCTTGCTCGGGGAGGTCAGCCACCTTGGTTTTACCGGCAAATACACGGTCGAGGTCGGTGGTTTGGGCCATCATTTCGGTGTATAGCGTTTGGTCGGCGGCGCTTAGCTCGGCTTTGTTCACGCGGCCCATTACGTACTCTACTTTAGTAATGGAGTCGCGCAGGTCAAGCGGGTTTTTGGAGTTGTCGAGGGCAAAATGCACCGGTACGATACCAATGAGAATCAGCATAATGAGACCCACACCTTTCTGGCCATCATTCGAGCCGTGAAAGAAGCTCACCAGTGTGCACGTCGCAATCAGCGTGAGGCGAATGAACAGGGGCGGGGGCTTGCGCTTGTGCGGCTCCTTAAAAATTGCCTTGCTCGGCGAAAAGCGCTTGAGCAGGAACATCAGAATGATGGTGAGCGTGAAGCCCAGCAGCGGGCTTATTATCAGGGCAAGGCCGCTTTCGCCGGCCTTGCTCCAGTTCACGGCTGCGCCTTTGCCACCGGGCAGCAGCGAAAACGCAATACCAACGCCCAGAATGGAGCCGATAAGCGCGTGCGACGACGACGACGGAATGCCGTAGTACCAGGTGCCAATGTTCCAGATGATGGCCGCCACAATGAGCGCGCCTACCATCGAGATGCCGTGGTACACATTTTGGTCAATCAGGCTTTCGACGGGCAGCAAATACACGATGCCCATGGCCACGCCGATGCCGCCGGCAAACACGCCGATGAAGTTCCAGAAGGCCGACCACACTACCGCCACCCAGGGCCGTAGTGTGTTGGTGTAAATAACGGTCGCCACGGCGTTGGCCGTGTCGTGAAAGCCGTTAACAAATTCAAAAGCGCAAGCTGCAAATAGACAGATGCCTAGCAGCAAGAGCACATGGGGTTCAAGTCCGAACATAAATAAACGCCGGGGTGGGGAAACCGGCTCACAAAATTAACAGGGTGCCCTCCTACGGGCGTGTTACCTAATTGTTGGGCACCGAGCGATGAGCGTAACATGAACGTCACGTAGGCAAATAACAACCCGCGCACCACCTACTCGCACCACCCTAGTCAGCCCGCACAGCGGGCGTATCTGCGCAATCCGTTAAATCCGTTTGAATCTGCGGTCTAACTTTGCTGCTTATGAGCAAGCCCACTACGCCCGCCGAAAACCCGCAACTCAAGGATATTGTCGCCCACGCCAAGGAATACGGCTTCGTATTCCAGTCCTCCGAAATCTACGACGGCCTGGCCGCCGTGTACGACTACGGCCCCAATGGCGTGGAGCTGAAAAATAATTTGAAACGCCTCTGGTGGGAGGCCATGACCCAACTGCACGGCAACGTGGTGGGCATTGACGCAGCCATCTTCATGGACCCGCGCACCTGGGAAGCCAGCGGCCACGTAGCTGGCTTCAACGACCCGCTTATCGATAACCTCGACAGCAAAAAGCGCTACCGCGCCGACGTGCTCATCGAAGAAAAAGCCGCTGAATATGAAAAAGCCGGCGACCCCGCCCGCGGCGCAGCCCTCACGGCCGAAATGGGCCGCCTGCTGACCAACAACGACCTGGCCGGCGTGAAGCAGCTCATCATCGACGAAAAAATCGTGGACCCACTGTCCGGCTCGGCCAAGTGGACCGACGTGCGCCAGTTCAACCTGATGTTCTCGACCCAAGGCTCGGCCGTGGACTCAGAAGCGCCGCCCGTGTACCTACGCCCCGAAACGGCCCAGGGCATTTTCGTGAACTTTCTGAACGTGCAGAAGTCGGCACGGATGAAAATCCCGTTCGGCATCGCGCAAATTGGCAAGGCGTTCCGCAATGAGATTGTGGCCCGGCAGTTCATTTTCCGCATGCGCGAATTTGAGCAGATGGAGATGCAATTCTTCGTGCGCCCTGGCACCGAAGGCGAGTGGTACGACACCTGGAAGGCATCGCGCCGCCGCTTCCATGAGGCACTGGGCCTACCGGCCGAGAAGCTGCGCTTCCACGACCACGATAAGCTGGCCCACTACGCCAAGGCGGCCGTGGATATCGAGTACGAATTCCCCTTCGGCTTCAAAGAAATGGAGGGCATCCACTCGCGCGGTGACTTCGACCTGACCCAGCACCAGAACCTGAGCCGCAAAAAGCAGCAGTACTTCGACAACGACATCGACGAAACCACCGGCAAGCCCTACGGCAACTACGTGCCCTACGTGGTCGAAACTTCGGTAGGGGCCGACCGCCTGTTCCTGGCCACACTCTGCCAGGCATTCCAGGAAGAAACCATCACCGAAGGCGAGGGTGAAGCTCAAACCACCAAAACCCGCACGCTGTTGAAGCTGCATCCGGCCGTGGCGCCTATCAAGGCCGCCATTTTCCCACTGGTGCGCAAAGACGGCATGCCCGAAAAAGCCCAGGAAATTTTCGACAGTCTGCGCTTCGATTTCCGCCTGGTCATTGAGGACAAGGACGCCATCGGCAAGCGCTACACCCGCCAGGACCTCATCGGTACGCCTTTCTGCATCGTGGTCGATGGCCAGACGCTGGAAGACGACACCGTAACCGTGCGCGACCGCGACACCCGCGAGCAAGTGCGCATGCCGATTTCGGCGCTGCGCGGTTATATAGGGGAGAAGGTGAGCTTCAAGACTGTGTTTGAGAAGCTGTAGGCTGTCCGGCAGCGCTTCGTCGGAACTCTAAGCGGAGGTAATCGGCTTTCGACTATGCAAGTATTCACGAAGCGCGCACTGCGAGAATTTGGTGTGCTCCATCCCGATGTAGCAGCCGATATTCTGGACTGGTTTACGGCAGTAGAAGCAGCCGATTGGGAAACTGGCGCGGCGGTGCGGGCCTTCGACCGCACCGCCGACTACGTGGGTGGCGACCGCTGGGTATTCAACCTGCGCCGCAATCGCTACCGGCTAGTCGTGCGTATTTTCTTTCCAGCCCGTCAGGTATACGTGCGTTTCATTGGTACTCATGCTGACTATGACCGTATTATCGACATCACTACCGTTTAGCTAGCGCCGTTATGGAAATCTGCACCGAAGCTGAATATCAGCAGGCAATGCGCCGGCTCGAATATCTGATTGACCACGAGCCAACTAACCTAGCCGAAATCACGGCGCTGGGTAACGTGGTGAACGTTTACGAAAACGAGAATGGCCACCGCCCGCTGCCGCCCAACTCGCTGCTGGCCCGGCTAGAGCGCGAGCGGTTGGAGCGCCAGCTCAGCGACCAGCAGCTTGCCGAACTGCTCGGCATTGCCCGCGAAAGTCTGCGCGCCGTATTGAACGGCCAACAACCTATTGACTTAGACTTGGCTAAGCGTCTGCACAGCCGACTGGGCATTCCAGGCGACTTCATTTTGGAAGCTGCTTAAGCCCTGCCAGGCTATTCAGACTCATTAAGCACCTTATTCCTAAAGCCTATGTGGGGACATATCGCCCTCTTTATCATCAAGTACCGGCGGATTCTGCTGGCACTGATTGCCGTGTTCACCGTCACGATGGCCTGGTTTGCCAAGGACGTGGAAATGACCTACGACTTTGCCCAGGTGGTGAGCCCGAAGGACCCCGATATGGTGTACTTCCAGCAGTTCAAAAAGACCTTTGGCGAGGACGGCAACATCCTGGTGCTCGGCATGCAGGATAGCTCCGTGTACCAGCTCGCCAAATTCAACCAGCTGCACCAGCTCACCGATACCTTGGCCAAGGTGGAGGGCGTGAGCGGCGTGCTTGGCATCACGCGCCTCAGCCAGATTGTGAAGGACACGGTGAACTCGAAGTTCGTAACCGCGCCCATCTTCAAAAAAGCGCCCCGCTCGCAGCACGAGCTGGATTCGCTGATGCGGGTGGTCAACAGCATCGAGTTTTACAAAGGCCAGATTATCGCCCCGCGCAGCGGCGCTACGCTGCTCGCCGTAACGCTCGACCCGGCCTACCTCAACTCCAACCGCCGCCAGGCCGTGATGAATCACATTCTGGGTCACGCCGAGCGGTTTGAGAAGGACACGCACATCAAGATGCACTACGCGGGCCTGCCCTACGTGCGCTCCACGATGACGAGCAAAGTGGCCGGCGAAATGAAGTTTTTCGCCATGCTGGTGGTGCTTGTGATGGGCATCACGCTGTTCATGTTCTTCCGCACGTGGTCGGCGGTGGTGTTCCCGCTGTTGGTAGTAGTGTGCGTGATGATATGCTGCGTAGGCAGCATTGTGCTGCTGGGCTATAAAATCAACCTGCTTACGGGTTTGATACCTAGTATTCTGGTAGTTATCGGGGTGCCGAATTGCACGTATCTGCTCTCTCGCTATCACTACGACTACCGCAAATCGGGCAACCAGATACTGGCCATGACGCGGGTAATCCGCAAAATCGGCCTCATTACCCTGATGAATAACACCACCACGGCCATCGGCTTCGTGGTGTTCACCTTCACCGATATTGCCATTCTCTACCAGTTTGGCATGGTGGCGACGATTAACATTTTCATCGCCTTCATTATCAGCTTCATCATGATTCCGGCGGTGTTTACCTACCTGCCGCCGCCCACTGAGAAGCAGCTCGAACACCTCGATTCGAAGCCGCTGCTAGGTATTATTCACTTCCTCGACCACATTGTGCTGCACCGCCGTGGCACGGTGTACCTGGCTGCGTTGGGCCTGCTGACTATTGCGGGCATCGGCATCAGCAAGATTGAGGCGGTGTCCTTTATGGTCGATGACCTACCCAAATCCAGCACGGTAAATACCGATTTGGAGTTCTTTCAATCGCACTTTAGCGGGGTGATGCCGCTGGAGTTTGTGGTCGATACGGGCAAGCCCAAAGGCCTGCTCAAGCTGCCCAACTTGCAGAAAATCGACCAGTTTGAGAAGTTTCTGCGTGCCCAGCCCGAGCTGTCGCCGCCCATTAGCATGGTCACGTTTATCAAGGCCGCGACCCAGGCGTTTTACAATGGTGAACCCGAGTTTTATCGTCTGCCAAACAACGACGATAAAAACTTTATCCTGAGCTACCTGGCCAATTCGCAGGGTGGCGCAGTGACTAACAGCCCCGATTCGACCAAAACCACGAAAGCCCAGGGCACCGCCGGCGCTACCATGAACAAGCTGCTCCATAGCTTCGTGGATAGCAGCTCGCAAAAAGCCCGCGTAAGCCTCAAAATTGCCGATATTGGTTCTCATAAGCTTGATACACTGGTAGTTCGCCGCATCGAGCCGGCCATGAAGCGCATCTTCGCCAACTCGGGCATGACGGTGCGCCGCACAGGCACGACGGTAATTTTTACCAAGGGCAACGAATACGTAATCGGCACCCTGCGCGAGAGCCTGATGTGGGCTTTTGGGCTGGTGGCCATTGTGGTACTGCTGCTATTCCGCTCGGTGCGTACCATCTTCTACGCACTCATTCCCAATATCTTCACGCTAGCCCTTACGGCTGGTATCATGGGGTATTTTGGCATTGCGCTTAAGCCCGCCACGGCCCTCATCTTCGTGATTGCGCTGGGTATTGATGGGGATAACTCTATCCACTTGCTCGCTAAATTCCGGCAAGAAATGGCCATGGCTGGCCGCACCGTTACCGAAGCCATTACCAACACAATGGTGGAAGCCGGCACGAGTATGATTTACACCAGTATCGTGCTGTTTTTGGGCTTTAGCATCTTCGCCTTCAGCGAGTTTGGTGGTACCAAGGCGCTTGGTGTGCTCATGGGCGCATCGCTGCTGATAACCAACTTCTCGAACCTCGTGCTACTGCCGACGCTGCTCGTAACCTTTGAGCACGGCAAAGGTGAGAAGATGCCCGATGACGCACCTATTCGCCACTACGACGAGAACTACCACGAGGAAGACGACGACATGGACCAAAACCTGCAACGCCTGAGCGTGGAGCGGGCCAAGGTTAAAACGACTTAATTATTTGTTGAAAACGATTGTCATGCAGAGCGTAGCGAAGCATCTCGCGTGCTGACGCCAGAGTTACTAACCCAACGAAGCGAGCGAGATGCTTCGCTACGCTCTGCATGACAGACGAAAAAAGCTAACAGCTAGTAGCCAAAAGCTAACAGCTCAATCACAATGACTTACCCCGAATACAAGCAGCCGCTCGACTACGCCAAGCTCGCCAACGATGTGCGCGCCGGCTGGGACGCCAACGGCATCTTCGAGAAAAGCGTGAGCAGCCGCGAGGGCCAGCCTACGTTCGTGTTTTACGAAGGCCCGCCTTCGGCCAACGGCCAGCCCGGCATCCACCACGTGATGGCGCGGGCGGTGAAAGACATCTTCTGCCGCTACCAGACGCAGCTCGGCAAGCAGGTGCCTCGCAAGGGCGGCTGGGACACCCACGGCCTGCCCATCGAACTGCAAGTGGAGAAGGAGCTGGGCATCACGAAGGAGGATATCGGCAAGAAAATCAGCGTTGAAGAGTACAACCAGCGCTGCCGCGAAACCGTGATGCGCTTCAAGGCGCAGTGGGACGAACTGACCCAGCAAATGGGCTACTGGGTTGACCTCGACGACCCCTACATCACCTTCGAGCCCGAGTACATCGAAAGCTGCTGGGCCTTGCTCAAGAAGCTCTACGACAAGGGTTTTCTCTACAAAGGCTACACCATTCAGCCCTACTCGCCGGCCGCAGGTACCGGCCTCAGCTCGCACGAGCTGAACCAGCCCGGCACGTACAAGGACGTGAAGGACACGACCATCGTAGCGCAGTTTAAGGTGGTGCGCGATGCCGTTTCGGAGAAGCTATTTGCCGGTGGCGGCGAGGGTGGCACGTACATCCTTGCCTGGACTACTACGCCCTGGACGCTGCCTGCTAACACGGGTTTGGCTGTTGGGAAGAATATTCCCTACGTGCTGGTTTCGACCTTCAACCCGTACACTGCCGCACCCATCCGAGTAGTGCTGGCGAAGGCATTAGTGAGCAAATATTTCTCGGAAAAAGGCGCTGCTGCACCCTTTGAAGGCTATGCTGAAGGCGATAAAAAGGTTCTGCCCTGGCGTATCGAAGGCGAGTTTACGGGCGCTGATTTGGTGGGTATTCACTATGAGCGTTTGTTCGGCCTTGAGGCTGGTTTTCCGCACTTTGAAGGGGAAGAAAACGCTTTCCGCGTTATCGTTGGCGACTTTGTAACCACCGAAGACGGCACCGGCATCGTGCATATCTCGCCCACGTTTGGCGCAGATGACTTCCGGGTAGCGCAGCTCAACAGCATTCCAGCGCTGATGGTACCCGATAAAGACGACCCCAATAAGCAGGTGCCCATCGTGGACCGCACGGGCCGCTACGTAACCCAAATGGGCGAATTTGGCGGCCGCTGGGTGAAGAACTACGACGGACACGACCAGAGCGGGGCCGACTATAAAACGCTGGATGAGAGCATCGCCATCCGCATGCGGACCAACGGCACGGCCTTCAAAACCGAGAAGTACGAGCATACCTACCCGCACTGCTGGCGCACCGATAAACCGGTTCTGTATTACCCCCTCGACTCGTGGTTTATTAAGACCACGGCGGTAAAAGACCGGCTCATCGAGCTCAACAAAACCATCAACTGGAAGCCCGAAAGCACCGGCACCGGCCGCTTCGGCAACTGGCTCGAAAACCTCGTAGACTGGAACCTCAGCCGCTCGCGCTACTGGGGCACGCCGCTGCCCATCTGGCGCACCCAGGATGGTACCGAGGAGCTGTGCATCGGCTCGATTGCGGAGTTGAAAGCGGAGATTGACAAGGCCGTAGCGGCCGAAATCATGACCCACAACCCCTACGCCAACGGCGAGCAAATCGACCTGCACCGGCCCTACGTGGACGATATTTTCCTCGTATCGCCCAGCGGCCAGCCCATGTACCGCGAGCCCGACCTTATCGACGTGTGGTTCGACTCGGGCGCGGTACCGTATGCCCAATGGCACTATCCATTTGAAAATCAAGAGGTTTTTGCCAAAAACTTCCCCGCCGATTTTATCGCAGAAGGCGTAGACCAGACACGCGGCTGGTTCTTCACGCTGCACGCGCTGGCCGTGATGCTAGAAGACTCGGTGGCCTTCAAAAACGTGATTGCCAATGGCTTGGTGCTGGACAAAAACGGCAACAAGATGAGCAAGCGCCTCGGCAACGCTGTGGACCCGTTTGCGACCATCGCGCAGTACGGCCCCGATGCCACCCGCTGGTACATGATTTCCAACGCGCCGCCATGGGATAACCTCAAGTTCGACGCGGCCGGCATCACGGAGGTGCAGCGCCGCTTCTTCGGCACGCTCTTCAATACGTACTCATTCTTTGCGCTTTACGCCAATCTGGATAACTTCCAGCAGGGCGCTGCGCCGAGCGTGCCCGTAGCCGAGCGCACCGAGCTAGACCGCTGGATTCTGAGCAAGCTCCAGAGCCTGCTGGCCGAAGTACGCGGCCACTACGACAGCTACGACCCCACGAAAGCCGCCCGCGCCGTGCAGGATTTCGTGACCGACCAGCTCTCCAACTGGTACGTGCGCCTCTCGCGCCGCCGCTTCTGGAAAGGCGAGCTAACTACCGATAAGCAAGCCGCTTACGAGACGCTGCACGAGTGCCTCAGCACCGTGGCGCAGCTAATGGCTCCCATTGCACCTTTCTTCGCTGATTGGCTTTACGGCAACCTCACCAAAGGCCAAAACGCTGCTGAATCAGTGCATTTGACCTACTTGGCCGAGGCTGATACTACGCTCATCGACAAGGCATTGGAAGAGCGCATGGAGTTGGCCCAGCGCATCAGCTCGCTCACGCACTCGCTGCGCAAAAAGTCGGTGCTCAAAGTGCGCCAGCCCTTGCAGCGCATCCTGGTGCCGGTGCTCAATGAGTTTACGAAAGAGCAAGTTGGCAAGGTCGAAGACCTGATTTGCGCCGAGGTCAACGTGAAGCACGTCGAGTTTCTGGACGACACCAGCGGCGTGCTGGTGAAGTCGGTGAAACCCAATTTCAAGCGCCTCGGTCAGGTATATGGCCCGCGTTTGAAGGCCGTGGGGGCCCGCATCCAGACGCTGAGCAGCGACGAGCTAAGCCAGCTTGAAAAGCAAGGCGAGCTAGCGGTGGAAGTGGATGGCGAAACCCTCACGCTGCACCTCGACGAAGTCGAAATCCGCACGCAGGATTTGCCCGGCTGGCTGGTGGCTACTGATGGCCCGCTCACCGTGGCCCTCGACGTGACGCTCACCGAGGAGCTGCGTCAGGAAGGCCTGGCTCGCGAACTAGTCAACCGCCTCCAGAACCTGCGCAAAGACTCGGGCCTCGAAGTGCAAGACCGCATCAATGTTGCATTATCTGCGAGCGCGCCGGCCGAGCTGCAAGCCGCCGTGGAAAATTTCGGCGACTACATCCGCGAAGAAGTGCAGGCCCAGCGCCTCGCTTTTGTGCCCGAAATAGCCGATGGCGCGGTACTGGAGTTTGACGACTTCAAGGTGTCCGCCAAAGTAGAAGTTGTAACTGCCTGATTGTGAGAAACCCGCTCGGCCCTGAAAAAGCCAGCGGGTTTTCTTTCGCACAACACTTTTCTTTCGCCGTTTTAATTGGTTTCGAAACCTCATAATTCGGTATAAAACAGTACAAAGTAACACGAGTTTCACCAGTGCAGACAGCCCAATCCGCCACCGCTATTGATTCGTCTCCGCGCTACTCAGCGCGGCGGGGGAGCGTCTTGCCTTTTTACCTGCTGGCGCTACTGGTTATTGGCCTCGACCAGCTTTCTAAATACCTGGTGCATACGCACATGGCACTCGGGGAGGCAATTCCGCTGGTTGGCAATGCCCTGAAATTGCTTTACACCGAAAATCCTGGCATGGCTTTCGGAGTGGAGCTGCCGCCGCCGTATGGCAAGCTGCTGCTCACCGGGTTTCGACTGCTGGCCGTGGGCGGGCTGAGCTACTACATCACCCATTTGTGGCGAAATCGGGCGGCTAAAGGCTTCATTGCCTGCATGGCGCTCATCTTGGGTGGCGCGCTGGGCAATCTGATTGATTCGATTTGCTACGGGGTCATTTATAACAATGCGCCGGCTGGCTCGCCGACCAAATGGCTGTATGGCCAGGTTATTGACATGATAAATGTGCCTATTTATCAAGGCCTTTACCCAAAGTGGTTGCCAGTCGTTGGGGGGCAATACACCAATGGATTTCCCATCTTCAACTTGGCCGACTCCTCTATCTTTATTGGTGTGGCGCTGATTTTGCTATTCCAAGGCAAGTTCTTTGCCCATGAGCAAGCAGAGCAGGCTAGCCAAGTGCCTACAGTAGTGCACAATAGCTAAGTGCTTACTGCTTAGTATAAAATAACCCCAGTTTAATAAGTGCAAACCGACTTGCCCGCAGATTCCGCTTACTCGCAACCGCGCTACCCTGCGCAGCGCGGCAGCGTCTTGCCCTACTTCTTACTGGCGTTGCTGGTTATCGGCATCGACCAGCTTTCTAAATACCTGGTGCATACGCACATGCAGCCCGGTATGCCCGGCGAGATTCCGCTGATTGGACACTGGCTCAAGCTGCATTACACCGTTAACCCCGGCATGGCTTTCGGGGTGGAGCTGCCGCCGCCGTATGGTAAGCTGCTGCTCACCGGCTTTCGGCTGCTGGCCGTGGGTGGGCTGAGCTACTACATTGGGCATTTGTGGCGAAACCGGGCAGCTAAAGGCTTCATTGCCTGCATGGCGCTAATCCTGGGTGGCGCGCTGGGCAATTTGATTGATTCAATTTGCTACGGCATTGTGTACAACAACGCGCCCTTTGGCTCGCCGACCAAGTGGTTCTTCGGGCAGGTTATCGACATGATTTATGTGGATATCTACGAAGGCTTTCTGCCCGCCGCCTGGCCGGTGGTAGGCGGGAAGTATGTTTCGCTCTGGCCGATTTTCAATGTGGCCGACTCGTCCATCTTCGTCGGTGTGGCCTTGATACTGCTGCTGCAAGGCAGGTTCTTCAAGCAGGAAGGCCAGCCCGCCGCTGAAGCGCCCGCCCCGGCTAGTCCCTCAGCTTCCGAAACTGCCTAGTAAACTTGCGGCGCGGATTTTCTCCGCGCCGCTTTTTTTTTGCCCCATGTCCTTGCTCTCCGTTCAAAACCTCACCATTGATTTTCACTCCCAGCGCGGGCACACCCGCGCCGTGTCGGATATCTCGTTTGAGGTGGGTAGGGGAGAGGTGGTCGCCATCGTGGGCGAATCGGGCTCGGGCAAGTCGGTCACGTCGCTGGCTTTGCTCGGGCTGCTGGCCAAGCCGGCGGCGCACATTGAAAGTGGTACCGCCATTTTCAAGTCGGAGAGGCTGGGCGAAGTCGATTTGCTGAAGCTCTCCGAAAAAGAATTGCAGCAGGTGCGGGGCAACGACATCAGCATGATTTTTCAGGAGCCGATGACTTCGCTGAATCCGGTGCTGACCTGCGGCTACCAAGTAGTAGAGGCGCTGTTGCTGCACACTGCTCTAAGCAAGCAGGAAGCGGAAGCCCGCACCATCGAGCTATTCACTGAGGCGCAGCTGCCGCGCCCGGCGCAAATCTTCAAAGCCTACCCGCATGAAATAAGCGGCGGCCAGAAGCAGCGCGTGATGATTGCGATGGCGATGGCTTGCCGCCCGGCCCTGCTCATCGCCGACGAGCCGACCACGGCACTCGACGTGACGGTGCAGGCACGCATCCTCCAACTCATCCGCGACTTGCGCCGCGAGCACGGCACGGCGGTGCTTTTCATCACGCACGACCTCGGGGTAGTGGCCGAAATTGCTGACCGCATTTTAGTGATGTACCGCGGGCGAGTGGTGGAGCAAGGAACGGTGCTCGACATTTTCACCAATCCTCAACACCCCTACACAAAAGGGCTACTAGCCTGCCGGCCGCACTTGTCGATTGGGAAGGCGCGGCTGCCAGTGGTGGCCGATTTTATGGCCGTCGATGCGGCCGGCGAATTGGTGGCGCGGGTGGCTGGAATAGGGGAAGAGCCGCTGAAAACCGCTCCCGTGCAGTTACAAAGCAATTCTGATACTACCAAAACGTTCCCCGTGGAACAAAATTCACGTTCCACGGCAGTTTCCGACCCCTTGCTGCAAGTCGAAAACCTGCGCGTGTACTTCCCCATTCGCAAAGGATTTTTCTCGCGCACCACCGACTTCGTGCGGGCCGTCGATGATGTCAGCTTCACCATCTACCCCGGCGAAACGGTGGGCCTCGTGGGCGAGTCGGGCTGCGGCAAGACTACCCTCGGCCGCGCCTTGCTGCGCCTGACTGAACCAACTGCCGGCCGCATCCTGTTTGAAGGTACCGACCTGGCCGCGCTGCCGGCCGGCGAGTTGCGCCACCGTCGGCGCGAGTTTCAACTGGTGTTCCAAGACCCTTACGCGGCCTTGAACCCGATGCTCACCGTGGGCGAAGCCATCCTCGAACCGTTGCGGGTGCATGGGGTGGGCGGCACGCGGGCCGAGCAAAAAGCGCGGGTGCATGAGCTGTTGCGCACCGTGGGTTTGAGCGAGGATGCGGAGCAGCGTTACCCGCACGAGTTCAGCGGCGGGCAGCGGCAGCGCATTTGCATTGCGCGCGCGCTAGCCTTGCGGCCCAAGCTTATTGTGTGCGACGAATCGGTGTCGGCGCTCGATGTGAGCGTGCAGGCGCAGGTACTCAACCTGCTCAACGACCTCAAACGCGAATTAGGTATCACGTACCTCTTCATCACGCACGACCTGTCAGTAGCCCGCTTCATGAGCGACCGGCTGTTGGTAATGAGCCAAGGCCGCATCGTGGAAAGCGGCCCCGCCGCCGAAGTGTATGCGCACCCGCAAAACCCGTACACGCAGCAATTGCTGGCCGCCATCCCCAGTGACGACCCGGCCCGCATCGCGGCACGGGTAGGGATGTAGAACGGAGTGGCACTCCGTTTGGCGCTCGGCGAGCTACTCTCACGTGGAAACGGAGTGCCACTCCGTTTTACATCCCTAACCTATGCACTTCGTCTATCCCTGCCTGCCTTACCAACCGCGTACCGTGGACCCCATGTGGGAGCCGGAGTACGAGTGGGCGCGGGCGCAGGGTCTGGCGACGGGCTTGGTCGATTTGGACAACAACAAAGTCTGGGTGCCTGCGCAAGCCACCGCTGCCCAGCTTTCGCAGGTGCTGTACCGAGGCTGGATGCTGACCGCTGACGAGTACGACCAACTAGCGCAACTGCTGCCGCTGGCCGTGTCGCCGGCCGAGTACCTGTCCTCGCACCAAGCAACTGGCTGGTACGATGCCGTAGCTCCGCATACTTTCCCGAGCCGCTTTCTGACTGAACCAACCGCGCTGGACTTCGCCGCTGGTCGGCGGTACTTCGTAAAGGGCTTGGTGAAGTCGTTTGGCTCAGGCTCGGTGCTATCAACCCAAGAGCACTTGAACGACTTCTGGCAGCGTCAGGAGTTGCCGGCTGGCACGCCGCTTTTCGTGCGTGACTTTGTTGAGCTGAAGCCTTACTCGGAGCGCCGCTTTTTTATGGTGCGTGGACAGGCTTACGGAGTTGGTGGAGCGCTGCTGCCAGCGTCGCTCCAGACGGCGGTGGCGGCACTTCGGCCTCGTCTTTTTTACTCCTTCGATGTGGCCGAAACGTTGACTGGCCAGCCGGTGTTGGTGGAGGTGGGCGACGGACAGGTGTCGGATTTGAAGGAGTGGTCGGTGGCCGAGTTTGGTAGCCGCGTGCTGCGAGCGTTGGCCGAGGCCAACGATATCGCGTAAGCCATTGTTGAATTTTCGGGCGCTTCTTTGCAGCGCCTTGCTCCGGTTGCGGAGCACTGGCAGGCTCCAGCCTGCTGCTTATTTTATCTTGCCGCTAAGCTGGAGCTTGGCGCTACTGGTCGCCACCGTCAATCTTACCTCAAGCTGTCCGGCGGCCGTCTTACCCAATTCATGAAAAACCCCAAAGACCCCGCTGCCCCCCGCGCCGCTCGCGCGAAGGCAGCCCCCGCCCCGGAAGGCCTCAGCCAGGATATCGTGTACCGCCAGTTTGCCGACAACCCCGGCAAGGTGTTCGGTTATCGCCAGCTCTCGCGCCGCCTCGGCATTACTACCAAAGCCCAGCGTGAGGAGCTGTTCGACCACCTCAAAGTGCTGCGCCGTTTGAACCGCCTAGAGCTGGTTCAAAACGACGAATACCGCCTAGCCGACCCAACGGACCTGCAAGTGGCCGCCGCTGCGCCCAAGAGCCGCAAAACCACTAAAAAGGAAGAAGCCCCGGCCATTATCCCCGAAGACGAATTTGGCCAGGACCCCATCGTGCACCGCCGCCGTTCAGCCGGCTTCGACCACGTGGGCGATGGCCCCGACCGGCCCCGCCGCGACAGCAACACCATCATCGGCACGGTGGCGCTGGCCACGCCGCGCTTTGCCTTCGTGGTGCGCGAGGATGGCGAAGGCGATGATATCCGCATCTTCACCGACCAGCTGCGCTACGCCCTCGATGGCGACCTGGTGCGGGTGCGCCTGCGTGGCGTGCGCGATGGCCGCGTCACCGGCGACGTGGTAGAAGTGCTCAAGCGTCAGCGCGTAGAAGTGGTGGGCCGACTGCAAGTGCAGGGTTCTATCGGCTTCGTGAAGCCCGACAACCGCAAGTCGTATTTCGATGTGATGGTGCCGCCCAATGAGCTGCACGACGCGCGCAACGGCGACAAGGTGCTGGTGCGCATTACCGACTTTCCCGAGCACCAGGACCAGGGCCGCAACCCGGTTGGGACCGTGGTGCGGAACTTCGGTGCGGCCGGTGAAAACGAGGCGGAGATAAACGCCATCATGGCGGAGTTCGGCTTGCCGTTCGAATTTCCGGCCGGGGTGGAGGAGGAGGCCGAGGCCATCCCGACCACCATTTCGAAAGACGAAATTGCCAAGCGCCGCGATTTCCGCGCCATCACCACCTTCACCATCGACCCGGCCGACGCCAAGGATTTTGACGATGCCTTGAGCTTGCGCCCGCTCGAAAACGGGCACTACGAAGTGGGCGTGCACATCGCCGATGTAACCCATTACGTGCGCATCGGCACCGAGCTGGAGCGCGAGGGAAAGCACCGCGCCACCTCCGTTTACTTGGTAGACCGGGTGATTCCGATGCTGCCCGAGAACCTCTCGAACGGCCTCTGCTCGCTGCGACCGAATGAGGACAAGCTGACCTTCTCGGCCGTGTTTGAAGTCGATGACAAGGGCAAGGTGCACGAGTCGTGGTTTGGCAAAACCGTTATTCACTCCGACCGCCGCTTCAGCTACGAGGAGGCGCAGGAGCGCATTGAAACCGGCGAGGGCGACTACGCCGAGGAAATCAATTTGCTGAACCGGCTGGCCAAAAAGCTGTCGGCGGCGCGCTTCCGCAAGGGCGCTATTTCGTTCGAAACGCAGGAGGTGAAGTTCAAGCTCGGCCCCGATGGCACGCCGCTCGGCGTGTACGTGAAGGAGCGCAAGGACGCGCACAAGCTCATCGAGGAGTTCATGCTGCAAGCCAACAAGGGCGTGGCCGAGTACGTCTTCAACAAGCGCAAGACCAAGCCGCGCCTCACCATGGTGTACCGCACCCACGATGCGCCCGACCCCGACCGCCTCGAAAACTTCGCGCTGTTCGCCCAGAAATTCGGCCACAAGCTGAATCTCTCGAACCCCAAAAAGGTGAGCACCGAGCTTAACAAACTGAGCGAAGACGTGGTGGGCCGGCCCGAGCAAAACGTGATTCAGGGCCTGGCCATCCGGTCGATGTCGAAGGCCATTTATACCACTGAGCCGCTGGGGCACTTCGGGCTGGCCTTTGCGCACTACTCGCACTTCACCTCGCCCATCCGCCGCTACCCCGATATGATGGCCCACCGCCTGCTCGAGCACTACCTCAACGGCGGCAAAAACGTGGAAGCCGAGCCCGTGGAAGAGGAGTGCAAGCATTCCTCAGCCCGCGAGAAACTGGCCGCGAATGCCGAGCGCGCCAGCATCAAATACAAGCAGGTCGAGTACATCGGCAAGCACATTGGGCAGCAGTTTACGGGCGTGGTATCGGGCCTCACCGAGCGCGGCATCTACGTCGAGATTGAGGAGAATAAGTGCGAGGGCATGATTCGCATCAGCGACCTGCCCGGCGATACCTTCGAGCTGGACAAGGAGAATTACCGCATCGTGGGCCGAGGCTCGAAGCGCATCATTCAGTTCGGCGACGAGCTGCAAGTGGTGGTGACCTCGGCCAACTTGCTCGACCGCACCATTGACATGGAACTGGTCGATAACCGACCCGAAGCCGTGAAGCAGCGCGAGCGCGCCGAGCGCGAAGCCGGCCGCGGTGGCCGCCCCGCCCGCAACCGTGATGGCAACAGCAAAGGCGGCGGTGGCTACAAAGGCAGTGGCGGCGGTAGCAGCGCCGGCGGCCGCAATGGCCGCGACAGCGGCAAGCGCCGTAGATAAAACCGCATGCGGGGTACCTCACCCCCCGGCCCCCTCTCCAAAAAAGAGGGGGAGCCTAACGTTTGCGAGCCGGTTCGTAGTACTACTA
>CAXUKA010000030.1:0-30834 GCA_964251335.1 uncultured Hymenobacter sp.
CACCCATGGCACGCAGGACGCCGACTACGTGAACGAGCAGCTCAACCGTGTGCTCTTCGCCCTCGATGCCTTCAAAAAAGGCGACGTGTCGGTGCGCCTCACCAAGCAAAACGACGACATTTTCTCGGAAATCGCCGAAGCCTACAACTCGATGGTGGAGATGATAGGCGGGGTAGGGGGCGAGGTGTCGCGCATCTCGAAGGTGGCCGGCGTGGAGGGCAACCTCAAGGCCCGCGCCTCGGCCGATGGGGCGGCCGGCTTCTGGCGCGACATGCTCAATAATATCAACGGCCTCGTAGATAGCATCGCGGTGCCGGTACTGGAGGTGGGTAAGGTGTTGAAAAACATCAGCCGGGGCAACCTGGATGAGAGCTTCCAGATTCCGGTATCGGGCGACTTCAAGCTGATGGCCGAAACCATCAACCGCACCATCGACAACCTCAACGTCTTTGCCGGCGAGGTGAGCCGCGTGGCGCAGGAAGTGGGTACCGAAGGCCGCCTGGGTGGCCAAGCTGTAGTGCCAAACGTGGGGGGCGTGTGGAAAGAGCTGACGGACAACGTGAATACGATGGCCTCGAACCTGACCAGTCAGGTACGCGACATTGCCAACGTGGCCACCGCCGTAGCGCGGGGCGACCTCTCGCAGAAAGTAACGGTAGAGCTGAAAGGCGAGCTGCTCCAGCTCAAGCAGAACCTCAACCAGATGGTGGATTCGCTCAACCTCTTCGCTGGCGAGGTAACCCGCGTAGCCCTCGACGTGGGCACTGAGGGCAAGCTCGGCGGCCAGGCCAGCGTGCCCGGCGTGAGCGGCACTTGGAAAGACCTGACCGACAACGTAAATAATATGGCCGCCAACCTGACCAGTCAGGTGCGCGACATTGCCAACGTGGCCACGGCTGTGGCCCGCGGCGACCTCAGCCAGAAAATGACGGTGAACGTGAAGGGCGAGATTCTGGAGCTGAAGAACATTCTGAACCAGATGGTGGACTCGCTGAACGTGTTCGGCGACGAGGTAACCCGCGTGGCCCGCGAGGTAGGCACCGAAGGAAAGCTCGGCGGCCAGGCCGTGGTGCCCCGCGTAGGCGGTACCTGGAAAGAGCTGACGGACAACGTGAACACGATGGCCGCCAACCTGACCAGTCAGGTACGCGACATTGCCAACGTGGCCACCGCCGTAGCGCGGGGTGACCTCAGCCAGAAAATGACGGTGGATGTGCAGGGCGAGATTCTCGACCTGAAAAACATCCTGAACCAGATGGTGGACTCGCTTAACATTTTCGCCGGCGAGGTAACCCGCGTGGCGCGGGAGGTGGGCACCGAGGGCATCCTGGGCGGCCAGGCCAACGTGCCCCGCGTATCGGGAACCTGGAAAGAGCTGACGGACAACGTGAACACCATGGCCTCGAACTTGACGAGCCAGGTGCGCGACATTGCCAACGTGGCGACGGCCGTAGCCCGGGGCGACCTCAGCCAGCGCGTGACGGTGAACGTGCGTGGCGAGCTATTGCAGCTCAAGGAAAACCTTAACCAGATGGTGGACTCGCTGAACGTGTTCGGCGACGAGGTAACCCGCGTGGCGCACATATGACGCAGCGAGCGCAAGCTCGGGTGCAGGGCCAACGTGCCCGGCGTGAAAGGCACCTGGAAAGACCTGACCGACAATGTGAACACGATGGCCGCCTCGCTCACCAGCCAGGTGCGCGACATTGCCAACGTGACCACGGCCGTAGCGCGGGGCGACCTCTCGCAGAAGGTGTCGGTAGACGTGCGCGGCGAGCTGCTCGACCTCAAGGACAACATCAACCAGATGGTGGACTCGCTCAACATTTTCGCTGGCGAGGTAACCCGCGTGGCCGTAGAAGTGGGTACCGAGGGCCAGCTCGGCGGCCAGGCCGAAGTGCCCAACGTGAGCGGCGTGTGGAAAGACCTGACGGACAACGTGAACACGATGGCTACCAACCTCACCACGCAGGTGCGGGGCATTGTGAAAGTAGTAACCGCCGTATCGCAGGGCGACTTGACCCAGACGCTGACTCTGGAAGCAGCTGGTGAAGTAGCCGACCTCGCCCAAACCATCAACCGGATGGTGGACGACCTCAACCGCTTAGCTTCGGAAGTAAGCCGCGTGGCCCGCGTGGCGGGTGCCGAGGGCAAGCTGACTGAGCGCGCTACCGTGGGCGGCGTGTCGGGCTCGTGGAAAGAGCTGGTCGATACGCTCAACGCCTTGATTGAAAGCATTGCCCTGCCGGTGCTCGAAGTAAGCCGCGTGGTGCAAGCCATCTCGGAAGGCGACCTGACGCAGTTGGTTGAAATTCAGACCACTGGCGACATCCTTTCGATGTCGAACTCGTTGAACCTGGCCGTTGAAAACCTCAACGCGCTGATGGGCGAGATTAACGACTCGGCGCAAGTAGTAGGCACCAGCTCGGAAGAAATGGTGGACAAAGGCCAGGAAATGAGCCGCGTAACTGTCGATGTGGCCCTGGCCATGCAGCAGATGGCCGAAGGCGCGCAGAACCAAGCCCTCAAAACAGACCAGGCCTTCAAGCTCATTGAGGAAATCATGACGGCCACCCGCGAAACGGCTAACAAGGCCGACGTGGTGAACAAATCGGCCATCATGGGTGAGCAAAGCTCGCAGCAGGGCCTGAAAACGGTGGCTGAGGTGGTAAAGAATATGGAGGAAATCTCCGGTGCGGCCACCCAAACTTCGCGCACCATCGAAGTACTCTCGACCCGGTCGGGCGAAATCAGCAAGTCGCTGGGCGTGATTACCGACATCGCCTCGCAAACCAACCTGCTGGCGCTCAACGCTGCTATCGAAGCAGCGCGGGCTGGTGAAGCCGGTCGTGGCTTCGCGGTAGTAGCCGAAGAAATCCGCAAGCTGGCCGAGGGCTCGCGCAAGTCAGCCAGCGAGATTGCCACGCTGGTAGAAGATGTGCGCAAGGACACCACCAGCGCCGCTGCGGCTATCTCGGCGATGGAAAGCCGGGTGCTCAAGGGTAAAAATGCTACGTTCGAGGCCAGCACGGCCTTTAAGAACATTGCTACCAGTAGTGGCGAAACGCTGCGTACCTCGCGGGACATTCTGACCGCCACCGCCCAGCAGCAAACTTCTATTGGTGATGTAGTTAAATACGTAGAAGAAGTGGTAGCCATTGCCGAGCAAACGGCCACCGGCACCCAGCAGGTGGCCGGCACGGCCCGCCAGCTTTCGACCTCGATGCAGGAGCTCACCAGCTCGTCGCAGCGCCTCTCCGACATTGCCGACGACCTGCAAGCTGGCCTCGAAACCTTCCAGCTCTTCGAATACTACGAGCCCGAACCCGAGCCGGAGCCCGAACCCCTGCCGCGCCGCATAGGTATGCTGCGCCGCGCAGTGCAGCATGCTCCCGCACCCGTGCCAACCCCAGCCCCGGTTGCTACGTCGGCTTACGGTAGCCGCCCCCGTTCGGCCCGGCCCGGTGCCAACGGCCACAGTACACCCGCTGCCAGCTCCAATGGCCACAGCGCCTCGGGTACCAATGGCCAAGCCCCAGCCAGTACCAGCCGCCCCGTGCGGCGGGCGGTGGCCCCGGCTGCCGCGCCCGCCCCGGAGCCCGTTGCCCCAACGCAGCGCCGCCGCGTGAAGGCAACGGCCAAGCCTGCTACCGAAGCGCCCCAGCCCGAAACGCCGGACAAGCCTACGCGGACCCGCGCCAAGGCCAAAGCCCGCTCGAAGGAATAATATCACGCCGTAATTTTGCCGGCCGGCCAAACGCCGGTCGGCAAAATTTAGCTAGTTAAGTAATTAAGTATATGGCTGATATATCTGCTGCTGCGTCGGCTCCCCGGCGGGCCGCGCCAGCCGCCCCCGAGGCGGTGGTCCAGCTTATTGTTTTTCGCTTGGGCGATGAGGATTATGGTATCCGCATCGAGCAGGTGAAAGAAGTTACGGTGACGCCCGAGGTCGTGAAAATGCCCAAGACGCCGCCTTTCATCAAAGGCATTGCCAACCTGCGCGGCGATATTATCGCCATCGTGGACCTGGAGGAGCGGTTTCAGCTGCGGCCAGCGGGCCGGCCAGTGCCCGATTATTCCTATACCCTGGCCGTCGAAGCCGCCGACTACACCCTCGGGCTGATGGTGCGCGAAGTGCCACGCCCGGTCACGCTGCCGGTCAGCCTCATCGAGGCTGCGCCGGAATTTGTGCAGGACAATGGCCAGCGCGAGAAATACCTCGAGGGCATTGCCAAACTGCCTAATGATGAAGGCGTTATTATTGTGCTGGATATGGCTAAGCTGCTCACGCCCAGCGAAATAATGCGCCTGCCGGGCCGGCCTGCCCCGACATCGGCCCAATCCGATTCTACCCCCGATACACCCACGCCGCCCGAAAAGCCGTAGAGAGGCCGCACGGCCTTGGGCCGCGTATTCTCCTTGCTTTCTCCTTCATATTCTAGTTACTGCTTTTCATGAATAAGCGCATTCTTATTGTCGACGACTCGTTCTATATGCGGACGATGCTCAAAAATATGCTCACCGATGCCGGCTACGATGTAGTGGGCGAAGCTGCCAACGGCCAGCAAGCGCTGGAAATGGCCGTGGCCACTACCCCCGACCTGATTACGCTCGACGTAATTCTGCCCGACAACACCGGCCTCGACGTGCTCAAAGGTATTCGCCTGCAACAGCCCGATGCCAAAGTGGTGATGTGCTCAGCCGTAGGCCAGGAAACCATTGTAAACGAGGCTATTGAGAACGGGGCCTTGGCCTACATCGTGAAGCCTTTCTCGGAAGAGCGCGTGCTCGAAATCGTGGGCGGCGCCCTCGACGGCGACGGTCCTCGCGCCTAGTCTGGTGCTACGGCAGTAAGTTGCTCCGGTATTAATGGCCGGGCTTTTTTTAGTTAGTTCTCTCTTTTGCTTTCGTTGCTGATGTTTGATTTTACCTCCCCGTTGGGTGCGTGTTGGCCGGTGTGGCCACGCCTGGTCGGCGGCCGGAGTATGGTCGCGCTACCGCAACTGATTGCCGGAGAGAAGTTGATTACCAAGGGCCTATGAAATCACGCGACCAGGAATACCGGGAGCTGTTCATGGCCGAGGCGCTCGAATACTACGACGCCATGTCGCGCCACCTCAGCGAGCTGGAGCGCAACCCGCAAGACACAGCGGCGCTCAACGAGCTATTCCGGCTCATGCACAACCTCAAGGCCAATGCCCGCGCCATGGGCTTTGTGGATATGGGGGAGGTGGCTCACAAGATGGAAACCCTGTTTGGGCAGATTCGCGGTCAGGAGCGCACCTTCACTGGTTCGCTGGTGCCCATGACCTTCGCGGCGGTCGATGTGCTGGGCAATATGATTCGAGCCGTGGGCGCAGGCCAGGAAACGAATGATGCCCATGTGCTGCTCGACAACCTTGACCTGCTTATCAAAGGCGAAGAGCCAGCGCAGGCCGCCCCGGAGCAGACCAGCGAAGAAGCCGACGCCGATGCCACGCGCAAGCTGGAGCTGTCGGACTTGGTTTATATCCCCGTTAAAAAGCTCGATAACTTGCTCAATCTTGTGGGCGAGTTGGTAATTGACCGCGACCGTATTCTGACCCTGGCCGCTGAGCTTGGCAACGCCGCCCTACAAACCACAGCCCAGCACTTGTTCCGCATTTCCGATGACCTGCAATACTCCGTAATGGATGTGCGGCTGGTTGGCGCAGGGGTATTGCTTAACAAGTTTCCCCGCGTGGTGCGCGACGTGGCTGCTGCCGAAAACAAGCAAGTGGAGCTGGCCCTGGCCGGACAAGATGTGCAGATTGACCGCAACGTGTTACAGCTCATCACTGATGCGCTGTTGCACATTGTGCGTAATGGCGTCAGCCACGGCCTCGAAGATGCTGCCACCCGCATAGCGGCCGGCAAGCCCGCCGTGGGCCAATTGCGCATTTCGGCCCTTACTGAGCGTGACGATGTGCTCATTCAGGTGCAGGATGATGGCCGTGGAATCGACACCGAGGCAGTCCGTAAAAAAGCCATTCGGAAAGGGGTAGTAACGGCTGAAGCCGCCGCCCAACTCGACGAGGAAGGCGTGTGGATGCTACTCTTCGAAGCGGGCTTCTCAATGGCCGAGAAGATTACCGATATTTCGGGTCGGGGCGTGGGCCTCGACGTGGTGAAGCTGGCTATCGACTCGCTGGGCGGGCGGCTGCGCGTGAACTCGGAGCTGGGCAAAGGCACCACGTTTACCCTGGTGCTACCCACGTCCATCGCCGTGAAGGGCGCGCTGCTGGTCGAACTCGATGCCCGCGCCTATGCCGTACCGCTGTTGCACACCGATACCGTGCTGGCCCTGGCCGCCGACGAAATATTTGCCGTGGGCGGTCTGCTCATGACGCGGGTGCAGGAAGAAAATGTGCCGCTGATACCTCTGCGCCAGCTGCTTTACAGTGAGGGCGACGAGCAGCTACCCCGCGCCACCCGCGCCGACCTGCCCACCGACGGTGCCTTGCAACAGGTACTGGTGGTGAGCTACAACAACCGCCGCCTGGGCTTGGTGGTCGACCGCTTTCTGCGCCAGCAGAATATCGTGGTGAAGCCCCTGAGTAAACCCCTGGATACGATAGACTTATTTGGTGGGGTGACGCTGCTGGGTAGCGGGCAATTGTGCTTGGTACTCGACGTACCCGCTCTAACCAGACTGTTCTTAACCAAACGCCCCTGATTTTTAGCCTCTTTCTGCTGGCTTTCGTAAAGCAACCCGCTGGTTTCGGCCAACGCCCCTACGCCTGGAAATGTTATGAGTGTATTAATGAATGAACTAGAGCGTGATATCATTCGCGAAATCTTAAACATCGGCCTAGCGCGTGCGGCCGATAGTTTCGCGGTGATTGCGCAGGAGCGGGTGTTGCTCGAGGTGCCCAATCTCGACCTGCTGCCCAGCCACAACATCATTGAGCGCGTGCGCGAGTACCAGGCCCGCTACGTAGCCATCCAGAGTGACATTCGGGGCGATTTTAACGGCTCGACGTTCATGTTTTTCTCGGGGCAGCACATTCAGCGCCTTTCGCGGGTGTGCCTGCGTATGCAAGTGCCCGATTCGTTGCAGCTCACCGAGTTGCAAGAGTCGTTGCTGCTCGAAATCAGCAATATCATCACGGGGGCGCTGGTTACGCAATTAGCCAATATTCTCAAGGCCAATATCTACGGTGCTCCGCCGCTGGCTCCAACCGGTGACCTGGGAGATGCTCTGCATAGCCTAATGCCCGACCCCGATACACTGCAACCCTTGATTTTCTCGGTTATTACGCAGTTTTCCGACAAAGACAACTCCGTGGAATTACCACTTATGCTGTTCTTCGACCGAGCTACTTTTGAGAAGATTCTGGAGATTATTCGCACTTATGATTTTCTGGGCAAAGCTCAATCAGCTGCTTAGTTCGTTGTCTCGGCATAGGGAGCTTAGCGTGCTGCCTTACTAGCTTATTGCTTAATATGCAGGTGTTTATTGTGATATGTCTGCGTTCGGTATGACAGAATGCCTTTACTAATAATTCGCTCTTTCACTCCACCAAGCGCCCGGCGCTTGGTGTTATTTTTTACCCGTGTCAACAGATTCTCGCGCGCAAAAAATCGCCACCTTTGACCCCAACGCCCCTGGCGATGTAGCAGCGGGCGGCCTCTTCGGCCTGCCCTTTACCCCCGACGAAGCTCAGGTAGTAATCGTGCCCGTGCCCTGGGAAGTAACCGTGAGCTACCGCGCCGGCACCGCCCAAGGTCCCGAAGCCATCCGCGAGGCCTCGCTGCAAGTCGACCTCTACGACCCCGACCTGCCCGATGCCTGGAAGCTCGGCCTGGCCATGGAAGACGAGGATGAAGCCATCGCCCAGCTGAGCCGCGACCTGCGCCCGCAGGCCGCCGACTACATTGGTTGGCTCGAAAACGGCCAGCCTGCCGAGGACGCTGCCCAGCATAGCGGCGCACCTGCCCGTATCAATGCCGAAGGCGCGAAGCTAATTCAGTGGTTGAAACAGAAAACTGGGGCGCTGCTCGATGCTGGCAAGACCGTGGCCGTGCTCGGTGGCGACCATAGCACTCCGCTAGGCTTCATGCAAGCCTTGGCCGAGCGCAACCCCGACGGCTTCGGCATCCTGCAATTTGACGCGCACTGCGACCTGCGCCCCGCCTACGAGGGCTTTCAGTACTCGCACGCCAGCATCATGTACAATGCCCTGCAACTGCCGCAGGTAAAGAAACTGGTGCAAGTCGGCATCCGGGATATGTGCCAGCAGGAAGCTGACCTCATCGAGCATTCGGTGGGCCGGGTAGCCTTGTTTGGTCAGCGGTTCATGAGCGATGAGAAATTCGCCAAAAAATCGTGGAAGAAAGTGTGCGGCAAAATCATTGCCCAACTGCCGCAGAAAGTGTACATCAGCTTCGACATCGACGGGCTCGACCCCAAGCTATGCCCCGGCACCGGCACCCCCGTGCCTGGCGGCCTCGAATACGAAGAAGCTACCTACCTGCTGCGCCAGGTAGTGCGCTCGGGCCGCACTATTATCGGCCTCGACCTCAACGAAGTAGCCCCCGGCGATACCGAGTGGAATGGCATCGTGGGCGCTCGCCTGCTTTACCAGCTTTGCAACTGGATGGCTGTATCGCAAGGCCGCCTGGCAGCGAAAGGTGTCGAAAGTGCCGAATAATCTCTTAACCTATAGTCAGCCATGGTCAAGATTCTTATTAAGTTCATCCTCACCGCCGTACTCACCTACGGCCTGGCCCAACTGCTGCCCAATGTGCGACTCGATGGCGTGAGTAGCGCCGCCATTTTGGTTATCGTGATGGGTTTGCTCAACGCCACTGTCAAGCCCATTCTCAAACTTATTGGCTTCCCGATTACGGTGCTTACGTTGGGTATTTTTCTGTTGGTTATCAACGTTATCATTGTGAAGCTAGCCGATTACCTGATGAGCAGTTTCGCCGTCACAGGCTTCCTGAGCGCTTTAATTTTCAGCATTGCGCTGTCATTGGTAACCAGTGTAGTTGACATGATAGTTGATTAATAAATGGTGCTCTGCACCAGAAAAGCGGCCGTTGAATCTTGGTTCAACGGCCGCTTTTGCTTTGTGCTATAGGAGGTAGGGCTTGCCCTTGGTCGCCGTTGTTAAGTTGCCGCATTAATTGCCGCGTACCTAATAGAGTGGGGCAAACCTTACATCCTATACTAGGTATTTGCTGGCGGTGGGGCCGGTATGGCTCGTCGTACTTGGCGTCGGTGCCAAAGCCACCAGCTACCCGCTGCCAGCAGGAGTAACGGCCAGAGATTAATGGCCCCGATGAATAAAGAAGTCAGCAACTGCCAGCCACCGTAAAAAGCTTCGACTGTGCGGCTGCCCAGCGATACCACCGGCGCGTCGGGCACGGCCTGCGGCAGGGGCTGGTATAGCACGAGGGCAATGGTAGAGTAAGCTACTTCACTATTAAGCGTTTTGAGGCGGCTTTCAGTGGCTTCGATTTCCTCACGCACTTCGCCCAGCTTTGCTTCAATATCAAGAATATCCTTGATTTTCTGTGCTTTGCTAAGCAGGGCAGTGTATTGGCGCTCTACGGCGCGCTTGCTTTGGAGGCGAGCCGTTACGTCGGCGTGCTCGGCGGTTACATCATCGGTACTTAGCTTTTTTTCTTCGATGGTGCCCAGGCCCGCCAGGCCGCTCAGCAAAGAATGAAACCGCATTGGGGGCACCCGAATGGTCGTTTCCTGCCGCCATTCGCCATTGGCGTGGGTTTCGGTGGCGGCGCTGAGGTATCCGCCACTACGCTGTACCAGGCTGTCGAGGCGAGCCATTGCACGGGGCATGGTCGTGGTTTTCAACCGCACATCGGCGTGGTAAATGAGCAAGCGGGCGGCCGGGGTAGTTGTTGGCGCGGCGGCAGCCGGCGAAGCGTTGACGTTTTGCGCAATTGCCTCCTCTGCAAGTGGCGGCGCGTCCAGCGGCGGCGCGTCCATGAGCATATTTCCCTTGAGATTTGCTTGCTCCTCATGTGCTTTGCTACAGCTGAGCTGGATGCACGCGGCCAGTCCAATAGCCAACCATTGATACCGTTTCATACTGGAAATAAATGAAAAAGGAGTGATACAGAAGTAGCCGGATAGCTGTCTTGCTACCTCTGCCAGATGCCGTAGCGATGATAAATGCACACCAATCAGGTCTGCTTGGGGTAGTCGCCACCGATGCCAGTCCCAGCCGCTCAAGCTACCCAGCATCTATTCATTAGTTCCACGGCAATTCTCAGTATCACCGACCCAGCCGGGCAATAGAAAAGCCCGGCCTTGGCAGACCGAGCTTTCTAATTTTAACACTAGATGATGCAGCGTAAAGTGTGCATAACTAGTGAGTTATCGTACTTAATCACACTCGGCGAATATCTGCGCCAATGGCATTCAAACGCTCATCAATATTCTGATAACCCCGGTCAATCTGCTCTACGTTTAGGATGGTGCTCTTGCCGTCGGCGCTCAGAGCGGCAATCAGCAGCGCCACGCCGGCCCGGATATCAGGCGACGACATGGTGATGCCGTGCAAATCCTTGTGGCGGTCGAGGCCGATAACCGTGGCGCGGTGCGGGTCGCAAAGGATAATCTGCGCGCCCATGTCGATGAGCTTGTCCACGAAGAACAGCCGCGACTCAAACATTTTCTGGTGAATGAGCACCGTACCCTTGGCCTGCGTTGCTACTACTAGGATAATGCTCAGCAAATCAGGCGTAAAGCCCGGCCACGTATGGTCGCTCACCGTGAGGATGGAGCCATCGAGGTAGGTCGCAATCTCATAGCGCTCCTGCGCCGGAATGTAGATGTCATCGCCCCGAAACTCCAGCTTGATGCCCAGCTTGCGGAAAGTGTCGGGGATGATGCCCAGCTCCGGAATCTGGCAATCCTTAATGGTGATTTCCGAGCCCGTCATGGCCGCCAAGCCGATGAAAGAGCCGATTTCAATCATGTCGGGCAGCATGCGGTGCTCGGTGCCGCCGAGGCTTTCCACGCCCTGGATGGTGAGCAGGTTCGAGCCAATGCCTTGAATATTAGCGCCCATGCGCACCAGCATCCGGCAAAGCTGCTGCAAGTAAGGCTCGCAGGCGGCGTTATAGATGGTGGTAGTGCCCTCGGCCAGCACGGCCGCCATCACGATGTTGGCGGTGCCGGTTACGCTGGCTTCATCGAGTAGCATCGAGGCTCCGCGCAGCTTGCCATCGACGTGCAGGCGGTAGAAGTCGGTGCCTTCCATGGTGAGCTGAGCGCCCAGCTTTTCGAGGCCCACAAAGTGCGTATCGAGCGGCCGGCGGCCGATTTTATCGCCGCCTGGCTTGGGCAGCTGGGCGCGACCGTAGCGGGCCAGCAGCGGGCCGAGCAGCATCACGGAGCCGCGCAATTCGCGGGCCTGGGCTACAAACTCGGGCGTATCGAGGTAGTCGATACGCACATCCTCAGCTTGGAAAATGTAGGTGTCGGGCGAAAGTTGACCCACTTTCACGCCCAGGTCGCGCAGCAGTTCAATGAGTTTGTTCACGTCCCGGATATTGGGCACGTTGCTGATGGTGATGGGCTCGGGGCTGAGCAGCACCGCGCACAGAATCTGGAGCGCCTCATTCTTAGCCCCTTGAGGAACGATTTCCCCTTGCAGCTTCCGTCCGCCGCGCACTTCAAATGCAGCCATTTCTATTCAATTATCAATTAACAATGAGCAATTATCAATTGGGTGGACCGCAAAAAAGCCCAACCAATCAAGCCGCAAAGCTACTGCGGCGGCTGCTGAGGCTCGGAGCGAAATTTCTTGTTGCGCTTTTTATCACGCTTTTTGTTGTTGCCGAAGCTGTTTCCCTCGGGGCGGTCAGTCCTTTCGGGGCG
The DNA here is from genome assembly GCA_964251335.1 of uncultured Hymenobacter sp. Classification (GTDB taxonomy): domain Bacteria; phylum Bacteroidota; class Bacteroidia; order Cytophagales; family Hymenobacteraceae; genus Hymenobacter. The sequence goes on from CAXUKA010000030.1 coordinate 11,876, forward strand.
GCGCTCGCGGTTGTCGCGGCCCTCGGGGCGGCTGCTGGACTGGCTGGTGGCGGGGCGCTGCGTGCCGGGCGTAGCGACGGGCAGGTTGGCGATTTCAAACAGGCCCTGGTCTGCTACGGCTTGCGCGTCGAGCTTCAACTGCCCGCCCGACAGCTCATTCAGGTGCCGGATGATGGTCACATCCTTGGCGTTTTCCTTGTTGTGCTGTCGGTATAGGAATTTCATCGTGCGCCCGATTTGCACGGCGGCTTGCTCGCGCTCGGTGGCATCTTCGAGGGTCAATGCCTTGGCTACTAGTGCCTCTACACCACGGCCGTAGGCTTTCAGCTTCGGGGCTTGGCGGGGGTACTCTACGCGCTTGGGCCGGGCCATGTGCAGGCGTGGCGCAGTCAGCGGCACGGGGGCATCGAGGGCCACGTCGGTGCCGGCCAGGGCGTGCAGGTGGTTCCAGAGGCGAGTTTGGATATCGGGCTGGTCGCGCAGGGTGGGGCGCAGGCGCAGCATCATTTGCACAATGCCGGCGGCGCGGCGCGTGCGCTCGGCCACGTCCTCAATCTGGGCCAGGCCCTGGATGAGTGCGTAGGTGCTTTGCCCGTATTCGCGCACCAGCAGTTGCAGGTGGAAGGGCAGTTGAGTGGGTATTTCTTGCATGTATAGTATTGATGTTTAGCGCTAAGCCAGGGCAGTCATGCAGAACGCAGTGAAGCATCTCGCTCGCATCGTTGCTAACGTTTGAGGTTAGTGCAGCACGCGAGATGCTTCACTGCGTTCTGCATGACAACCGTTGGAGAATTACAGCACGCGCAGCTTAGCAAAGCTCAGCAGCAGGGTTTTTTCGCCCACCTCGTCAAACTGAATAATCGCCTTCACGGTGCCTTGCTGTTTTTCCAGCGTCGTTACCTGGCCGTAGCCGAACTTGGGGTGCTCGACGCGCTGGCCGGCCTGCAAGTTACTGGTGTCGGAGGGTTTAAAATCGGCCGGGGCCACGTACTTGGTCGGCGTCTGCTTACGTACCGGGGCGGCCACAAGGTTCGAGCGGCGCTCAAAAACGTGCTGCACCGGCGACTCGCCGATGGCCGGGCCGGCCGCAAATTTAATATTCAGGTACTGCGGGTCGATTTCATCGAGGAAGCGCGATTTCTCGCAGCTCCGCAGGTTGCCCCACTGGTAGCGCGAGGTAGCGTAGCTGAGCGTCAACTTCTTCTCGGCCCGCGTGATGGCCACGTAGAACAGGCGGCGCTCTTCTTCCAGGTCGGCCCGTGAAGTTATCATCATCTGGCTCGGGAAGAGGTTTTCTTCCATGCCTACGATGTATACATTGCGGAATTCCAGGCCTTTAGCCGAGTGAATCGTCATCAGCGTTACGGCTTCGCCTTCTTGTGCCGCATCCTTCAAATCAGAGTCGGTGACGAGGGCAATGTCCTGCAAAAACGCGCCCAGCGACTTGTCTTCGCGCTCGTGGTCGTCGGTATATTCCTTGATACCGTTGAGCAATTCCTGAATGTTCTCGTAGCGCGACAAGCCTTCGATGCTCTTATCAGCGTACAATTCCTCAATCATGCCCGAGTTTTTGGCAATGAATTTGGCCGCTTCAAAAGCGTCCTCTTTCGCCGCCACCACGGTGTAGCTCTTGATTTTTTCGGCGAAGCCTACCACCGGGTTGCTCACGCGGGCCGGCAAAAACTGGTCGGCATTGCTCACCACTTCCCAAATGGTATGGTTCGATTCTTCGGCCGAATTTATCAGCTTCGAGATGGTCGTGTCGCCGATGCCGCGCTTGGGGTAGTTAATAACGCGGCGTAGCGCCTGCTCGTCGTTCGGGTTTACGGTGAGGCGCAGGTAGGCTACTAAGTCCTTGATTTCCTTGCGTTGATAAAAGCTCAGGCCGCCGACAATCTTATACTTGATATTAAGCTTGCGCAGGGCTTCTTCCATGGCCCGGCTCTGCGCATTAGTGCGATAGAGGATGGCGAAATGGTCGTAGCTCAGGCGCTGGTTCATCTTGTCTTCGTAGATGGACTGCGCAATGAGCTTACCTTCTTCGTTATCGCTGGCGGCTTTTATAACCTCAATCAGGTTGCCATTCTCGTTTTCTGAGAACACGTTTTTGCGCAGCTGCTCCTGGTTGTTTTTAATCACCGAGTTAGCGGCCCACACGATGTTCTTCGTGGAGCGGTAGTTCTGCTCCAGCTTGAAAACGTTTAGCTCGGGGTAGTCTTTCTCGAAGTTGAGAATGTTCGAGATATCCGCGCCGCGGAAGGCGTAAATACTTTGCGCATCGTCGCCTACTACGCAGATATTCCGCTCTTTAGCCGCCAGCTTGCGGGTGATGAGGTACTGCGAATAGTTGGTGTCCTGGTATTCGTCCACCATTACGTACCGAAACTTGTTCTGGTACTTATTCAGGATATCGGGGTGGTCGCGAAACAGCACGTTGGTTTGGAACAGCAGGTCGTCGAAGTCCATCGCGCCGGCTTTGAAGCAGCGCTGCTGATACTGCTGGTAGATGACGCCGATTTTAGGCCGCAGCGCCGCCTCATCGTCTTGCCGGATTACCGGGTCGTTGACGTACTGATTATGCGAAATCAGCTTGTTCTTGGCGGCCGAAATGCGGCCCAGCACTGTGCTGGCTTTGTAGAGTTTGTCGTCCAGCTCCAACTCCTTCACAATCTGCCCGATAAGGGTCTTGCTGTCCTGCGTGTCGTAGATGGTGAACGAGCGCGGGAAGCCAATGCGCTCGGCCTCGGTGCGCAGGATTTTGGCAAAAACGGAGTGGAAGGTACCCATCCACAGGTTCTTGGCGTTGGGGCCGACCACCTTCTCGATGCGGGCGCGCATCTCCTTGGCGGCCTTATTGGTAAAGGTGAGGGCCAGGATGTTGAAGGGGTCCACGCCCTTTTCGAGCAAGTGGGCGATGCGGTAGGTGAGCACCCGGGTTTTGCCCGAGCCAGCACCGGCGATAATCATGCAGGGGCCTTCCGTTTGGAGCACGGCGGCGGCCTGCGAGGGGTTTAGGAGCGCGTTGTAATCTAAAGCCATTACGAAGAGGCCACCGGAAGGCGGCTAGCTGACAAAGATAAGTTGGGGGGCGGGAGGGCGGTATCTTTGTGCTACCGTTTTTAGCGCGGGGCTCAGCGTCGGCCAGCAACGCCCAGTCCGCCGAACTACTATCAGCTCTTAACCGTTTCTGACCGCCGATAAATTCGCCCGATTCTTATGATTGTTATTCAAAATACCGTTATCTCCGACGACGTAGCCGATAACTTCTTCGTTTGCAACCTCGATGCCTGCAAAGGTGCCTGCTGCGTAGAGGGCGACCTCGGCGCGCCCCTGGAGCTGGAAGAGCTGGATATCCTCAAAAACGAGTATCCTAAAATTGCCCCTTTCCTCACCGAAGCCGGCAAAAAAGCCATTGCCGAGCAAGGCTTATATATCGAAGACTGGGAGGGCGACTACAGCACTACGACCATCAACGACCGGGAGTGCGCCTACGCGCTTTATGACGAACTGGGTATTCTGAAATGCGGCATCGAGCAGGCGTATCTGGCGGGCGAAACGACGTTTAAGAAGCCGATTAGCTGCCACTTGTACCCCATTCGGGTGACAAAGTACGAGGGCTTCGAGGCGCTTAATTACGACCGTTGGGATATTTGCTCGCCAGCCTGCTCGTTTGGGGCCAAGCTGGGCGTGCCGGTGTATAAATTCCTGAAAGAGCCGTTGGAGCGCAAATACGGCCCTGAGTGGTACGCCGAGCTGGAGCGGGAGATTGAAAACCCGACGATTGTGCAATAGGGTAGGGGCACAAAAAAGCCGGTCGAAAACCGGCTTTTACTGTCGGGTAGATAAAAGCAGATTTTGTGCCAAATGGTGGCTCATAGCGGCTTAAATACCGCACTGACGAGCGATAAGCGCTGGTTATCAGTTAGTAATTATTGGCGGGCTAACTTCGCCCGCCGCCTCGCGTAAAGCTGGGCAAACTACTCTGCTTCTATGCTCGCTCTCATCACTGCCGCCCAACGCCACCACGCTGCGCCCGCCACCTGGCTTAGCTCGTATTTCCTGTTTTCGTTTGCCGATTACTTCGACAAGAACAACATGCACTTCGGCCCGCTGCGGGTGTTCAACGACGACACGGTAGCGCCGCAGAATGGCTTCCCGCAGCACCCGCACTCCGAGATGGAAATCGTGACGCTGGTGCTCGAAGGGGAGGTGTCGCACGAGGATACGATGGGCAACCGCACCAGCATCACGGCCGGCGAGGTACAGCGCATGACGGCCGGCACCGGCCTGGCCCACAGTGAGATGAATCGGCAGGATGGCCAACTGCATTTATATCAACTGTGGTTTATTCCGAGCCAGAAAGGATTGGCTCCCAGCTACGAGCAAAAAGACTTGAGCTTTTTGAGCAGCAAAAAAAACCAGCTGGTGCCCCTCGTTACGGGCCAGAAGGTGCTCGAAGACGTGGTGTACATGAACTCGAACAGCACCGTGTACTGGTCGCGCCTTGACTGCGACGAGGAGATTGTATTTAAAACCTTTGCCATTCGCCTCACCTTTATCTACGTGAAGCAGGGCAGCCTGCTGGTGAATGGCGTGGCCCTGGCCCCCAACGACCAGGCCCGCCTGACGGCTGAAGAAGTGGTGGAAATCAAGGCGACTAAAGACGCCGAATTTATTTTAATCGACCTGCCGGGCAGCGAGGCCAACTACTAGGCCCGCAACCTTTTAATGCCATACGCTTACCCCGACTCGCTGATACCAGCCAATGAAGTGGCCCGGCTGCGCACGCTGCACCAGTTCCAGATTGTCAATACCACCCCCGAGCTGATTTTCGACAACTACACGGCCTGGGCCGCGCAGCTGTTCGACGTACCCATTGCGTTGATTTCGCTGGTCGATGAAGACTACGTGTGGTTTAAGTCGCGCACGGGCGGCCCCGAAATCGGCGGCTTGGTGCGCAATGAAAGCATGTGCTCGGCCGCGATTCTAACCAATGAGCGGGTAGTAATTTCGGATTATAAACCCGAAAGCTGCAATCTTATAAAGCCCGATGTAGCGCAGGCCATTGGCCTAAATTTCTACGCCGGGGCCATTTTGATTGCCGCCGATGGGTCACGCTTGGGCATGCTCGCCATAATCGGCAAAGAGTACCGCGAACTAGTTCAGGCAGAAACCGACGTACTGGTGCATCTAGCGGAGCTGGTAACGCAGACCATTGAGTTGCGCTACCTCTACCTCGCGGCCGACCAGGCTGCCGAGTGGGAAGATGCTCAGCGCGAGCTAATGCACGCTCTGGACGAAAATGCCACCCTGGCTCGCTACCTCATTTCGCGCAGCCAGCGCATCGACTTGGCCGATGCTGAAGTGGCCCAGCTTATCGGTCGGCGGCTGGATAGCGTGGCTAAAGTGCTGGCGCGGCGGTTGAAATAGAATAGCAAGCGCACAAGTTTTAGGTAGTGCCAGTAGTATACTAACCAGAGTTATAAAGCCTCGTCTATTGTGGCTTAGATAATTACTGTCTTATCTTTCCTGCTGTTTATGGTTGAGCTAAAATTAGCTCAAGCACATAAAAGCAGGTGTATGCGGAAGCTTCTACTGGGTTGTTTTATTCTTTTTGCCATACCAGCAGTAGCCCAAGTATCGGACTCTCTGCATATTACGGTTGGAACTATTGTCACGGCCGCTACGCAAGATTACCAGCCCCTCTGGCTGGTAGCCAACCGCTACGGCACCATCGTTGACCGGCAGGCCGACGCGTCTACCTTCGTCGCTTTCAGTGGCGAGCACGCTTTCGGAAAAAAAGTTGCGCCAGTAGAAGCCGATAAAAAGACCTTATGCCGTGGGTTTTATGTTGGCTACGGTGCAGCTATTTATAATAATAATCACTTTAATAGCTTCTTTCTGCCCGAAGGCTACGTGCGGGCGGGCTACCGCAACTGGCAGCTGCGCGCTGGCCGCTACCGCGAAGTGACGGGTGAAATCGACCCCACATTATCCAGCGGCTCATTCGGTATCAGTGGCAATGCCCTGCCGCTGCCGAAAATAGAGCTAGCCCTGACCGACTATATAGATGTGCCGTTTACTAGCGGCTGGGTACAGTTCAAGGGCAATTTTGTGCACGGCTGGTTTGGCAATCAGCCGCCGATTGATGGGGCGTACCTGCACCAAAAGTCCTTGTACATACGCGTCGGCAAAAAGCGGCTGCGTGGGTATGGCGGCCTTACGCACTTCGCCCAGTGGGGCGGCACATTTGCGTCGGGCACAGCGCCTAGCCGCTTCAAAGACTATCTGCGCATCATTTTAGGGAGGGGTGGCGACGACTCCGACCCAGTATACCATCAGGGCCCGGTCGACATCGCTAATGCGGTTGGTAATCACCTGATTATTCCAGAGTTTGGCTTATCGTTTCAGAATAACGACGCGACTATTCATCTCTATACCCAAACTATTTTCGACAAAGGGGTTGGCGACAGCCTCAATACCGACCAGCGCGACAAACTCGCGGGCCTCAAAATATTGTGGCGCGACCGGCTAGTGGGCTTGAGCTGGGAAACTAGCCGACGGACGTGGTTGCAAAAAGTATTGATAGAAGGCTTATACACCAAATATCAGGGTGGCCCGGTGATGTACGAGGGGCGCGATAATTACTACAACAACGGCACCTATAACTTTGGATGGCAGTACGATAATCGAATTATTGGCACGCCATTGTTTCTAAATCGCCAGAATGCAGTGACGAACTATAAGGTAGTGCCGGCTGACTATCCAGACTGGGCAATTGTGAGCAACCGCATTATCGGGGTGCATTTGGGTTTGAAAGGCGCACTGACTTCCCGCATGACCTACCGGGTACTGGCGACCTACGTGCGGCACTACGGCAACTACTATAATACCAAATATTTTGCGCCGGCCAAAGCGAAAACGCAACTGCTGGCCGAGGTGCCTTACCAATTTGGGCGGCTTACCGCTACAGCGTCTATAGCTAGCGATTTCGGTGACTTTGGCGGTAATACGGGCGGAATGCTGCGTTTGGCGTGGCAGCTGCGGTGATTTTGGTAGCTGAACAGTAACGCAAAAGCTTGTCGCAGGGTGAGTGTAGTCTGAAAACTATATTCGCCCTGCGACAAGCTCTTTTATATGTATTAAAGAAGGAAATCTGCCAACAGAATTAGACTTACACTTGCCAGCGCAGCAATTGGGAATAAAAAAGCAAAGCGCTCAAGGAATGATTTCTTCTTTAGAAAGAACAAGCTGACAAATAAAGCAACTATGCCTCCTGCAAGTATTAAGACGCAAAAATTCGAGAATAACATTAAATAATAAGTAGTGTATGTGTCTCCATAAAGCCCAATAGGACAGGTTAGTGGGCCTAAGTTTATTAGATATAATGCGATAGTTGGCAACCATAGTAAATAGGGCCGCTGATATACTAAACTGCTTATAGCTTGCATAAATATTAGATAAGTTACATCGTGTACTTCCGACCTTTGTTCTGTTCTTTCAGGTACGCCATCAGCGGCTGAAAGTAATCGACCATCGCACGGGCCGAGAGGTCTTCACCGGTTTTTTCTTTGAGCACGGTGCGCCAGTCGCGGCTGCTGCCGGGGCGCATGATGTCTTGCAGAAACTGGCCTACTTCTTTGCTACCGTAGTAGTTAGTGGCGTGCGGGTCCTGGTGCAGGATTTTGCGGGCAATATGGTCGTGCAGCTGAAATAAGATGATGTAGCTCAGCGCGTAGTCGTAGTACTGCGCGGGGTCGTCGTTGATGTGGGTTTTGGTGGCGGGGTCGAGGTAGTTTTCGCCGCGCTCGGTGGGCGGCACCATGCCCTGGTACTGCTTACAGAGTGCCCACCACTTAGCGTTGAGCTGGTCGGCGGGCAGGTTTTCGGCATAAAAAGCGTTTTCCCACTCGCTCATCACGCCCGAGGCAAAAGGAATGAAGGGCACGTATTGCAGTGCTTCTTTCAGCAATTGCTGCGTCTGGTTGGTCTGCGTTTTGGCATCGACCAAGCCCAAGCCAACCAGGAAGGGCTTTTGCTGGGCGGCCAGGCCCATCATGCTGCCGAGTGCCTCGTGGTAGGCGCGATTGGCCCCCTGGCGTAGCAGCGGTGGCACCTCGGGGTTGCTGTACGAAATGTAGTAGTAGATGTGGCCCAATTCGTGGTGGGTGGTTTCGTACCACTCGGTATTAGGCTCCACGCTCATCAGGCTGCGCACATCCTGGTTGAGGTCCATGTGCCAGGCCGAGGCGTGGTTGTTCTTTTTATATGTCGCACCAGCGGGTAGGGGGTAGAGGCTGCTTTTTTCATAAAAGCTAGCTGGCAGCGCCGGAAAACCTAGGCTTTGATAAAAGCGCTCGGCCTGCTTCACGGGCCATTCCTGGCCTTTTTTGGCAATGGCGGCATCCAGGTTGATACCTTTTACCGTGACCATGCTGCCCCAATCCTGACCCCAGCGGTTGGGCAGCCACGAGGCGGGCAGGTAGTCGGGCACCTGCTGCACGTGGTATTTTTTGGCCAATTCGTAGCGGGCGTAGGTGTGTAGCTCGCGGTAGAGGGGGCGCAGCTCAGTGTTGAGCTGGCGCACGAGCTGCATCATTTCCTCCCGCGTGAGGCCATAGTCGCTGGCCTGGTAGGTGAAGAAGTCGGAGTAGCCCAGCGCCTGCACGGTTTGGTTGCGCAGGTCGCGCAAATTCAGCAGGCCGGTTTTGAGGGTGGGGCCGATGGCCTTGCTGGCTTCCCAGATTTGCTGGCGCTTTTGGGGGTTGGTTTCCTTGCGCAGCAGTTCGTCGATATCGTTGGTGGTGACGCTTTTGCCTGCGTATTTGTAGTCGAAGCCGTAGAGCTTTTCTGTCTGGGCGGCTTCGGCCTTGATGCGGCGCTTCACCAGGTCGGCCACGGTCTGGGGCGAGTTGGCGGCGTTATACAAAGCAGTCTCCAACTGCTTTACTTGCAGCGGTGTGAGCTGGTCTTTGTGAGCCAGCAATTCGCGCAGCTTGGTGGTATTGGCGGTGCTGCCGCTGAAAGCTGCCATGCGCTCGTTGGCGCGGGTGGTGCGGCCGGCGTTGGTAGTGTCGCCGGGCACGATGTGAATATTGCTCTGCCACTCGGCCTCGCTCGACTGCGTGTAGAGGCGCACGTACTCCGCATTGTAGCCATTCAAAAACTCGGTGGCCTGGGCACGGTAATCTGGGGGCGTGGCAGGGGCGGCGGCCGGCGTGCTCGCGGCGGGCGGAGTAGCGGCTACGGGCGCTTTGCCTGACGTCGACCTTTGGTTGGCGGTGGGCGCGCAGGCAGCAAGTAGCGCCAGTGGGAGTAGAGCGGTGGGTTTAAGCGACATAGGATGAGAAGAAAAGAGCGACCAACAACCTGAGCGGTAGGCCGGCTGGCCCCGGCGGCAACGGTAGCCGCCGAGGCGCGTAAAGTTACCTGGTGCTTCTTTACTGGTACCTTGCTTTTTCTTATGAAAAAAACGACCTTGCTGCTCGCCCTGTGCTTGGGTACTGCCCAAACCCTGTTGGCGCAGAACACGCGCACTCCCAAAACGCCCGCCAAGTCTTCGACCCGCGTGACCGAAACCAAAATCAAAGCGAGCGACACGCCCGCTGAACTCACCCCAGCCACTCCGCTCGAAGAAGCTCCCCACCCGGTGCTGCCGCTCTACAGCGGCTCTATCCCCGATTCGAAGCCCAGCCGCGTGCAGGAAACCACCACTACTGAAGGTGGCGTGCGAACTTCCAACGTCATTCAGCCCACGCTGACCGTCTACCTACCTGCGCCGACGAAGGCCACGGGCACTTCGGTTATCATTTGCCCTGGCGGCGGCTATGCCCGCCTGGCCATGGACCACGAAGGCTACGACGTAGCTAAGCGCCTGAATGATATGGGCGTAGCGGCCTTTGTGCTCAAATATCGCCTGCCCAATGGCCAGAGCCAGCCTGACCCCAGCATTGCGCCTTTGCTCGACGTGCAACAGGCCCTGCGCCTGGTGCGCGAGCAGGCTTCAAAATATAACCTCAATCCCGAGCGTATCGGGGTGATGGGCTTCTCGGCGGGTGGGCACCTAGCCTCGACGGCGGGTACGCATTTCGCGCAACCGGTGGGTACCAACCCCGGCCCGGCCTCGGTGCGGCCGGCCTTTCTGGTGTTGTTGTATCCGGTAATCAGCTTCTCCGATACCCTCAAGCACACCGGTTCGCGCACCAACTTGCTGGGCGATGCCCCAACTGCCGACCAAGTGAAGCTGTATTCCAACGAGCTGCAAGTGACGGCCCAAACACCACCTACCTTCCTCGTGCATGCCGAAGACGACAAGACCGTGCCCGTGCAAAACAGCATCGTGTTTTACCAAGCCTTGCGCCGCCACAACGTGCCTGCCGAGATGCACCTCTACCCGCAGGGCGGCCACGGCTTTGGCATGAACAACAAAACCACGAAAGACCAGTGGATAGAGCGCTTACAAAACTGGATGGACGCCAACGGCTGGCTAACGAAGTAATGAAATGGTGAGGTAGTGAAATAAGGAGTAACAGAACAATTACAGTCTTGGCTGTTCATTACCCACCATTTCACTACCTCACCAATGCTCCAACTCGGCGACCAAGCCCCTGATTTTTCCTTGCCTACTGGCAATGGCGACACTTTCCACCTGGCCGACCAGCATGGCAAGGCTGTTGTCCTTTATTTCTACCCCAAAGACGATACTCCTGGCTGCACCGCCGAGGCTTGCGCCTTCCGCGACCAGTACGAAGACTTTTTGGACCTGGGCGCAGTAGTAGTAGGTGTGAGCTCCGACAGCGAAGCCTCGCACCAGAAGTTCGCTCAAAAGCACCGGCTGCCGTTCCCTTTGCTGGCTGATACCAGTGGGCAGCTACGCAAAAAGTACGAAGTGCCCCGCGCCCTACTTGGGTTGCTACCAGGACGCGTCACGTTTGTGATTGATGCAGCAGGCAAAATCGCCTATATTTTCAACTCGTTGAGCGGGGCCACCGACCACGTCAGCAAGACCAAGGAAGTGCTGCGGGGGCTGGCTAAATAAGTCGCTGCTACCCACACCCAATTTTTGGCGTAAGAGTCTTTTATGACTTTTACGCCAATTGTTTTTAGCGACATTGGCTTGGTAGCGGCGGCGCTATCGGCCCTCACGTTTTTTCCGCAGGTGCTGCACACCTGGCAAACCCGCTCGGCCAACGGGCTGAGCGGGCCGATGCTGGCCATTGGGGCCAGCAGCATGGTGCTGTGGCTGGTATACGGCCTGCACGAGCACAACGCTCCCATCCTGTTCGGCAACGCGATAAATCTGCTTTTTACGTTGCTGCTGGTGTATTTCAAGCACCATTTCCGGCAATTGGGCGAGCCGGCCACGCCGCCGCCCGCACCGGGCGCGTAGGTAGCTTACTGCCAGCCGCCGCCCAGCGCGTGGTACAAGTCCGTTACGGCCTGGCGCTGCTGTAGCTCATCATTCACGCCACTGAGCTGGGCTTGCAGCAGGCTTTGGCGAGCCGTGAGCACCTCGGTGTAGTTGGCGAAGCCGGCGCGTAGCAGCTCCTCGGTATAGTCCACCGATTTCACCAGCGCATCGAGCTGAAGGGCACGGATACGCTTTTTGTCGGCGGCGCTTTGGTAGGAAAACAGCGCGTTGCTCACCTCTTGGCCAGCCGTAAACATCGTTTGCTGGTAGGTGTAGAGGTATTCTTGCTGCAAGCCCTCCGAGCGGCGCAGCCGGGCGCGGTTAAGGCCTTGGTTGAAAATGGGTTGTGCCAGGCCCCCTACGATGCTGGCGAAAATGGCATCAGGCGAAAACAAGCTGCTGATAGTAGTGCTGGTGAGCCCGCCATTGGCAGTGATGGTGAACGATGGGTAGAAATACGCCCGCGCCGCATTAGTTAACTCGAAGTTTGATTCGAAGGCGTACTCGGCTTGCAACACGTCGGGCCGGTTGCGCAGCAGTTGGCCGGGCACACCCGTGAGCAACTCGGGAGCCGGAGCCTGCGCGGCCAGCGTGCTACGCTCGATAGAGCCAGGCGTGCGGCCCAGCAGCGTAGCCAGCAGGTTTTCAGCCTCCCGAATGCTACGCTCCAAGTCGGGAATGGTGACTTCGACAGCGTAGCGCTGGGCTTCGCTCTGCACCACGGCTGCGCCAGTCACCACGTCGCCTTCGAGTAGCAGTTTCATGGTTTCCACGTCCTTGATGCGGTTTTGCACCGTCTGGCGGGTTATTTCGAGTTGGGCATCGAGGGCAAGGAGCGAGTAGTAGTTATCGGCAATGTCGGCGATGAGCTGCGTGAGCACTACGCGGCGGTAAGCCTCGCTTTGCATCACGCTGGCGGCGTAGGAGCGGCGCGTGCTGCGCAGCTTGCCCCATACATCGGCCTCCCAGCTGCTGCTCAAGCCTAATAAGTATTGGTGCGAGGCACCGCCCGTCACTACGGTCGATTGGTCGGTGGTGGTCGTAGTGCCGGTGCTACCAGTACCGGTGCCCGTACCTGTTCCAGTGCCACCCGTTCCGGTGCCAGTTCCGCCCGTTCCGGTACCAGTCCCGCCCGTACCTGTGCCCGTGCCACCAGTCCCGGTGCCCGTACCTCCGGTGGTGCCGCCTATTGTAGTTGTGCCGCCACCAGTTCCGGTGCTTACAAATGCGCCGCCCGTGCGGGTGAATGTTGTGGTAGCCCGCCCGCTCAAACTAGGCAGGAAGGCTGCCCGACTTTGGGCCAACAGCGCTTGGGCCTGGGCAATGCGGGCATCGGCTACTTTCAAATTGCGATTATTAGCAATGCCTTCGGCAATGAGCTTTTGCAGTTGCGGGTCAGTGAAAAGCTGTTGCCAGGGCAGGCTGGCGAGGCTGGTCGTGTCGGTGGGGTTGCGGTCGCGGTAGAGGCCGGTAGTGGCCGTATCGGGGCGGCCGTAGGGGTGCATAATGCCGCAGCCGCTGCTGGCCAGCAACGTAAGCGGAAATAGAAACTTAGAAAGCTTAGCGGTATTCATCACGCTGAATTTATGGCTTATACGCGGGCGATTGGGTTTCGTCCGGCCGCGTTACCCTTGGTTATTGGCCAGCTCTACCACGGGTTCGGGCTGCTCTTTGGTAGCTTGTTTTTCCTCCGGCTTTGGGTCGCCTTCGGGCTTGGGGGCGGGCTGGTCGCCTGCTGGTTTCTGGCCTTGTGGGCCATCTTCCGGCTTTGGCCCCTGTGGGCCGCCCTCTTCATTTTCCTTGTCAATCTGCTCCTGCGTCTTGGGCGGACCGCTGATGCGTTCCTGCAAGCCAGCAAAAACCATGTACAGCACCGGGATAAAAAACACCCCGAGGAGTGTGCCAAACAGCATGCCGCCCACCGCGCCGGTGCCGATGCTGCGGTTGCCGGCGGCGCCTGCGCCGTGGGCAAACAGCAGCGGCAGCAGCCCGAACACAAACGCCAGCGAGGTCATCAAAATAGGCCGCAGGCGAGCCTTGGCCCCTTCCAGCGCCGCCTCCGCAATGCCCAGGCCATGCAGGCGGCGCTGCGTGGCAAACTCCACAATGAGAATGGCGTTTTTGGCCAGTAGGCCAATGAGCATGATGATGGAAATCTGGAGGTAGATGTTGTTATCGACCCCCATAATCTTGGCAAATACATAGGTGCCGCACAAGCCAATCGGGATGGACAATAGCACCGCAAACGGCAGCAAGTAGCTCTCGTACTGCGCGCTAAGTAGCAGGTACACAAATACCAGCGACAAAGCAAACACGTACAGCGCCTGCCCGCCCACTTTCTGCTCTTCGCGGCTGATGCCCGAAAACTCGAAGCTGTAGCCCTGCGGCAGCTTCTGCGCCGCCACTTCCTGAATGGCAATCAGCGCCTGCCCCGAGCTGGCGCCTTCCTTGGGCGAGCCATTCACCGAAATCGAGGTAAACAGGTTAAAGCGCGACAGGCTTTCGGGGCCGTAGATGCGCTTCAGCGTCACAAACTCGGTGATGGGGGCCATCACGTTGCTGGCGTTGCGCACGAATATTTTGCTCAGGCCCTCGGGGTTAGCGCGGTAGGCCGTGTCGGCCTGCACCATCACGCGGTATTGCTTGCCAAACTCGTTGAAGTTGGTAGCATACAGTCCGCCGTAGTACACCTGCATGGCATTCAGGATGTTGGCTTCGGTCAGGCCCGCTTCTTTTACCTTGGCCACGTTTATCGAGAGCTGGTACTGCGGAAAGCCAGGGTTGAAGGCCGTGGTAGCGTACTGGATTTCGGGGCGTTGGTTGAGGGCGGCCAGGAAGTCCTGAGCCACTTTGTAAAACTCGGCGGTGCTGTGCCCGCCCCGGTCTTGGAGCATGAAGGTGAAGCCGCTGGTTTGCCCAAACCCCGTGATGGTAGGCTGCGAAATACTGCGAATTTCGGCCGCCCGGATGTGGCTCGTGAGCTGCGTTATCTTGTCGATAACCTGCTCGTTATTCATATCGGGGCGCTCGCTCCATTCTTTGAGGCGCACAATCACCATGCCGTAGCTGCTGCCCGCGCCAGCCAGGAAATTTTGCCCCGTGGTGCGCAGCGTGCCCTTCACTGCCGGAATGGTGCGAATGAGGCTATCAACCTCCGTATTAACGGCCGTGGTGCGCTCCAGAGTAGAGGCGGGCGGCAGCGTAATATTCACGAAGATGGTGCCCATGTCCTCGCTGGGCACGAAGCTGCTCGGCGTGCTCGACATCAAGAAATACAAGCCCGCGCTGAAGGCTGCCACGCCCGCCAGCGCCACCACCTTGTGCGAGCCCAGAAAGTGCACCACGCCGGTGTATTTGGCTACGATGGCATCGTAAGCGGCGTTGAAGGCCACCCGGAAACGTTGCAAAAAGCCTTTGGGCTTGGCGTCCTTTTGCTCTTTTTTATCGCCCTCTGCTTTGTCGCCGCCAGCGGCTTGGTCGGCGGCTTCGGCTTGCTCTTGCTTGTGCTCCTCGGTGGGTGGGCGCAGGAAAAGGGCCGCCAGCGCCGGGCACAGCGTGAGCGCATTCACGGCCGAAATCATGATGGCAATGGCCAGTGTGATACCGAACTGCTTGTAAAATACACCCGTCGAGCCGTCCAAAAATGTCACTGGCAGGAACACCGCCGCCATCACCAGCGTGATGCTCACGATGGCCCCGCTTATCTCGCTCATGGCGTCGATGGCCGCTCGCCTCGGCGATGAATAGCCGTTTTCGAGCTTGGCGTGCACGGCCTCTACCACCACAATGGCATCATCGACCACAATGCCGATGGCGAGCACCAATGCAAAGAGTGTCAAAATATTAATTGAATACCCGAAAACCTTCAAGAAGAAGAACGTGCCGATAATCGACACCGGTACCGACACCCCGTGAATGATAGTCGAGCGGAAGTCTTGCAGGAAAATAAAAATCACCAAAAACACCAGCCCAAAAGCCTCTAGCAGGGTGTGAATCACCTTGTCAATCGAGGCGTCGAGGAAGTCGTTGATATTTACTAGCGGCACGTAGTGAATGCCGGCCGGGAAGGACTTTTCGGCCTCTGCCAGCACCTTCACCGAGTTTTCGATAACCTCGCGGGCGTTGGAGCCCGGCGTCTGGTTCACCGAAATACCGACTGAGGGCTTGCCAAACGTGGCGCTGTTGCTGCTGTAGTCCTGCGCGCCCAGCTCGATGCGGGCCACGTCTTTGAGGTGCAGCAACTGGCCCTGGGCCGTGCCCTTCAGCACAATATTGCCAAACTGCTCGGCCGAAATCAGCTTGCCCGTGTACTTGATAACGTACTGAAAGCTCTGGTCAGAATTCTGCCCAAATGCGCCCGGCGCAGCTTCCACGTTCTGGTCGGCCAGGGCGGCCGAAATATCGGCTGGCGTGAGGCCGTAAATGGCCATTACATCGGGCTTGAGCCAGATGCGCATCGAGTAGTCGCGGGTGCCGAAGGCATTGGCCGCGCCCACTCCCGTCACGCGCCGGATTTGCGGGGTGATATTAATCTGGGCGTAGTTCTGGAGGAAGGTCTGGTCGTATTTGGACTCGTCGTCGCTGTACAAGGCGAAAATCAACAAGTTGCTGCTCTGCTGCTTGCGCACCGTTACGCCGGCCAGGGTTACTTCCTGCGGTAGCAGGCTGGTGGCGCTGGCCACGCGGTTTTGCACGTCTACGGCGGCCTGGTCGGGGTCGCGCCCTACGTTGAAGTACACCTGAATGGTGGCCGCGCCCGCGTTGGTAGCCGTGGAAGTCATGTAGGTCATGCCTTCCACGCCATTTATCTGCTCCTCCAGCGGCGTGAGCACGCTTTTGAGCACCACATCGGCATTGGCCCCCGCGTAGCTGGCCGACACCTGCACCGTAGGCGGCGAAATATCGGGGTACTGCGCAATGGGCAGCGTCACCAGCCCCAGCACCCCCAGCAGCACCAGAATAACCGAAATAACGGTGGAGAGCACGGGGCGCTCAATGAATATTTTTAGCATATTATTTTATTGCCTATCAAGTAAAAACTAACTGTTATGCTGAACGCAGGGAAGCATCTTGCTCGCAGCAGTAATCTCAAACGTCAGCAACGAAGCGAGCAAGATGCTTCCCTGCGTTCAGCATGACGGTTCAGTTTTACTCGTTATCACCCCGCCATCGGCGTTGTGGCTTGTTTCTTGGTCTCCACCTTGGGTTTAATCTTGGTATTTTCCTTCAGGCTGCCTACGCCTTCCACTATCACCCGTTGGCCGGCTTTCAGGCCTTGGTTTACCACAAACGACTGCCCATCGGGCGTGGGCGTTACCGTCACGGCAACAGCGTGGGCGGCGGTGTCCTTGCCTACCACATACACAAAGCGCTTGCCCTGAAGCTCATAGGTGGCTGCCTGCGGCACAATGAGTACATTGTCCATCGGCTGGAAGGTGCGCACCGAGCCGCTGCTGCCGCTGCGCAAAAAGCCCTGCCGGTTGGGGAAAGTAGCGCGGAAGCTACTGGCCCCGGTTTCGGTATTTATCTGGCCGATAGCAGTTTCGACGCGGCCGGGGTATTTATACACTGTGCCATCAGCCAGCACCAGGCGCACATCGGGCACCTTGGCGAGCTTGTCCTGCAAGGTGTTGCCAGGCCGGCGGCGGGTAAACGCCAGCAGTGCCTTCTCACTGAGCGAGAAGTAGGCGTACACATTGTTGACGCTAGAAATGGTAGTCAGCGGGTCGGTGGAGGTGCTGCTCACCAGACTCCCGATTTTATAAGGAATCGACCCCATTACGCCATCCAGCGGACTCAGTATCTCGGTGTAGCCCAGGTTGGTAAGAGCGTTAGCCAACGTGGCCCTGGCCTGGGCCAAGGCAGCCTCTTTCGATTGCAGCGTGTACTGCGCGCCCTCCAGTTCATACTTGCTGATGATGCCGCGCGCCACCAGCGGGGCTACTTTGTTTACGCCCATGCGGGCGGTGTTCACGTCGGCCTGCGCCGTCAGGATGCCAGCGCGAGCCGTGCGCACATCCTGCTCGTACTGCGGCGCGCTGATGTGAAAGAGCCGCTGGCCCTTCTTCACGCTGGCGCCTTCGTCGACGTAAATAGCTTCTACATAGCCATCTACCTTGGGGCGGATTTCAACGTTTTGCTGACCCTGCACCGTGGCGGGGTAGTCCTGGTAAAGCGTCACCGAATCGGGGCGCACCACCAGCACGGGGTATTCCTTTACTTGGGGCGGGCCGCCTTTGCCGTCCTTTCCGGCGGCACCGTCTTTCTTTTTGGAGCCGCAGGCGGCTACGCTTAGCAGGGCCAGAAGCCCCGCCGCGAGGGCTGGTAATCGAGTGCTCATTGAGGCTGAAACGTAAAGCTGCGGCTTGTGGGTAGGGGGCGTAGCCTGAAAAAAGACTACGCCTCTAATCTTGCCGACAGAAGCCGCTATACGTCCCGCCAAGCCGGGGGTTAAGCGTAGCGCGCTAAGTGCGAAAAGCTGGGCTTTACGCTGCCGCTAAAAACAGTGGGAGGGGGAATTAAAAATTTGGCTGCCATAATTTTTAATTCCCTCCTCTTTAATGATGATGGTGATGCTCGTGCGGTGTGGGCTTACCAAACAGGTTGACCAGTGTGCCTACCACAAACAGCCCAGCCCAGCACACATAGAGCCAGCCAAAGCCGGCCGGGCGCGGATAATGCACCAAGCGCATAATCAGCTCAGCTCCGGCGCTCATTATCAGGCCAGTAAAGGCAATAAACTGCCAAGAGTTGAAGAGGGTGGGACGGTAGAGCTTACCAAAATCCATGAGAAGGCGCAAATAAAAATAAAGACAAAGAAACAGCCAGACAGCCCGGCCGGGGCCAACCTCGGGGCAGGCGGCGCGTACACATTCAGCGCCCGGCGCGGCTACTAAGCCGTGTACTTAGGCCCGGCCTGGCCGGTTGCCTGGGCATTCTCCCGTAGTTTCTAAACCCCTCCCACTCAGCCATGATACTTAGCGACGAGCTATTCGAAGACGATAAAGACAAGGACGCTACCGGCCGCAAGCAGGAGCCCGCCAACCAGAACCCCACCAACGTGGTAGGTCCCAAAAATGAGGAGTTGGAAAAGCAGCGCGACTACCAGCGCGACCAAAGCAACAACAAAAACAGCGACGACGCCAGTGCCCACCGCAACGTAGGTGCCAACGGCTACACCCAGCGCAGCGACCAGAAAGACCAGCTAAGCAACCTGCACATCGGCGGCTCCGAAACCGAGCCCCAGGGCGGCAACAACCACGAAACGGCCGGCGAGCAGGCTCAAGGCCCCGGCTTCACCGAGGAAGGTAGCTATGAGCTTGATGAGCAAGGCGAAGGTATTCGCATGCACGAGCAGAAGCTGGGCGATGACCACACTAGTGACTCAGTGCTGCGCCCGCAGGATGAAACTAGCAAATAGCTGGATTATACCTGGCGTGTTAAAGTTGATGGCCGTGCTGCGTCTGCCCCGCAGAAGCAGCACGGCCATTTGGGTAAATGCGGACAGCGTTGTAATTTGCAACCTACTTAGCTGCTGGCACTATTAACC
>CAXUKA010000031.1:0-30663 GCA_964251335.1 uncultured Hymenobacter sp.
GTCGCCAAATGATACGCCTACCACGGCAGCCAGTACACTCTGCGTACCGGTTTTATCACTAAAATTAAGGTTTCGAAACACTGCGCCAAGGGTGATAGGCTGCGCGCTAAAGTACAATCCGGCTTCCGAGCGCTGCGAGCCGCCCTGGCGGGTGTAGGAGGCCACGGGGGTAAAACTTATCTCGCGGGCGTCGTTGGTGCCGCGCCCATAGGTAGGGCGCTGAATGAAAAGCTTATAGCCGGCGCTCACGTTCAAGCGCATCGGCAAGGTGGCCTGGGTCGCAAAACTCAGGTCGGGTTGATTGAGATGCTGGCCCGATAGGCTAACCCAGCCTTGCTCGGCGTAGAGCACGGCCCCGAGGCCCAGCGTGAGGTAGTTGCGCGGCGGCAGGCCGGCAATGCTCTCAGCCGATGGACCGAGCACGCTGCCATCGGCCGCGAGTTGGTCGCCAAACACTAGGTTGTCGTAGCCCACGCGCTGGCGGCCGTAGCCCACGCTGGCCCCGCCGCTCAGGGCGAGCACCTTCGTGAGGCGCGTGTGGTAGGCGTACTGGGCAGCAGCTTCGAAACGCGTGTAGCCCGCCTGGCCGGCCCGGTCCTGATTCAGGACCAAGCCCACGGCGTGGTGCAGGCCGGGCTGGGGCAGGCGCAGGTCGGCGGCCAGCTGGGTGGTTGTAAACGAGCCGGCCAGCTGCGGGTATTGGTTGCGAAAGCCGAGGGTGGCGCTGTAGTCGTCGAGCAGGCCCGCGAAGGCCGGATTTACCGACTGCCGGTTGGCAAAAGGCTGCGAGAAATACACGTCCTGCGCCCGCGCCGCTGGGTGTGCCAGGGCCAGCAGCGCAGCGGCCAGCAGCACATTGGGCCAGCGGCCAGTCGGGTTAATAGACGTATAATTCAGCAAAGCAATAACTTAACGTGGATAGCTAAATGGGTATCCGCAGTACTATAGCAGTTATTTTTTGCAAGTATGCGGTGAATTGTTTGGACACGCAAGCTAAAGCGTACGCCACAAAACAATCGGGCGGACCGCTCGAAGAGCAGCCCGCCCGACTTAAACGCCGAAGTGCCAGCGTTTATTTCTTCGTAATCGTAAACTCTACCCGACGGTTGAAGCGGCGGGTTTCTTCCTGTTCGTTGCTGGCAATAGGCTGCGCACCGCCGAAGCCCTGCGTCTGGAGACGGGTGGCAGCGATGCCTTTCGACACCAGGTATTTCTTCACCTCGTTCACCCGGTCTTCGCTTAGCTTCACGTTCAGGGCCGGGTCGCCCTGGTTGTCGGTGTGGCCGCCAATGAGGATTTCCAGCGTTGGGTACTGCTTCATCGTCTTCACGAGGCGCAGCAGCTCGGGGAAGGAGCTAGGCTGGAGGTAAAACTTACTCTGCGGGAAGAAGATGTTGTTAAGTCGCACCTTCTGGCCCACTTTAAAGGGCACGAGGTACAAGTCCTGTGTTTTTTCCGAATACTTTTCGGCAGCGGCCACGTCGAGGTTGGCGTTTTCGGCTAGGTACTCGGGCGCTTCGGCACGCATGCCATACTGCACGCCGGCCGGCAGCACAATGGTGTACGAGCCATCGATGGGCGAGCTTTCCGCTACGCCGATTTCCTCGCCCGTAATCAGATTCTCATAGTGAATAATGGCCCGGATGGGCTTCTTGGTCACCGCATCGAGCACTTTGCCCTGCACCAGCGTCACCACATCGGGCTTGAAAGCCGGAGCCAGCGCGATGCGGAAAATATCCTTCGAGCCATCGGTGCCATTACGCGACGATACGAGGTAAGCGTCTTCGCCAGCGGCCGACAAGGTGTAATAGGCATCAAAGTCAGGCGAGTTCACCACCGGGCCGAGGTTGCGCGGGGTACTCCACTTGGTCCAGGTGCTATCGAGGCGCTTCGAGTAGAAAATATCGCTCTTGCCGTAGCCGCCGTGCCCGTCCGAGGCAAAATACAGCGTCTTGTCGTCGGCGGCCAGAAAGGGCGCGAAGTCCGAGCCGGGCGTATTGATGGTTTTGCCCAGGTTCAGGGGCTTCGTCCAGGTAATGGGGCGAGTTGGGTCGTCCTGTTCGCCCACCGGGATAGGTTTCGGGAAGCTCACGTAGAGGTCTTGCCCGCCCACACCGTCGGGGCGCTGCACAGCCATCAGCAGCGCCTTGCCCGACGTGGCAATGAAGCCGTCGATGTGCTCGGGGTCGTCGTTGCGGTAGTTGTCAATCTCCACTTTGCGCGGAATGCTCCACCCGCCCGGCGAGCGGCGGCTGGTGCTGAAGCCCTTAGGCTCCATAAAGCCATCGACATATACGCCGATGAGCAAAGCCTGCTGCCCGTTGGCCGACACCGAGGCCAAGCCGTTGGGGTCTTCGGGGCCGTTGGGCGGCGTGCCCAGGTTTTTGGCGATGCCCCAGGTTTTGCGCTGGCCGCTTTCGAGCCTCGAGTACCAGATATCCTGTGGGTCGCGGGTACCGCCCCGGTTGCCGGGGTGGCCCTGCCGCGCAAAGAACAGCGTGCGGCCATCGGGTGAGATAACCGGGTGGGTATCTGTGTATTTGGTGTTCACGTTCGGCCCTAGGTTTTTCAGGGTCGAGTCCATTTGCACGGTTTCAACTTCCGAAGCCGAGTTTTTGAAGTCCTGCTTCACAATCTGCACGTCCACGTTGGCCACGCCGATGGCGTCAATCTGGTTCACGCCCTGCACTTTGGCCGTGTTCATGGTCACCCGCGCCCCGATGGTCAGGTACTTATCAGGCTTGAACTTTACCTGGAGCGTGCGGTAGGCCACCGGAATGGGGCCAGGATTGTCATTTTTATAAACCTCGTGCTTTTCGCCCTTGGTGTCAATCAACTCGATTTTGGTCACCGAGCCAGGGTTGAAGTTTTCGACCACCGTCACCTGCTGCGCCTTTACCGAGCGCGCAAAGCGCACTTCGATAAATTCGTTGGAGCCTTCCTTAGCCGGAATCCAGGCTTCGTTGTTGACCTCGCCGAGCGGCAACGCGTTGGGTGCGCTCAGTACTTTTTCGGGTGAGTAGGGGTCTTTGCCCTTCGCTTTTTGCGATGAAACATCGACCACTTTTGCCGCCCACAGCACGGTCTGAGCCTTGGCTGCCGAAGCTGCCAACGTCAGGCCAGCTACTAAAAATAATTTGGGAAAAGAATTAGAATCCAATTTCATAACTCAGAATAAATGAATATTAACGCTAAAACACTGTTGCAAGATAATAAAGTACCATAAATTGTACTCCTTGGGCTTCACTGCTACGAACGTACTACCAAAGTGACTTGTCTGCAAATGACCAGCTTAGCGGCTGCATCTTTGCCCTATGAACACGCCCGCGCCGCCCACCGCTTCCAGCTACGACTACCTGCTAGTGGGCGGCGGCGCGGCCGGCCTCAGCCTGGCTTATCACCTGGCCCAAGAGCCGCAATTGGCTGGTAAGCACGTGCTGCTCATCGAGCCCGAGGCCAAAGACCAGAACGACCGCACCTGGAGCTATTGGTCGGCCGAGCCCGGCCCGTTCGACCACCTGGCTGTGGGCGAGTGGGATAAAATTGCTTTTCGCAGTCCCGGTTTTGAACAAATTCTGCGCCTCCAGAACTATCACTATCGCACCATTCGCGGACTGGATTTTTACCAGTTTGTGCATCAGGAGCTAGCAGCCCGTGCGGCCCAGTTTACCTTGGTGCGTGGCACCGTGACGCAACTAGCTGAAACAGCCACCAGCGTAGTAGCCCACACGGCGGCCGGCGAAGAATACACTGCCCGCTACGCTTTCGACAGCCGCCCGCCCGTGCTGGCGCGCCAGCCCGAGAAATACCGCTACCTGCTTCAACACTTTGTGGGATGGGAGGTAGAAACTGACCACGGCGTGTTCGACCCCGAGGTAGTCGAGTTTATGGATTTTCGAGGGGCACAGCACCACGAGGCGCGGTTTATGTACGTGCTGCCCTTCAGCCCGCGCCGGGCGCTAGTCGAGTACACGCTATTCTCGGCCCAAATACTAGCAAAGGCTGAGTACGAAGCGCAAATAACTGATTATTTGCAAAATACCCTGGGCCTAACCAGCAGCCAGTACCGGATAACTGCCGAAGAAGTCGGCGCTATCCCCATGACCGACCACCCGCTTCCGGCCCGCGCCGGGGCGCGCATCATCAACCTTGGCACCCGCGCTGGGCGGGCTAAGCCTAGTACAGGCTATGCTTTTCAGCGCATTCAGGCACAGTCGGCGCGGCTGGCAGCGGCGCTGGTGGCTACCGGCCACCCACCAGCCGACCCCACCGGCGACCAGTGGCAGTTCCGAATGTTTGATACGCTGCTGCTCGACATTATGCAGCGCCAAGGCGAAACTACCCGCGACTTGTTTGCCCAGCTTTTCGAGCGCAACCCAGTGGAGCGAATCCTACGCTTTCTGGATGAGAAAACTAATTGGATTGATAATCTGCGGATTATGAATTCTGTATCGGCCGGGCCGTTTATGCGCTCTATTGGGCAGGTGCTACGTGGGCGTGCCAGCCAGCGGAAGGGATAAAAGGTGCCAGCGTTAGCTGCCACAGCCTCCGCACCCGCCGCACCCTCCTCCGCCGCAGCCGCTACTACCGCCCCCGCAGCCACTGCTGCCATCGCTACCGGTGCTGACGGGCGGTAGCAGCAGCGTGGCCATCTCGCCCAAACCCAGAGCTTTGAGCTGCGAAATGCCGAGCAGCGCGACCGTAAGCGCCACCGCTCGCGCCGACAGTGCGCTAGCAGGAGGCAGTCGCAGTTCTGCCGTTGTAGTTTCAAGCAAGGAGGCTCCGCGGCCGGTAACCCAGGCCCCGCGCCGTTGGCAAAGCCAAGCCACCACGCCCAGCACCAGTAGCGAAAGTAGTAGATAGCCCACTGGCCGGCCCCGCGACAAGCCCACCAACATCTTGGCCGAGCCAAAGGCGACCAAGCCCAGCACGGTGAACAGTGGCAGCCTATCGAGCCGCTGCCGGGCGCTGGGCGAGAGTAACAATCCTTTGGCCACCAAGCCAGTGTCTAGGGCTTGCACGGCTTCTAAGGCTGCCCGCAACGCCCGTTTGCGCATCGTAGGCAGGTCGGTCCAGGCGTCGTTGCGGAATAATTGCCAAACCGTCCATTCGTACGAGTCGGTAGGCGGCGTGGTGCCGATGCGCCTGATTTCGGCCCCGGCCCGCAGCTGCACGTAGCCCCCGAAAGCCATTGCCGCAAAAGCGCTGTCAGCCAGCGACTGCCCATTGTCAGCTAGGCGCGCCAGCCCATACGTGCTCAGCGGTAGCCCAAAAGTCGCTTCATTCGGCCCTCGGCCTCGGTGGCGTAGCCACAGCGCCAGCGGTATCAGTATCAAGCACAAGCTCCAGAACAGCAGTAAGAAATCGGAGCCGTACCAGTTGAGCGGATTGAACGGCAGGCGTGTCGAGCAGCCCGCCAGCACCAGCGCCCCGGCTAGCGCTAGGCCTGCGCGGCGGTTGAGTGCCCAGCGCCACCGCAGCCGGGGCACCAGCAAATAGCGCTTGCGGTTGATGCGCTGGAAATAAGGTGCCTCACCAAACCGCTGTGCCGCAGGCGGCCAGATGTCGGCCGGAGGCTCGGTACCAAAAGCCGCCCGGTAGGAACGTAAGGTCTGAGCGTACCAGTCCCGGAACTTGTGGCCCTCGGCTGCGCCGCCCTTGGTAGGGCCGTGGTGCAGGGCAAAGCCCAGCGTTTGCCCGCAGAGGTCATCCCAGTACGAGCGGGTGTACACCAAGTGCAGGTGCCAGGCTTGGTCTACCTCGTCGGAAGGCGTGACGGGGTGGCCACAGGTAGCGGCCAGGTAGAGAAACTTCTTGTATTCCAGCGCTACGCGCTGCGCAAAAGCGGCCGGCCAGCAATTGTCGCGAGCCAGGCGCTGCGAAAAAGAGAACTGCGCTGCGCCATCAAGGTCGAAGGCCAGCAAGCGGGGCCACAGCTCAGACTGAGCGGCCAACAGGGGAGGGTTAGACGTTGACATACTACAAAAGGCTGAGTAAGCTGGAAGTAGGCAACCATAAAAAAAGTCGCGGAGCCACACCTTATCGGTGAGCTCCGCGACTGCGTCTTAAACCCTGAAGTGAGAAGCATTACCAGAGAGCTAAATCCCTACTAACGTTCGTGTTTGCTATTAATACTCGTCCTCGTTGAACATGAAGTCCTCCTTGGTCGGGTAGTCGGGCCATACTTCTTCGATGTTCTCGTAGGGCTGGCCGTCGTCCTCTAGGCCTTGGAGGTTTTCTACTACTTCCATCGGAGCGCCCGAGCGGATGGAGAAGTCGATGAGTTCGTCCTTGGTAGCAGGCCAGGGGGCATCTTCCAGGTAGGAAGCAAGTTCGAGAGTCCAGTACATAGTAAAAAAAGAAGAAGTGGCGTGAAAAAAGGTTTGTAAATGTAAGCCGCCGAGGCGACAACGGCAGAAGGCCTGCCGGGGTTAACGGCCAGTTGGCGTGGCAGTGGCGCTAAATAGCGCAATTAGCTCAGTTTTAGTTTGAATCTTCCGTTCGAAGGTGCGAATTTTTCCTTGCAACAGCTGTCGGAACTGGTCGTTGGCCGGGGCGGTGCTTAGCTTGTCGAGGTTGTCGCGCAGGGTTTCGAGCTCCTGCTTGTCGCTTTCGATAAACTTGCGCAGCGCCGTGACTGCCGCCAGCGCCCGTTCATTGGCCGAAATGGTAGTCCCCTCGGCCTGACGCTTACGCAAGTAATAGTCGAGGGCGCTCATTTCAAACACCTTATCGCAAGCCAGCATAAAACGCTGCCACAGCTTATCCGATTCGGGGCCGCGCACTGCGCCGCTTTGCTTCCATTCGGCTTGCAGAGCTTTAGCCTGGGTCACGGCTTGGTTGCTGGGCATGCCTAGCAGCGCCTCGGCGCGATTGGCTAGCTCGCGCTTGCGCACCAGGCTTTCATCGGCCGAGGTGGGCACAGATGAGCGCCCCTCTTGGGCGGCGGCCACGCGCTGGCTCTCGATATGGTTTTTGAGGCGCTCAAAAAAGTGGTTATTGGCCGCCCGAAACTTGGTCCACAGCT
Source organism: uncultured Hymenobacter sp. (assembly GCA_964251335.1). Taxonomy (GTDB): domain Bacteria; phylum Bacteroidota; class Bacteroidia; order Cytophagales; family Hymenobacteraceae; genus Hymenobacter. The sequence continues at coordinate 7,028 of CAXUKA010000031.1, forward strand.
CGGCAGCCTGCTTTTTGGGTAGGTTGCCGTTGACATCGCGCCACGCGGTTTGCAGCTGCTTGAGCTGGCGCGAGGCGGCCTCAAATTGGTCGGAATTTTTGATATTTTCGGCCTGATACACCAGCTCGCGGTAGCGGTCCACGGTGCGGCGCGTCAGGGCCTTGCGGTCGGTCTGGAAGGCTTTGCGGCGGTCGAAAAACAGTTGCACGGCCCCGTGAAAGCGGTTTTCCAGCTCGTCGGTCAGTTCCTTATCAACCGGCCCGGTTTTGAGCCAAGCCTGGCGCAATTCCTTCACAGTCTCGCTGGCCGAAATCCATTCTACGCTGTCTTTCAGCTCTTCGGCCTGCTGAATGAGGCTGATTTTGGTGGCCAGGTTTTTCTCGCGGTTGCGCGCTACCGATACCTTTAGCTGGTCTTCGGCATCGCGCAGGCGGCGGTAGAGGGTTTCGTAGTCGCCGAGGCCGTCATGCTGCTGGGTCTGCTCTTGCAAGTGAAGAATCTTCATCAAGTAAGAGCCCTGGTTTTCGGCGGTAGCCAGGCGGCTGAGCAGCTCCTCGACTTTGGTGCGGAACGCTTCGTAGCGCCGGGCAAAATAGCGCAGCGCATCGTCGTCAGTATCCTTCACCTGGCCAATACGGCGGGCAGGCTGGCCCAAGGTCGGGCGCAGCCACACGCCCCCATCTTCCACGTAGCCATAGCGGCGGGCTTCCGTGAGCGGGTGGTCGGGGTGTTCCATTGAAAGTCGGTGTGGTCAGAAGGGAAATCCGGTCCCAACAGAATTGGCCCCGGACTGTGGAAAGAGAATGAAATACAAGTTTACGGGGAAAATTTATTGTTTGTAGTTCCTTGGTATTGGTTTCTGGTTTGAAGCGGCCAATGCCTGGTTTTTAAAACGCCCGAACGACCTTTGCGCTCCACGGGTTGGCCCGGCTTTACAGCCCGCGTAACCCTCAGAAGCCAAGCATACCCAACCCAATCTCTCCATGTCCGACCAGCCCACTATCATCTTTAGCATGGCCGGGGTAAGCAAGATTTACCCGCCTCAAAAGCAAGTTCTTAAAAATATTTATCTCTCATTTTTCTACGGGGCCAAGATTGGCGTGCTCGGCCTCAACGGCTCGGGCAAGTCGAGCTTGCTCAAGATTATTGCCGGTGTAGATAAACAGTTTCAGGGCGAAGTCGTGTGGTCGCCGGGCTACTCGGTGGGCTACCTCGAGCAAGAGCCCCAGCTCGACCCCACCAAAACGGTGCGCGAAGTAGTAGAGGAAGGCGTAGCCGAAACGGTAGCGCTGCTCAAGGAATTCGACGAAATCAACGAAGCCTTCGGCGCCGAAGATGCCGATTTCGACAAGCTACTAGAGCGCCAGGGTACCGTGCAAGAGCGCCTCGACCAGCTCGACGCCTGGAACCTCGACAGCAAGCTAGAGCGTGCTATGGATGCCCTGCGCACCCCGCCCGAAGAAGCCATCATCGGCAACCTCTCGGGCGGTGAGAAGCGCCGCGTGGCCCTATGTCGCCTGCTGCTGCAAGAGCCCGACGTATTGCTGCTCGACGAGCCAACCAACCACCTCGACGCCGAAAGCGTGTTCTGGCTGGAGCAGCACTTGCAGCAGTACAAAGGCACCGTCATTGCCGTAACCCACGACCGCTACTTCCTCGACAACGTAGCCGGCTGGATTTTGGAACTCGACCGGGGCAGCGGCATTCCGTGGAAAGGCAACTACAGCAGCTGGCTGGAGCAAAAAACCGACCGCCTAGCCAAGGAAGAAAACACCGAAAGCAAGCGCGCCAAAACCCTCCAACGCGAGCTCGAATGGGTCCGCATGTCGCCCAAAGCCCGCCAGAGCAAAGGCAAAGCCCGCCTCGCCAACTACGAGAAGCTGGCCGGCGAAGAAGCCAAAGACAAAGAGCAGAAGCTCGAATTATTCATCCCCGATGGCCCGCGTCTGGGTGCCCAAGTAATTGAAGCCGAAGGCCTGCGCAAAGCCTTTGGCGATAAGCTGCTGTTTGAGAACCTGTCGTTTTCGCTGCCACAAGGCGGCATCGTAGGCATCATCGGGCCTAACGGCGCGGGCAAAACCACGCTCTTCCGCATGATAACCGACCAGATGCAGCCTGACGCGGGCACCTTCGAGGTCGGCCCCACGGTGCAAACCGCCTACATCGACCAGCAGCACGACTCGCTCGACCCCGCCAAGTCGGTGTTCGATACCATCACGGGCGGCACCGAAACCATGCTACTCGCCGGCCGGCCGGTGAATTCGCGAGCCTACGTCAGCAAGTTCAACTTCGGCGGCGGTGACCAGGAGAAGAAAGTGGGCACGCTCTCGGGCGGCGAGAAAAACCGTGTGCACCTGGCCATGACGCTCAAGCAGGGCGCCAATCTGCTCCTGCTCGATGAGCCCACCAACGACCTAGACGTGAATGCCATTCGGGCCCTAGAAGACGCGCTGGAAAACTTCGCCGGCTGCGCCGTCATCATCAGCCACGACCGCTGGTTTCTGGACCGGCTGGCGACGCACATCCTGGCCTTCGAGGGCGACTCAGAGGTGGTGTGGTTCGAGGGCAACTTTACCGACTACGAAGAAGCCAAGCGCAAGCGGCTGGGCGACGTGGAGCCCAAGCGGGTGCGGTATAAGAAGCTGGGGTAGAGCGTGCCAGCCTCCATTATGTGAGAAGCAGATAGTAATTTAAACTTGGCAAAACAGCCCTTGAGAAAGCACTGTCTTTCCAAGGGCTGTTTTGTTTTGCCTAAATAAATATGTTAATTAACTATTACTTAAGCTTGTAACTAATGGCTATCTCTGCACGATGAAAGAAGGTGCAACTTCTTTCATCGTTAATGATTAACCTAATTGACTTTGAAGCGCCGGTGATTACGGAAGCCATATTTCAAATCTGCGAGGGTAAGAAGTCCAGATTGTTGCTCCATTTTTCCGTTAGTCCCTACTACCGAGATGGGATAAACGCGGCCAAAAGCAACTTCCAGCCACAAGTTATCGGCAACCCTAACCTCGCCGCCAACAGTGAAGCGCCGTTGGGTGTCGGAAGGGTGGGTAATGCCTTGCTGTGGACGGTACTGTTGCAACTGAAAAGAGCCTTCCACTGAAGCACGGATTCGCTGGTTGCCTAATAAAATTCGTCCGCCATACCAAAACCTGTTCCGCACGGAGTCAACGCTGTGATTTGCGTATTGCAGATTCATAACAAACAAAGTGTGCTTCCTAAACCAAGTATTCTCGCGTCCTAAACGTCCAGAAGCTCGAAAAAAAACATGGGTGGATTGATAAGCTAAATCCTCCCATGTCCGCTTATGCGAATAGCCAACCCAGCCGCTGCCTAATTGAATGAGGGGAGCATTCCAGTTGTCACGCTCAAAGGCAGCAGTCTTCGCTTGTACTAAGGCCGTAAGGCTACGGAAAGCTGGCCGAATAGCCTTTATATATGTTTGCTGCGTGGCTTGCACAGTAGAGAGATAATTAACCGTTAGATAGTCAATTATTTTCGTGCGCTGGCTATCCTTCAAAAGAGGAATCTGCACAGCTTGGTTTGGTTGCTTGTTTTGAGACTCAATAGAAGTATTTAGTGCATCAAATACACTATTTATTTTGCTGCGTAATGCTTCAGCATTGGCCAAATGTGCTGGTAGTGGGCTCAGTTTAGTTGTATCACGCACATCTTTGGAAGGAGCTGGTGCAAGTACTTGGTCCAGAAGAACATCAAAAATATTAGTGTATAAAGGGGATGATTTATCGAGTAGTCCGGCCTCCTGCAACGCCGCTGAAATAGCCTCATTATTTTGACTAGCCAATGCATCTAAGGTCTGTAATGCTGGGGTGAGTGCCCCCGCTCCAGCCGCTGGAGTGCCGGCCAATAATTCGCTAGCTGCGGCTGCAATTTCCTCACTGAAACCTCTAGCTTTGAAAGGGTCTAATCGACCAGCGCCAAACGTATAACTCAGCCCCAAGGCTAAGCGATTGGCCAAGGAGTCGCTAGCGCTGGCGCCAGACACAGTGAAGCCTTGAAGCCAGAAGGTTTTACGGTATTCCGCGAGGCCTTGGTATTGCTTCTGTAAATAGTGCTTCTGTAGCAATATGGATTTTATAGTTGCTTCATCAACTGCTTTGCCTTGCAGGATGGTTAACAGCTTGTCATCAATGGAATTAAGCTTTATTTTGCTTAGGTCTGTTTTCTTGAATAGCTGCACCGGGCTGAATTCGATGCCAATACCAGAGCCTTGCTTGGGGCTAGCAAAGGAATTGAGTTGGGTAAACGAAATGTCTTGCAAGCCGCTAGGCATGCTGACACTGCTGGCTCCGATGCCAAGCAGGCTTGGGGCAATTTGGGTGGCTGGCTCCATATTTTCGTACAGGCTATTGAGGGCCACTGTGTCTTCTTGTAGTCCAGCCTTGTTCAATCCCTTTTCAATGAGTTTTTGAGCATTTTGAGCTTGTACGATGTGCGGGACCCAACTCAGCAGGGATAGTAGCAGCCCGAATAGAATAAACGGGCGAGGTGCAGTAAAGAATTGAAGCATAGCGCTAAACAGGCAAAACTTGATATACTACCTGAAGAGGGACAACATCGCTGTCATTTGCCGGAATCTTCTGTGCTTCAGGGTCAGGGTCTTGGTCAGTAAGAGTGACAGCCCGAACAAGCTGCCCATTTTGGTGCCAGGTTAGCGTAATAGTGTAAGGCTGATTGGTGGCAGACGGATTTTCGAAGGCAAATGCCACTCCTACGCCCCCAGCATTTGAGGCAGGGTCACCTAAGTCAAGCGAAGCCTTACCGTTTGGTGCCTGTTGGCTGTTTGCAATTAGGTGGCTATGGTAGAAAAATTGCCAGCTACACAGAGTAACGAGGACAACTTCTAACTTGACAGAACCGCCACCAGCGCGTAATGTAATGAGGGGCATGATGAAAAAAGTAAAAGAGTAATTAATTGGTTATCTTTTTGATAAATAATGGATTGTATAGTATAATCGTATTTGATTTATTAGCCTTAATATCGGATTGGTACCTACACTGTCGGTGTTCCCGAACCGACTCAGCAGGTCGAACCAAAAAGGTGCTCTTACCATTACTATCGGGGGCGCTGCTACCAGTCAATGGGTAGCTCCTGCTGTTGGAGTCGGTCGATTAGCGTGCCGAGGTAGCAATGGCCCCTTCGCGCAGGCGCGTAGAATTTAGACTAGCCGCGCTTGGCATCTGGTATTGCGATATTCGGGGCAACGTTATTTGGGTGGCTTTTTACAAACTGGCTAGTCAAGGCCACAAATTGTTGCCGGTCGCTAATGATGTGCAGCGTATCTGCGTTGCAGCAAACTGCCAATAAGCGGCAGTGGTACGTGCAGCTTTCGCTTATAGAGCCCCATTAAGCATTCCTGAAAGTCGCTGTACCAGTTGGTTCTAGGATAGCTAAATGGACGTATGCGATTTGCGAAGCACACCCTGCACGCTTCCTACTCGCACCAGTACTACCACTGAAAACCTCACGCCACCATGCCCTCGCGCAGTGCCCAAGCCACCAACCCCGCTAGCGTGCGCGTGCCCGACTTCTGGAGCAGTGCCCGGCGGTGGCTTTCCACGGTGCGGACGCTCAGGTAGAGGTGGTCGGCGATTTCGCGGTTGCAGTGGTCGTCTACTACTAAGCGCAGTACTTGTATCTCGCGGGGGCTGAAGTGGGTGGGTGCCGGGCGCAGGGCGCGGAGTGGCGGGCTTTGGCAGGGCGTTTCGTCGAGCCAGGGGGCCAGGGCGGCAGCTAGGTGGCTGGGAGTAATGTGCCGGGGCACCAGTAGGCGGGGTGGGGCAGGGGCCGCCATTTGCTGGTGGCTGCCGGGGGCTAGTAGCAATAGCCGTTGGCTGGGGCGCACTTGGTGCAGATGGTGTAGCAGGGTGGGCAGGTCGCGCCCCGGCAGGCCACCATCCAGGATAAGCACTTGGAAGGGCTGAGCGCGCACTAAGTCAACCAGTTGGCTGGCATCGGCGGTAATGGTGAGGGGCAGAGTGGGCCATTGTTGTTTCAGCAGAGCCACTAGGCCCGAGCGGTACAGCGTAGGCTCGGCAGCTACCAAAACGGTGGGGTGGGATGATGTTCTCATGGACTAGGATAGAGAGAAGTGAATAGCCCAGATAAGTCACTGTTTGGCTAATGCAGCCTACAGTGATAGGCGAAATAGAAGAGCAGACGAATGTACTTTTAAAAATATTAAATATTAATACTTTTATATTTTAAATAATATAAAATTTAAAGCTCGGTCATGCAAAAGCCCCTCTTGCACAGGGCAAAAGGGGCTTTCATAAGGGGCAATTCTCAGCATATTACTGCTGCGCTGCTCAAGCTAGCTATAACAGCGAAGGCAGGGCTTGCTCAATGTGCAGATGAGTGCCGCTGGACAGCGGGCCACCGGGGTCAAAATCGAGCAGCAGGGCGCGGCGTGGTGGCTGGTCGTCGTGGGCCAGCTCTTCGACCGTGCCGGTCAGGGCAAGGGATGGCTGGCCTTCTATCAGCAGCGTGATGGCCAGTGCCGTGTGCAGCGCATACGCCATTAGCGCGGCCGCTGCCGGGGCGGCAGGCACAACCAATACGCCTAGCCCTGGCACTCGGAAGCTGGTTTCCAGCACAAGCGTGGCCAGAGGCTCAGGCATGAGGTAATAAATTGGCTATGAACATCTTATTCCTTGCCTACCTCCTTGATAAATCCCTTGTGCTTGCCGCGCTTTTTAAAACGGGTGCCTTCCAAGATGACCAACTCAATATCCATCGGCGTGCAGGCGGTGATAAGGTATTCCTGGGGGGCGTAGCCGGCCGAGCTAATCTGGAGGCGCGGGGCGGTGGTGGGCACGGCGGGCAGGTCGAAGGTGAAATACCCTTCGTCGTTGGTGGTGCGGGCCACGTAGGTGCCTTTCACCAGCACCGTAGCACCAACTAGCGGCAGGCCGGTGGTCGACGATTTTATGTGGCCGCTAAACGACCGGCAAGCCAGTTGCACGGGCGTAGCCTGCTGGCTGGCAGCGGCAGGCGAAGTTTGGGCTGCTACAGGGAGCGTGCGTAGTAGGATGCCTAGGGCAGCGGGCAGGAGGAGCGAGTAATTCATCGATTAAATATAGAGGAATGTAATGAAACGGTGAAAATAACCTGAACCACTTGGGGGTGGCGCAGGGGCTATAACAAGTATTTTGCCAATTAATTGATTACGCAAATGACGTGCTTAGTCCTGAGCGTTTGGCTAACTCCGCAAGCTACATATTCGCGGCGATAGCACTCACCTCATAGGCAGCCAGCTGCTCGGCCGTAAGGTTGCCATTGAGCCACTCGGGGTCGAGGTTGGCGCCGAGCTTTTTATAGAATGTGATGGCTGGCTCATTCCAGTTGAGCACCTGCCACTTCATGCGCTGGGCACCGGTGCGGCGGGCTTCGGCCACCACCGCATCGAAGAGTAAGCGGCCGTAGCCGCCGCGCCGGGCAGCCTCGGTCACCACCAGGTCTTCGAGGAAGAGCATGCGGCCTTTCCAGGTCGAGTAGGCAGTATAGTAGAGAGCTAGGCCCAGCAGCTCGTCGCCGTTTTCGAGCACGAAAAATCCGAAAATAGGAGCCGGGCCGAAACCATCCTGGCGCATCATTTCCAGCGTGTTAGTCACTTCATGCGGGGCGCGCTCATAGGCGGCCAGCTCTTGGATGAGGGCCAGCACCTGAGGCAAATCGTCCTCGCGCCCCCGGCGCAGGTGGTAGGTAGGAGTAGTCAATTGACAAAAAGCAGGTAGCAATAAACAGAAGAAAACAACCAGTTAAAAACAACGATGAGCAATGAGCAGCGCTGCTGTTACTTCGGGAAGAAACAACCGGCGAGCCTGCTCATTGCTCATCATTAAGTGGTCATTCCTAGTTACATCTGGGGCTGCATCTTTTTGATGTCCTCGGTAGCGTTCTGGGCGTTCAGCTCGCGGTTGGGGTCGTTGGCGGGCGGCGTGGCGGCTTTGGCACCCTTGGTGGTGTCGGGGGCGGCGGGCAGGGGCGGCAGCGGCGCGGTGGCCACGTCGTCGTCGGTGTCGTTGGCAGGGCTGCAAGCGGGCAGCGTGAACAGCAGGGCCGCCGAGGCGAGCAGCGCGGGCAAGAAGCGTTTCGTCATCATGAAAAATAAAGCCGGAATTAAGGCCGCAAGTTACGCAAGGGAAGTGAGGGGTAAGTAAGTGAGGAGGTAAGAAGGAGTGATTGCCCTCACCCGCTCACCATTTCGGTACTCACCACTGCCAGCAGCACCGTGCGGGCCGTCCAGGCTAGGGTACGGAGCCAATTGGTGCGGGCCAGGCCGTCGAGGGCAATGTAGTTGTAGCCACCAGCTTCGAGGCGATTATGAAACGGCACGCTAATAAAAAACGTGACCAGCCACACCACCAGCACCAGCGCGAATTGGCCGAGCGCCTGGCCCGCTCCCCAGGCCGCATAAGCCGACCAGGCCAGCCAGGCGGCTAGCCCAAGCTCTAGTACCATCGGCGCGCCCACGGCCCAGCCCATGCGGCGGGTGTGGGCGGCGTGGTAGCCGGCAAATTCGGTTTTGCCCACCAGCATCAAGGCCGGGTACACTACCAGCTGCACCACCCAGCACACGCCCGTGAGGTAAGCCGCCAGAATGAGATTGAGCAGGAGAAGCGTGGGTAAGGGCATGGGGCAGCTGATAAGGAGCAATCGGCGTTGCTTTACGCAACTTGGCCCGAAGTTGACGTGGCGGCCCAGCCGCCGGGCCAAGGCTACGGATAGTAATGAGGGTTAACGAGAAGTTCATGAAAGCCAGCCTGAAAAGCTATACTTTTGCAGACTTTTTGGTGCCGCCTTTTTACGCCTTCTTTTCTGAAACGCTCTCTACTTACGCTTAGCGCGCTGCTACTGGCTGGCGAAGCCTTCGCCCAGGGCGGCGTGACGCCGCCCGCCAGCACGCTGCCCGCCCAGCAGCCAGCCGCTGCTTCTGCCCAGGAACCCACCCACCACGAGCACGACGCGGCCCAAAACTGGAGTGTGCACTTCCAGCAGACAGTTATTCAGCAGTGGCACAATGACCTAAGTCCGCGCTACGAGGGCGATTTTAGTTTGCAAGCCCGTGAGCAGGCCAAGCTTTCACTCACCACTACAGCCTTTATCGGGCGGAAGCTCTGGAAGCGGGCAGCCATTTACTTCAACCCCGAGGTGGCTGGTGGCAGCGGCCTGAGCGGGGCCACCGGCATTGGGGGCGCGCCCAATGGCGAAACCTTCCGCATCGGCGACCCGGCTCCACAGGTGTATTTGGCCCGCTTATACCTGCGCCAGCTATGGGCGCTGAGCAAGGAAACCACAGATTTTGAGGATGATATAAACCAGGTAGCTGGCCCCCGGCCCACGCGCTACTTAGCCCTGAACGTGGGCAAGTTCAGCATTGCCGACTACTTCGACCAAAACAATTACGCTCACGACCCGCGCACGCAGTTTTTCAACTGGAGCTTGATGAGCGCCGGCGGCTGGGACTATCCCGCCAACACGCGCGGCTACACCGTGGGTGCAGTGCTCGAATATGTAGCTCCCAAGTGGGCGTTGCGGGCGGGCCTCTCGGCCATGCCCACCGATGCCAACGGCCCCACGCTCGATTTTAATTACAACAAGGCGCAGGCCATAACGGTGGAAGTGACCAAGCCCTACACCCTGGGCGGCCACCCCGGCACGGTGCGGCTGCTGGGCTTCCGCAACCAAGCCGCCATGGGTAGCTATACGCTGGCCGTGCGCGAAGCCGCTGCGCAGTTCACCACGCCCGACGTGACGGCGGTGCGCGCCGAGCGCCGCACCAAGTATGGCCTCAGCCTCAATGCCGAGCAGGAAATAACGCCCAACGTGGGCGTATTTGGTCGCCTCAGCTACAACGACGGCCACAACGAAACCTGGGCCTTCACCGAAATCGACCACAGCCTGAGCCTCGGCATCACGAGCGCAGGCACCCGTTGGAAGCGCCCCACCGACCGCCTCGGCGCGGCCTTCGTAGCCAATGGTATTTCGAGCGAGCACCGCGCCTACCTGGCGGCCGGCGGCTCGGGCTTTATCCTCGGCGATGGCCGCCTCGATTACGGTCTGGAGTATATCGGGGAGGTGTATTACAGTATCGACTTTCCACGCTACCACGCCGCCCTAACGCCTGATTATCAAATTATTTTCAATCCTGGCTACAACACCAGCCGCCTACCGGGGCCGGTGCATGTGGTAGCGTTGCGGGTACACGTCGAGTTTTAGAGGCTAGCGTTAGTGTCTTTGCAACCCTTTGACCGGCAAGGTGTCCTTGCCGGTCCTTTTATTTTTAGATGATGAAGAAGTTTTTGTTTGCGCTGGCCACCTTGGCCGCGCTACCACTCCATGGCTGGGCCTGGGGCGTAGAAGGCCACCGGGCTGTCGGCAACATCGCCGAGCACCACCTCACCGATAAGGCCCGCGTGCAAATAGCCGCCCTGCTCGGCACCCAGACCCTGACGCTCGTGAGCACCCAGCCCGACGAGATGCTGTCGCTGCCTGAGTACAAGTCTACTTCGCCCTGGCATTACATAAATACGCCGCTGGGCCTGGGTCACGACCAGTACATTCAAGCCATTAAGGCGCAGCCTGAAGCTAATGCCTATAATATCTTGTTGCAGAAAATCAAGGAGATGAAAGACCCCGCCAAAACCCGCGAGCAGCGGGCCGAGGCGCTCATCTTCGTGGTGCATCTGGTGGGCGACTTGCATCAGCCCTTCCACACCGGCCGCGCCGAAGACCGGGGCGGCAACGACATAAAGGTGACTTACCGGGGCAAGGATACCAATATGCACAGCCTCTGGGACAGCGGCCTGCTCGACTACCAAGGCCTCGACTACACCGAAATGGGCCAGCAATACAGCACCGTGCCCGGTGCTATTATCAAAACCTGGCAGGCTAGCGAGCCAGCCGAGTGGTTTTTTGAGTCGTACACAGCGGCCACAAAGCTGTACGGGGAGGTCACGACCGGCCAGGCATTGGACTTCCGTTATTTTCCGGCCCACGCGCCACTGCTGAAGCAGCGTATTGAGCAAGCCGGCATCCGGCTGGCGGGCGTGCTCAACGAGGCATTTAAGTAAGTAATAGCGCGGGCTTTTAGTCCGCGAATAAATGAGTAGACTTGTTATGCACCTCTTAGATTGACTAAAAGTCCACGCTACACAAAAAAGGCTCGCCGCTTCGGACTGAAGCGGCGAGCCTTTTTTGGAGCTAATAGGGTAGTAGCCAGTAGCTATATTACCAATACATTAGCGGAATAAACAGCCAAAGTTACGGTGACTACTGCTTGGTGGGCAAGCGGTTAAAAAAAACCGGCTTTTTTTGGGACCCGGAAAAGCGGCAAAGCATGTGGTAGTGACGGGTTTTGGGGCAAAGAAGGAACGCCCAAAATTTCTGCAAAAAAGGTTTTTCTCCGGGATGTTATTGCACCGAAAAAGGAATTTGTAATTTTGTGCCGTGAACGCAATCAACCACCAGTGGATGATGCGCGGAGCGGCCCAACCGGCTGTTCTGCGAAAGGACTGGAAGGCTGTGGCCGCCGTTTTTTTTGCGTTTTGCGATTCGTTTCTCCGATTGCCGCCCCATTCGTTTGAGGCGGTTTTTTTGTGCCCGGCCGGCGCTCATACTATCGTGCATGTAACTAGCGCCTGCGAAAACGCCGTCTCGGTAAATCACTACAACGTAATCTAAGTATCTGACTACAAAGCGCCCGGTCCTGCTGGGCGCTTTTGTTTTTAATTGATTTTAAGTTGCGCGGACTTTGTAGTCCGCGACCTCCTAGCTAATCGCGGACTGCAATGTCCGCGCTACTGTATGCAAAAGCTCCTCACCCGCGTTGCCCAAGCCAATACGCTGCTTTGCGTGGGCCTCGACCCCACCGGCTCCGACGAAGAAGTGACGCGCCGCCTACCCCAGGTCATCGCCGAAACTGCGCCCTACGCCGCCGCATTTAAGCCCAACCTAGCCTTTTTCCTGAGCCGGGGCAACGGCACGCAGCTGCTGCGCCAAGTAGTGGCCGCCGTACCCGATGGCATCCCGGTTATCCTGGATGGCAAGTTTGGCGATATCGCCAACACGGCCATGCACTACGCGCAGTTTGCCTACGATGTGGTAGGGGCCGATGCCGTGACGGTGAACCCCTACATGGGGGCCGATGCGGTGGTGCCCTTCGCCCGCCCCGGCAAGTTTGTCTTTGCCTTAGCTAAGACCTCGAACCACTCGCCCATACAGGAAGCTGTGCTGCAAAGCGGCGAGCCCGTGAGCGAGTTCACGGCAAAACTGCTCGCCGACCTCGACGCCACCCACGGCAACATCGGCCTTGTGGCTGGTGCTACCGACGCGGCGGCCCTAGGTCGGCTGCGGCAGCTGTGCCCGGCACAATGGTTTCTGGTGCCCGGCATCGGGGCGCAAGGCGGCGACCTAGCGGCGGTGATGAAAGCGGGCCTATTTGCCGATGGCGGCGGGCTGCTGATTAATGCCTCGCGCAGCATCTGGCAGGCGGAGGATTCGGCGGCGGCGGCGCGGGAGCTGATGAATGAGATTAATGAGCACCGGACGGTAACGGCCTGATGTAGCGTGGACTCTGCGAGTCCGCGAGTTGCTTATTATCTCCGACTTTACGCTCTTAATTATTTCATAAAGTCATATGGAAAATTCATTTAAGCTAGGCGATATTCTGGTTTTTGATGGTGATGGCTCATCCTGTATAGTTGTCGGACTTAGTGGTCAGATTCTCGATGATGAGGAAGTACCAGATGAGCATATTGCTGTTTGGTTCGGAGACAGCAGAAAGGAATCAGAAGAATTGGCAAAAAATAGAATAGAGGTTTGGACTGTTCCCGAAGAATACTTTAAAAAAGGTCCAGAACCGCTAGTAAGTCACTAGCCAGCCTACCCACACGCGGACCCGCAGAGTCCACAGTACATTTTTAGACATGATTAAAACTCTCACCCCCGACCTACCCGCCGCCGAAGTCGCCGCCATTCTTGAAGCGCAATTGCGCGAAGAGGGCGCGCTGTTGAGCGGGCATTTCAAGCTGTCGTCGGGGCTGCACTCCGATACTTACGTGCAGTGTGCCCGCTTTTTACGCAAGCCGGAGCTGGCCGCGCCCGCGATGGCGGTGCTCGCCAAGCGCCTGCGCGACGCGGGCCTGACGCCCGATACGGTGGTGGGGCCAGCGATGGGCGGCGTAGTGGTGAGCTACGAACTGGCCCGGCAGCTTGGCGTACCGTCCCTTTTTACGGAGCGCGATGCGAATGGCGAAATGATTTTGCGGCGCGGCTTCACCTTGGCCCCCGGCGAGCGGGTAGTTATTGCCGAAGACGTAGTTACGACCGGCAAAAGCACCCTCGAAGTAGCACGGGTTTTACAGGAAATGGGGGTCGAAGTACTGGCAGTGGTATCATTAATTGACCGCACTAATGGTGCCGCGCAGCTTCCGTTCCCGAACTTTGCGCTGTTGCCGGTGCAGGCGGCCGTTTTTGCGGCCGATGCGGTGCCGGAACATCTGGCCGGGATTCCGGCCGTGAAGCCCGGCAGTCGGCCGGACTCTAAGTAATCCATTACCACCTGTCATCCTGAGCTTGCGAAGGACCTTATCACGTTCGCAATACGGTGATTAGTAAACCTGATGAATGCAGCAGTGATAAGATGCTTCCTTCGTCAGCATGACAAAAGTTAATTTGGAAACCAACCAGCATTCCATCCTCCTTACCCTCCAACCCGGCCGGCACGACGGCGACGGCCAGCGCGTGGCCGCCGACGCGGCCCGCCACCTCGGCCTAAGTACCGGCCAGGTTCGCAGCGCGGCGCTCTACGCCGTGCGCTACCCCGGTCTGAGCGCCATGCAAGTCGCCGACTTTGCCGCCGCCTGCCTGCAAGACCCCGTGCTGCACACCGCCGCCATCGATGAGGTGGCCGCGCCCGCAGGCTTCAACAGCTACATCTTGGTGGCCAAAGGCCCCGGCGTGACGGACGACGAGGGTACCTCGGCCCAGAATGCGCTCGGCGACTTCCTCAACGAGCCCATCGATACCCGCACGCAGCACATTTTCTCGAAGCGCTTATTCTTCGTAGAAAACGAGCTGCCCGCCGCCGACCTGCGCCGCCTGGCCGAAGAGCTGCTGGGCAACAAGCTCATCAACCGCTTCGAGGTGGGCGCCGTGGCCGATGGCATCCGCGACTACACGCCGCGCCCCGGTGGCGGTGCCGATGCTCGCACTGAAACCATCAACCTGACGGGCCTCCACGACGAGCAGTTGCTCCAACTGAGTAAGGACAACGTGTACGCGCTCAACCTGCCCGAAATGCAGGCCATTCGCGCCTACTTCGAGCAGGGCAGCGTGCGCGAGCAGCGCCTCGGCCTAGGGCTGCCCGCCGACCCTACCGACTGCGAGATGGAGATTCTGGCCCAAACCTGGTCGGAGCACTGCAAGCACAAGGAGTTCAGCGCCGTTATCAAGTACAAGAACCTGGAAACGGGCGCGGAAGAAGAGATTGACGGCCTGTTCAAAACCTTCATCAAGGGTGCGACCAGCGAGGTAGACCGCCAGTTGCGCGCCAATGGCAACGACTGGCTCATTAAGGTGTTCTCGGACAACGCCGGCGCAGTGCGCATCAACCCCGAGTCGCTGTTCGTGTGGAAGGTCGAGACGCACAACTCGCCCTCGGCCATCGACCCCTACGGTGGGGCCATTACGGGCATCCTGGGCAACAACCGCGACCCGCTGGCTACTGGTATCGGCGGCGCTCGCTTACTGTTCAATACCAATGTGTTGTGTTTCGGTAATCCTGATTACGACGGTCCGCTGCTGACCGGCCAGTTGCACCCGCGCCGCATTTTTGAAGGCGTACGCAAGGGCATCGAAGACGGCGGCAACAAGTCGGGTGTGCCGACTGTGAACGGGGCCATCATCTTCGACGACCGCTACCGCGGCAAGCCGCTCGTGTACTGTGGCACCGGCGCGGTGATGCCGATGCAATTGGACGGCAAAGACAGCTGGGAAAAAGTGATTCTGCCTGGCGACCGCATCATCATGGCCGGCGGCCGGGTGGGCAAGGACGGCATCCACGGCGCGACCTTCAGCAGCATCGAGCTGGACGAAGCCGCCCCCGCTACGGCCGTGCAAATCGGCTCGCCCATCACTCAAAAGCTGGCGATGGACTTCCTCATCCTCGCCACGCGGCGCGGCCTCATCCGGTGCAGCACCGACAACGGCGCGGGCGGCCTCTCGTCGAGCATCGGCGAGCTGGCGCTCATCCCCGGCGGCGCGGTGGTGGAACTGGAGAAAGTGCCCCTGAAATACCCCGGCCTAAAGCCCTGGGAGATTTTCCTGAGCGAGTCGCAGGAGCGTTTCACGCTGGCCGTAGCGCCTGAGAAACTAGAGGAACTGCTGGCGCTGGGACGCGAAATGGAAGTAGAATTGACCGATATCGGCTTCTTCAACGCCGAAGGTTTTCTCGACGTTAAGTTTGACAATCAGCCCATTGCCGGCCTCTCGCTAGAGTTTTTGCACGACGGCGTGCCGCGCAAAACCCTGTTGGCTGAGTACGTGAAGCCTGCCGCTGAGGAGCCTGCGCTCCCTGCCGAGCTTGATTACAATGATGTGCTGCTCAAGCTCATGGGCTCGCTCAATATCTGCTCACGCGAGTCGGTTATTCGGCAGTACGACCACGAGGTAAAAGGCCGCACGGTAGTGAAGCCACTGATGGGCGCAACCGGCCAAGCGCCGCAGGATGCGGCCGTAGTACGCTTCAATTTTGAAAGCTGGGAAGGCGTAGCCGTGAGCAACGGCATCCTGCCCCGCATGGGCGACTTAGACGCTTACCACATGTCGGCCGGCTCGTTTGATGAGGCCGTGCGGCAGATTATTTCGGTGGGTGGCAAGCTGCCCAACCTCACGCCGGGCGACAATATCTTCTGGTCGGTGAACGACAATTTCTGCGTTCCCGATTCGGTCTACGACCCCGCCATCAACCCCGATGGCAAGCAGAAGCTGGCAAAGTTGGTGCAGATGTGCCAGGCCCTGCGCGATGCCTGCGCGGCCTACTGCATCCCGCTCACCAGCGGCAAGGACTCGATGAAGAACGACTTCAAGGCCGACGGGGTAAAAATCTCGGTGCCGCCCACGGTCCTCTACTCGATGACGGCCAAGGTCGAAGACGTACGTCAGGTAGTTACCTCCGACTTCAAGCAGGCCGACGACGTCATCTACCTGCTCGGCGAAACTTACAACGAGCTAGGCGGCTCAGAGTTTTACCAGCTCTACAACGAGCTGGGCGCCAATGTGCCCAAGGTCGATTTTGCCAAAGCCAAGACGCTGTACACCCTGGTAGGCGAAGCCAACGCGCAAGGCCTCATCCAGAGTAGCCACGACCTGAGCGATGGCGGCCTCGCCGTAGCGCTAGCTGAGAGCACCTTCGGCCGCGACGGCCTAGGGGCCAGCATCGAGCTAGCCGAAGGCGGTTTGTCGCCAGTGGCGCAGCTGTTTTCGGAGTCGCACTCGCGCTTCGTGGTGAGTATCGCGCCGGAAGACGTGGTAGCCTTCGAGAGTATTTTGGAAAACCGCGCTACCCGCCTAGGTGTCGTGACCAACGACGGACAGCTGCGGGTGCAGCACGGCAGCCGCGCGCTGCTGCGCGCCAGCACCCACGACCTGCGCGCCGCCTGGACCAACGGGCCGGTAAATCAAACCATTGGCCTGGAGCCCGCCGCGGCGCTCCAGCACTAACGAGCAGTGAGCAAGGACCACGTGATACCTACTAACATGGCAGACCTAGCCCAGGCCCCCAAAGCCCTCATCCTAACCGGCTTCGGCATCAATTGCGAAGAAGAAATGGCCGCCGCCTACCGCCTAGCGGGCGGCGAGGCCACCATCGTGCACCTCAACGAGGTGCTGCACGGCCGGGTGAGCATCCACGACTTTGATATTCTGAATTTTCCGGGCGGCTTTTCGTTCGGCGACGACCTAGGCTCGGGTGTGGTGCTGGCCAACAAGCTGCGCTACCGCCAGACCGGCGACGCGGGCCGCACGCTGCTCAGCGACATCCGCGAGTTTGTAGCCGCTGGCAAGTTTGTGCTCGGCATCTGCAACGGCTTTCAGATGCTGGTGAAGCTCGGGCTGCTGCCCAACCTAGGTGGCGATTTCCAACCCGAAGTGACGCTGACGCACAACGCCTCGGGCCGCTACGAAAACCGCTGGGTGCGCCTCAAGGTGAATGAGCAGACCAAAACGCCCACGCCCTTCCTGAGCGAGCTGACTTCTTTTGAAGTGCCCGTGCGCCACGGCGAAGGCCGCCTAGTAGTGCCCAACGCGGCCACCCGCGACCGCATTACCGACCTAGGGCTCAACTGCCTGACATACGCCGGCCACGACGACCAGGAGACCGGCACCTACCCGCTCAACCCCAACGGCGCCGACCTCAACTGCGCTGGCCTCACCGACCCCACGGGCCACATTTTTGGCCTCATGCCGCACCCCGAGGCCTACCTGGCCGGCTGCAACCACCCCGACTGGGGCATGAAAAAGCGCCGCGGCGAGCTGAAGGAAGAAGGGGAGGGGCTAGCGATTTTCAAGAACATTGTCACGCACCTCACCCGCCGGACCCAGGAAGCCAGCGCGCCTGCTACCCACGCGTAAGTTATTCGGTATGAACACGCTCCCGCAATTCGCTACTCCCCAGCTCCAGCTGTTGCACCGCGGCAAAGTCCGCGACAGCTTCCGCATCGACGACAGCACCCGTCTCATCGTGGTGTCGGACCGCCTCTCGGCCTTCGACTCGGTGCTCGAAACGGCCATCCCCAACAAGGGTGCGGTGCTCAATGGGCTAGCCAACTTCTGGTTTGAGAAAACGGCTCACATCATCCCCAACCACGTGAAGGGCATGGTGGACGCCAACGCCATGCTGGTGAAGGAAGCGCAGCCCATTAAAGTGGAGATGGTAGTGCGCAACTACCTCACCGGCTCGATGTTGCGCGGTTACCAGAGCGGCCAGCGCACGTTCTCGGGCGTGACCGTGCCCGACGGCCTCACCAAGCACCAGCAGTTTCCGACGCCCATCGTGACGCCGACCACCAAGGAGGAATCGGACCGCGAAATCACCCCCGAAAACCTCGTGCGCGAGGGCTGGGTGAGCCAGGAGCTGTACGATAAGATGGCCGAAAAGGCGCTGGAGCTATTCAAAGTCGGCTCCGACTTGCTGGCCGCGCAGGGCATCATCTTGGTGGATACCAAGTACGAATTCGGCCTGCTGAACGGCGAGTTGATTCTGATTGACGAAATCCATACGCCCGACTCGTCGCGCTTCTGGAGCGCCGCCGACTACGCCCAGAACCCCGAAGGCGCCGAGCAGATGGACAAAGAGTACATCCGCCAGTGGCTCATTGCCAATAAGCAGGATGGGGCCTATCCCCGCGCCCTTACCCCCGAGGTAACGCAGGAGGCCGTCAATCGCTACCTCGACATCTATCAGCGCGTCGTGGGCCAGCCCCTGGCCACGGCCGGTGATAAGGAGGACGTAACCGAGCGCCTGACCCGCAACCTAGTAAAGGCCGGTTTACTAAAGTAGCCATATCGTGCAGAGCTAAAGGCGAAAAAAGGGGAGTTTATGGCTTTCCTCCCGCCACTCTGTGAAACTCTTTTTTTCTCTCTTTTAAACGCTGTGCCAACTTCCACCACCCAGCTCGTCCTCCTCGGTTCCGGTGCCCGCGAGCACGCCCTGGCCATCAAGCTCCGTCAGGATGGGGCCACCGTGCACGTATTGCCCGGCAATGCGGGTATTCCCGGCAGCGTGCCCGGCATTAGCGCTACCGATTTTCCGGCTATCAAAAACTTCTGCAATGAGCACGCTATTAAGCTCATCGTGGTGGGGCCGGAAGCGCCGTTAGCGGCCGGCGTGGCCGATTATTTTCTGGGCAGCGACATCCGGGTGTTCGGCCCGCGCCGGCAGGGCGCTACGCTGGAAAGCTCGAAGGTGTGGAGCAAGGACTTTATGCGCCGCCACGGCATCGCCACGGCCCGCGCCTGGAGCTTCCGTAGCGACCAGTTTGCCGAGGCGCACGCCCGTGCGGAGGAGCTGAACGGCCAGATTGTGGTGAAATACGATGGTCTTGCCGCTGGCAAAGGCGTGTACGTGTGCAGCTCAGTAGCCGAAGCCGCGCAGGCGCTGGCCGAACTGCGCGAGCTGCACGACGGTTGGTTTTCCTTCCTGCTCGAAGAAAAGCTCACCGGCCCCGAAGTCAGTCTCATTGGCCTGACGGATGGTATCAGCATTCAGCTGCTTGCCCCGGCGCAGGACCATAAGCAGCTATTAGCCAATGACGAAGGCCCGAACACGGGCGGCATGGGTGCGTATTGCCCCGTGCCTTTCTTAGATGATAATTGGCTAGCCGCCATTCGCGCCGACATCATCGACCCCACTTTGCGGGGCCTGCAAGCTGAGCCATTCGACTTCGTAGGTTTCCTGTATTTCGGGGTAATGCTGACGCCTGATGGCCCCAAGCTGCTCGAGTACAACGTGCGCCTCGGCGACCCCGAGGCCGAGGTTATTCTGCCCGCCTTGGAAAGCAGCCTGCTTAATCTTATCACCGCTACGCTCGACGGCAACCTAGCCCAGACTATCACCCGCCAGCGCCCTGGCGCGTTTGTGGGCGTGGTGCTGGCCTCGGGTGGCTACCCGGCAGCGCAGTTCCCGACGGGCTTTACTATTCACGGCATCGGGCAGCAGACCAAGGGCACGCAAGTGTTTGTGGGCGGCGTGAAAGCCGGCGAACAACCCGGCGAATTGCTTACCAATGGTGGCCGGGTGGCCGTGGTCGTGTCGCACGGCCCCGACCTACCCGCGGCCGTGCAGCTAGCCTATGCCGAAGCCGAAAAGGTTTATTTTCAGGATAAATACGTGCGCCCCGACATCGGCCAGCGCCCCATGCCGCAGCCCGAAACCAGCGCTTACTAGATGACCAACCCACGACTTGCCCGTCTCGCTATTCTGCTCTCTGGCCGCGGCTCTAACATGCTGGCGCTGGCCGAGGCGGTGCGAGTAGGTGTGCTGCAAGGCGTGGCCGAGATAGTGGTCGTATTCAGCAACGACCCCGCCGCGCCGGGCCTCGACTCGGCCGCCGCGCTGGGCTTGCCCATCGATAGCCTGGCTTCGAAAGGCCGTAAGCGGGAGGAATTTGACCGCGAGGTAGTGGCAGTTTTAGCGAAATACCAGCCCGATTATGTGGTACTGGCCGGCTACATGCGGGTGCTGTCGCCCACGTTCGTGCGGGCTTTCGCGGGGCGCATCGTCAACATCCACCCTGCCGATACGCACCAGCACCAGGGCTTGCACGCCTATGAATGGGCGTTTGATAATCACTTGTCTCAAACCAAGATAACGGTGCATCTGGTTGACGAAGGCCTCGACACCGGACCCATTCTGGCCCAACGCGTTGTAAATTTGGAAGAAGCCACTACGTTGGCTGAGGTTCAGCGCCGTGGGTTGGCCGTGGAGCATGTGCTGTATGCCGAAACCCTGGCCGCGCTGATTACCACTACTATCCTGGCTGCCCCCGCTATCCCACCCATCCCAACTCATACTTCATAAGTTTTAACTCATAAGTAAATTATGTGTGGCATTGTAGGTTTTCACGGCCCCGAGCGCGTGGTGGGCGATATGATTATTGGCCTCACCGCCTTGCAGCACCGCGGCCAGGATGCCGCCGGCATTGCCACCTTCGATGGCGACGCCTTTCACCTGCACAAGGGGCAGGGATTGGTTAACGACGTATTTAAGCCCAAGCATATCAAGAAGTTGACCGGCAACACCGGCATCGGCCACGTGCGCTATACCACGCAGGGCGCCAACGACTCGGACCTGGCGCAGCCCTTCACCACGAGCTACCCCTTCGGCCTGGCGATGGTGCACAACGGCAACGTTATCAACTTCCGCGACGTGGCCAAGCTGCTGCACGAGAAGTACCACGTGCTGCCCAAGACGACCAACGACCTAGAGCTCATCATGTACACCTTCGCCTCCGAGCTGCGGGTGAAGGACCTGGACCGCCTCTCAGTTGTCGATATTTTCGACGCCGTGGAGACGACTCAGGAACTGGTGAAGGGCGCGTATGCTACCGTCACTATCATTGCCGGGCACGGCCTGCTGGCCTTCACCGACCCGCTGGGCATCCGCCCGCTGGTGATGGGCCGCCGCGACACGCCCGAAGGCCCTGTGTACGCCTTTGCCTCGGAGAGCACCTGCTTTGATTACCTCGACTTCGAGTTTGTGGAGAACGTCGGGCCGGGCCAGGCAATTTTTATCGACCAGAACTTCCAGGTTCACTACAAAAACCAGCAGGCGCTGCCCAAGGCGTTCTGCGTGTTCGAGCAAATTTATTTCGCCCGCGAAGACTCCACTATCCACGGCCGCCTCGTGGCCCGCGAGCGCGTGCGCCTCGGTAAAATACTGGCCCGCAAGGTGGTAGATGCCGGCCTGAAGCCCGATATGGTGATTGATGTGCCCAGCAGTGGCTACTTCGCCGCCTCGGGTCTGGCCGAAGCCATCGGCGTGCCCTACCGCCGGGCGATGGTCAAAAACAACCACATGGGCCGCTCGTTCATCGTGCCGACCCAGGCCGGCCGCGAGGATGTGGTGAAGAAAAAACTGAACCCCATCCGCGCCTTTGTCGAAGGCAAAAAAGTGGCTGTAGTAGACGATAGCATCGTGCGCGGCACCACGTCGCGCCGCATCGTGCGGCTGCTGCGCGAGGCGGGCGCGGCTGAGGTGTACTTCATTTCGAGCGCGCCGCCGCTGGTGTCGCCCTGTATCTACGGCATCGACATGGCCATGAGCACCGAGCTGATTGCGGCCAACTTTACGGAGGACGAAATCTGCCGCTACATCGAAGCCGATAAAGTTATTTATCAGGATTTGAGTGATTTGCAGGACTTGTTTGCTGAAGAGCGTGGCCACGGTGGCTCGTGCTTCGCGTGCTTCACCGGCAAGTACCCCACGGGCGATGTGACGCGCTATCTGCGCCACATTCAGGAGGAGCGCCAGAGCCACCGCCCCGTTGATAAAACGGCGGTTTCGGTGAGCGCTAAGGCACCCGTGCCGACCGAGCATTAGGTGGTAGGGCCGCTCTAGCGTTGCGCCTCTCCCCCCGGCCCCCTCTCCGAAAAGGAGAGGGGGAGCCGGACGATTTTTAAGAGTAAAAGATTAAGAAATACCTATTAGCTCCTATACCGTCTGGCTCCCACTCTCCTTTTCGGAGAAGGGGCCGGGGGGTGAGGCACCCCGTCCGCTTCGCATGAACAACGCCCAAACTCCCGACGCCGGCTATTCCATCGACCTCGGCAACGCCGCCTCGAAAAACGCCTATAACTGGTCGAAAAAAACCTTCGCCACTCGCGCTGGCCTGCCCGGCGAGCCCGCCCGCGACCTCGACGGTGGTTTCTCCAACGAAATCCGCTTCGGCCAAGAGCGCCTGGGCATCAGCTCCGATGGCATCGGCACCAAAATCGAATTGGGCGAGCGCCTTGACAAGTACGATACACTCGGTTACGACCTGGTAGCCATGACTGCCGACGACCTCATCGCCGCTGGCTTCGTGCCCACCAACTTATCGAATATCATCGACGTGAATACGCTTGACTACGATGTAGTTGACGAGATGATGCGCGGCCTGCACGATGCCTGCCAATTCTCAAAAATCGCCATCACCGGTGGCGAAATCGCGGAGCTGGGCAACCGCATTGGTGGCTTCCCCGGTGCGCGCATGAACTTCAACTGGTGTTCCACGGCCATCGGCGTGCTGCACTCCAGCCTCGACCAGCCGCTGAGCGGGGCCACCGCCCAGGCCGGCGATGCGGTGGTAGCCCTGCGTTCGCCCTCGTTCCGCTCCAATGGCTACTCGTTGGCCCGCAAGACGTTGCAGCGCCTCTTCGGCGACAACTGGCACACCCAAGCCTACGACGGCACCGATGCCGACCAGTACGCCACCTGGGGCGAGGCCCTGCTCGCGCCTTCGCTCATCTACGCGCCCGCCCTCACGGCGGTGCTCGATGCTGGCTTGCCCCTGCGCGGCGCGGCCCACATCACGGGCGGCGGTGTAGCCGACAACTTCAAGCGCGTCCTCAAAAACGGCCTCGGCGCGGTGCTCGACAACCTCTTCGCGCCCCTGCCCGCCATGCAACGCCTCTGCGAAATCGGCAGCATCAGCCCTGAAACCGCCTACCTCTATTGGAACATGGGCACCGGCATGCTGCTCGTAGTAGCCCCCGAGGCCGCCGAAGCCACCGTGCAGCAGCTCGCCCAAAGTGGCTACGCGGCCCAGGTGGCCGGCTACCTCACCGCCGAGGCGGGCGTGACGCTGCGCGTCGCAGCAGGAGAATTGAAATATGAATAGGATATGTAGTAGCCAAGCACATAAGAAAACCCCAGCTACTTTAATAAGTAGCTGGGGTTTTAGTTTCGGTCAGAACTCTTCAACCACTGTTGCTGCGCAGTAGCTAAGAGTTGGGCTTACGTTTAGTTGAGGTACGACTCGAAAGCTTAACTGGTGAAGCTTGTTTAATTGGCTCAGGTCGCAAGCGCTCATCAAATACAAATGGCGTCACTGATACAACCTCTACC
>CAXUKA010000032.1:0-30172 GCA_964251335.1 uncultured Hymenobacter sp.
CGGGCGACGGGCGGCAGGAGCCTGCTGGTGCAAAACAACCTGTTTGCCTACAACATCGGCAAAGGTCTCACGCTCAACAGCAGCGTAACGGGTGCCACCATCAGCCAGAATGAGGTGCGCAACAACGGCACCGGCGACACTACCATGGGCGGCGTCGACGTGCAGGGCAGCGGCTCGCTGGTTAGCAATAACTTGGTGATTAACAACTTCGGAGCAGGCATCGATGGGTTGAACTCGGCAGGCAGCAATACCTGGACGGGCAACACGGTAACTGGCAACGGGGCGGGCAGCAGCAACACCTCGACCATTCCGCGCAATACGGCGGGGGTGCGGGTGTATGGCTCGGGCAACACCATCAGCCAGAACATTATCTACAACAACTACGGGGCGGGCGTAATGGTGACCTCGGGGGCCACCACGTCGGTTATCAGCCAGAACTCGATTTATGGCAACGGCAGCATAGCCGCCACCAATGGAGCCGCCGCCAGCGGGCAGCTGGGCATCGACCTGCACATTGTGAGCAGCAGCACCAATGCCAACATAGGCACTTCGCCCTACGTGACGCTCAATGGCACCCTGGTAGGCTCGCCGGCCGCGGCCGCCACCGGGGCCAACGGGGTTATCAACTACCCCATCCTGAAAACGGCCAGCCTGAAGGGCACTGTCCTCACGGTGCGCGGCCTCGTGACTACGGGGCGCACGGTGGAGCTGTTTTTGGCTACGCCGAATGCGGTTTCGTCGCCCACCAATGGCAATAACTTTGGCCAAGGCAGCTCATACCTGGGCTCGGTATTGGTGACGCGCACCGACTCGGTGACCAGCTACTCGGGCACCATCAACGGCGTGGCGCAGGGCAGCGGCTCGGGTGTGCCGTTCGCGGCGCAGATTTCGCTCAACAGCCTCACCGTAGACCAGCGCAATGCACTGGCAGCCGGCACCGCCCGTCTCACCGGCACGGCCACGGCGGCTAGCCTCGGCACCTCGGAGTTTTCGGGTATCGTGGCCGTGACGACCGCGCCCACCGCCTACGACGTTACCAACCAGAAAATAGCCTCTGGCACGAGTTCCTCCAACCCGGCCGTGGCCCTCAACCCCAGCTTGACTTCGCCGCAGGCGGCCAGCGACCCGGCCAGCAGCATTACCACTTTCACGGTGCAGCCCGCTGCCAATGGCACGCTCTACTACAATGGCACGGCCGTGACGCCTTCTTATGATGTGCCGACGGCCAACACCAACCTGCTGACCTTCCGGCCTACGGTGGGTTTTACGGGCAATGCCACGTTCACCTTTAAGGCCAAGAACGCGGCCGGCACGATTAGCAACTCGGCAACTTACACCATTCCGGTGGTGGCCAGCAACAGCTTCGTGGCCAACGACGACGGCCTCGATGCCAAGCAGAACACCGCCACCTCGGGCAACGTGGTACTCAACGACCTAAACCCCAGCAACACGACCAATTTTACCACGACGCTCGTAACTGGCCCCGGCCACGGCACGCTGTCGCTGTCGGCCGATGGCTCGTACACATTTACGCCTACTAACGGCTACCTAGGTGCCGACAGCTTTGTGTATAAAGTGTGCTCTTCGGGCTCGACTACCGACTGCTCCAACACAGCCACGGTAAGCATCAACGTATATGACCCCGCCACGGTGTGCAGCTCGGCCACCGGCCCCAACCTGCTGGCCAACCCCGGCTTTGAGGCCGGCAACGATGGCAGCTTTACCTCGGCCTACACCTTCGTGCCACGCACGAAATCAGACGGCACAGCCAACTCGGCGGGCCTGCAACCCGAAACCACCTACGCCGTCGATACCGATGCCAACTACTACCACGGCAGCTTCTCGGGCAATGGCCGGGGCGGTAGCGGCAACTTCATGATTGTGAACGGGGCCGCCAACCAAAGCAAAGTGTATTCGCAGGTCGTGACCGTGATTCCCGACCGTTACTATACCTTCTCGGGCTGGGCGCAGTCGGTGAACTCCAACAGTCCCGCCATTCTGGGCTTCGTTATCAATGGCAAGTCGGCTTCGGTATCGACCACGCTGCCGACTACCGTAGGCACTTATCGGCAGTTTTCGGGCGTGTGGTACTCGGGTACCAGCCGCACGGCTACGTTTGAGGTGCGCGACATCAACCGCGCCTCGGGTGGCAACGACTTTGGCCTCGATGATGTGTACTTCGGCACGTGCAGCGTCAACCTGCAAGCCATGACCACAACGCAGTCGCCGAGCGTGCCCTACGGCGGCGCACCTACTAACCTCGACCCACTCGATGCGACCCTCGTCAACTCCGGCGCCTCGGTGGCCTCCTTCGTGGTGCCGACCGTGCCCGCCGAAGGTGTGCTACGCCTGGGCGGCCCCACCGGCACCCTCATTGTGCCTGGCCAGGTCATTCCCTACGCCCAGCGCGGGGCCGTGTATTATGTGGCTAATGGCAGCTCCTCTGTGATGTCTACCACGTTTACCTACACAGCCGTAGATAGCGAGGGCGCAGGCTCCAACAACATTGCCACGTATACTATTCCGATGACGGCCAGCCCGCTGCCCGTGGCGCTGACCGCCTTCACGGCCCGCCCCAGCGGCAGCAGCGCCCTGCTCGACTGGACCACCGCCAGCGAGCAGCACAACGCCTACTTCTCGGTAGAGCGCAGCCGCACGGGCCAGCTGGCCGATTTCGTTGCCATCGGCCAGCTGGCCGGCCAGGGCAGCACGGCAGCGGCCCACACCTACCGCTTCACCGACCCTAATGCCGTTGCGGTAGGCTCAATAGTGTACTACCGCCTGCGTCAAGTCGATACCGATGGCCGCAGTACTTATTCGCCGGTGCGTGCCGTGTCGTTTAGCGAAGCCTCCAGCACCAGCAGCCTGAGCCTGTTCCCCAACCCCGTGGCCGGCCTCAGCACCAGCCTCGACCTGAGCCAGCTGCCCGCCACCGCCACTTACCAAGTGCGCCTGCTCGATGCCACCGGCCGCGCCAGCCGCCAGTGGGAGCTGCCCGGCGGCCAGCTTCAGCCGCTCGATTTAGAAAGCACCACGCCCGGCAATTACCTGCTCGTGGTGAGCGGCCAGCGAGCCGATGGCAGTGCCTTGCGCCAGGTGCTGCACCTGACCAAGGAATAGGCTGACGTAGCTTCTGGTATTGCATAAAAAGGCCCCTTTGCAGTTGCGAAGGGGCCTTTTTATTGAACACTATTTTTTAGGACTACTTACAGTAGTCTCTCCTACTGAGCTTGTCGAAGCATCTTGCTTGGCGCAGTAATCAACTATGCCTGACAACGACGCCCGCAAGGTGCTTCACTGCGTTCAGCCTGACTCGAAGAATGAGTTGCTAAACAGCGTTACCTAAAACAAAGCGGATTACCACTCCACTTTACATAAACCTATTCTGCCGCGTCGGCCCGCTGGGCCATCATCTGCGCGTTGCGGCGCTGCTTGGCTTTGTTGGTTTTGGCGAAGTTTTCGGGGCTGTCGGGCAGCAGGGCCATATCGCGCAGGTAGGTTTGGGCCTGCGGGGTCTGACGTAATTTTTGGTAGTCGCGCAGTTGAGCGGGTGCGAGCATTTTGGCTACCACTTGGTCGAGCTGGCCACTTTCGGTAGCGGTGAGGTCGGGAGTATCGGCGGTGAGGCCGTTTTTGGCTAGCACATTCAGGTAGGTTACTTCCTGGTCGAGGTAGGTGTGCAGCGACGATGCCTGCTCGGGCGCAAGCTTAAGCTTGGTCTCGCAAAGCTGGGCGAATTGCCCCGCACTAGCTTGTGCCCCAGAAGCGGGCGTAACCACGGCAGTAGTCTGGGCTAGTGCTGGCATAGCCAGGCCCGACGCACTTACCAACAAGCTCGCCAGTAAACGGCGGTACAGTACATAGCGCATATAGGTTAGGATTTTTGGAGGGAAGGTTAGGCTTCAACTGCTAAGATGAACAATAGGTTGCCTACATAGTAGCAATCTGCGCATAATTATCAGCACTTATTTCCTTTACAAGGCTCGCCCACCAGCACCTATCACGTAACCTTCGGCTGGCCCTTTGCTGTTTAAGCAAACTGGTTTTATGCCAAGTGCTATCTAGCTGGTGTTTTATGAGCTTCGATTATGACGTATTAATCATCGGCGCCGGCAGCGCCGGCCTGAGTGCCGCCCTCACGCTGGGCCGCTGCCGCCGCCGCGTGCTGCTGGCCGATGGCGGCCCCCCACGCAATGCGCCCTCGGGGGCCGTGCACAGCTTCTTCACTCGCGATGGCATCCGGCCAACCCAGCTGCTGCACCTGGGCCACGAGCAGTTGGCCCCCTACCCCAGCGTAGCGGTGAAGGAATTGAAAATAAAAGCGCTCACCAAACTCGCGCACGGTTTCCGGGCCACTGCCGAAACTGACACGGGTCATGCCACGCAGCTCACTGCTCGGCGGGTGCTGCTGGCCACCGGCGTCGAGGACATACTGCCGCCGCTGCCGGGCTTCCGCGAGCTGTGGGGCAGCAGCGTGCTGCACTGCCCCTACTGCCATGGCTACGAAGTGCGCGACCAACCGCTGGCCGTGTACGGCCGGGGCAAAGCTGTAGTGGGGCTGGCCTTGCTCATCAGCCGTTGGAGCAAGGATGTGGTCGTCGTCACCGACGGCCCCGGCCACCTCACCGACTACGCCCGGCAGCGTCTGCGCCGCCAGCACATAGCTGTGCGTGAGGAGCCCATTGTCCGGCTGGTGGGCACCGCTCAGGGCGGTATGCGCTGCATAGAATTCACCGATGGCACTTACCTCAACCGCAATGCGCTTTTCCTGCATCCGCCGCAGGAGCAGCGCAGCCCGCTGGCTGCTGAGCTGGGTGCCCGCATCACCGGCAAGGGCGCGGTGTGGGTCGATAAAACGGCTCAGACTACTGTGCCCGGCCTTTATGCAGCCGGTGACATGGTGCCGGGTCAGCAGCAGGCGCTGCTGGCAGCGGCAAGTGGTAGCAAAGCGGCTATTTGCCTGAATGAGGCGCTGACGCGGGAGGAAGTGCAGTAGACTGGGCTCTGCGAGTCCGAGCTACTTGTTTACATTTCCCACCAGCCACTCACAGGCGGCCGATTCCTCCACAAACGTCGCCACCAGACAATCAGTCTCCTCAGCCGATATCGTAGCCATTACCGGCTGCTGCGCCCGCAGTGGTGACACCAGAAATGCCAGCCGCGCCGGGGCCTCGTAGCGGCCCCGTAGTGAGGGCGCAAACTCGTGGCCAAACCAGGTATTAACCAGCGGCTCGGTCACATCTTCGCGGCGGCGCAGGTCGAGCAGCCATTGGCCGCAGTGAGTTTCGTCGGCCAGGGTGCGAATGGCGAGGTAGTCGCGGCGCAGCTCGGCGGGCGTGGTTTCGCGCTGCCAGCGGGCAATGACCATTTCTAAATCGGGGCGGTGGGCAAGAGTGAGGCTAAGAACTGACATAGACGAGGTTATAAGCCAAAATATGGTCACCGACTGGCAAGATAAGGCCGCTGCCCGCTGGGGTAAGCCATACTTTTGCCTAGTCAGGCGGTTTATTTTTCGTCTTTCGTACTAGTTGCCTATGAACCCAACCACGCCGGCCACCGCGCCGCCTGACCCTTATGCCGCGTTGCGGCTGCCCGATTTTCGCCGCTATATCTCGGCCCGCGCCTTGTTTTCGGTAGCCACCCAGATACAAGGCGTGGTTGTGAGCTGGCAGATTTTTAAGCTCACCAACGACCCGCTGGCGCTGGGCCTTATCGGTTTGGCCGAAGCTATTCCGAGCATTACGGTGTCGCTTTTTGCCGGGCACGTGGCCGACTCGGTGCGGCGCAAGCGCATAGTGGTGCCGGCCGTGCTGGTGCTGTTTTTGTGCGCCGTCACGCTGTGGTGGCTGGCGCATCCTTTGCAAGAATCCCTGTTGGCACGGGGCCGGGTACACCTTGATTTTGCGCATGCCACCATCGTGTGGCCGCTGTATCTGGTTATTTTCGTGAGCGGCATTGCCCGGGGCTTTATGGGGCCGTCGCTGTTTGCGTTTATGCCACAGCTGCTGCCCGACCGTAGCTTTTTATCTAATGCCGTGACGTGGAGCTCAACCACTTGGCAGGCCTCGGCAGTGCTGGGGCCGGCCATAGGCGGGCTGCTGCTCAAGTACATGAGTATCGAGTTTGCCTATGGGGTCGATACCGTGATGGAGGGGCTGGCATTACTCTTTTTCATCAGTATTGCCAGCCGCGAGCTGCCGCCCATCGAGGGCGAGCGCCTGGCCTTGAGCGAAAGCATCACCAGCGGTATCAAGTTCATTTTCAGCAACCAGCTGATACTCGCCGCGCTGTCGCTGGATATGTTTGCCGTGCTCTTTGGGGGCGCGGTAGCGCTACTACCATTCTTCGCGGCCAACGTGCTGCACGACCCCGGTGCCTTCGGCAACCTGCGCGCCGCGCCGGCCGTGGGCTCGGTGGCAATGGCCATTTTCCTCACCTTCTCGCCCCTTAAAAAAGGCGCGGGCCGCAAGATGCTGTGGGCCGTAGCTGGCTTTGGCGCGGCCACGGTGGCTTTCGCGCTCTCCACCAATCTGTATCTGTCGCTGTTCCTGCTGTTCCTGACGGGCGTGTTCGATTCGGTATCGGTTATCGTGCGCCAGACGCTGGTGCACACCTTCACCCCCGAGTACATGAAAGGCCGTGTATCGGCCGTAAACAGCATTTTCATCGGTTCCAGCAACGAAATCGGAGCCTTTGAAAGCGGCACAGCAGCCAAGTTTATGGGCACCGTGTGGAGCGTAGTTTTCGGCGGGACAATGACGATGCTGGTAGTAGCCATCACTGCCTGGAAAGCTGACAAGCTGCGCCGACTGGAAATGGGCGCAGAGAAGAAGTGATTAATATTTAGCTCCTTAACAGAAAGCCCCTTGCGCTCTTACTGAGGCAAGGGGCTTTCTGTTAAGGAGTGGCTGTTTGTTGGCCAGGGCGGTGGCGGGGCAATTTTATCGGAGTATACTTTTTCAACAGGAGGCTGTTTTTGCAAAAAGCGGGCAAGCTGTACTGTATCATCAAGATAGTCAAGCGCATCATTTGTAGTAAAAGAATATTTGCCACGATAATGGGCATAATAGATAACATCGTGCACGCCTCTTCCGCCTTGGCGGTAAACAATCAAGCAACAGGTATCGCCTACCAGCGCGAAATTCAGTTTCCTAGTGCATTCCTTTAAACCTGTTATATGCACATCGGATAGATTAATTGGTATCCCCGATGCCGTGTCGCAAAGCTGCGAGTGGCCTTCCATAGCCACCAGTGCCGCTGCTGGTATAGCGGCTACTCTAGTAACATATTTATAGCGCTTAGTCCGCAGAAAATTCAGCTCAGGACTAGCTTGCCTATCTTCAGCAAGTTGCTTATTAGCAGAAGTTTGCCCACTTCCAACGACTTGCCTACTCTTTTTGTCTGCGCAGCTAGTGAGTAGCAGTCCGCCAAACATGCAGGTGCCACCTAGTGCCAGGAATAGCTTGCTAAGCTTCATAACCGAGTTGCCAATAGCTTCTGAGCATTTTGTCGCTACCGCCGCTCCGACGACTCTCGCACAATCAGCTTAGGTTTGAGTACCACATTTTTAGCAGCATTAGCAGCCCCACGCTTCGTGTCGCGCTGAATCATTTGGAGCAGCTGGCGCACGGCAGTTTGGCCCATCTGGCCGCAACATTGGTCTACACTGCTGAGCTGCGGCTCGGTGAGCTCGGTGAAGGCTTCGTTGCTGAAGCCGACCAGGGCCACGTCTTGGGGCACGCGGCGGCCCTGTTTTTTTAGCACTTGCAGCGCCCCGACCACCGCCAGGTCGTTGGAGGAGAAAATGGCGTCGGGTGGCTGGGGCAATTTGAGCAGCTGGCGCGTGGCCTGGGTGCCACCGCGTCGGCTCATCTCGCAGAACACGGTGAGCTCGTCTGCAACAGGCAGGCCGTGGGCTGCCAGCGCATCGAGGTAGCCCTGGTGTCGGTTTTTGTGGATGCCCAAATGCTGCGGGCCAGCCAAGTGCGCCACGTGGCGGCAGCCCTGCCCGATGAGGTGCGTCACGGCCTGGTACGCACCCTGGTAGTCGTCGAGCACCACGGCCCGCACCTGCTCGCCCTCAAAGCCCTCCACCGCCCGGTCAAAAAACACGAGTGGCACCTGCGCGGCGCGCACCTGCTCGAAGTGAAAAAAGTCCTTCGTAGTTTCGGCCAATGACACCAGGATACCTTCGACCTGGGCATTCATAAACAGGTCGAGGTGCTGGCGCTCCTGCTCCACGTCTTCGTTTGACTGGCAGATGAGCACCTGATAGCCCGCCTTGCTGGCCGCCACCGAGATGCCGTGCACCACCTCGGGGAAGAAATGCCCCTGAATGTGCGGCACCACTACGCCCAGCATCTTGCTGCGGCCCCGGCGCAGGGCAGCGGCCAGCTGGTTGGGCTGGTAGCGCAGCTCGGCGGCCAGCGCCCGCACGCGCTGCTTGGTGGCCTCACTTACGTCTTTGTGGCCCGAGAGCGCCCGCGAGATGGTAGAAGGCGAGAGGTTGAGTGCGGCCGCTAAATCGGTGATGGATGCCCGGCGAGTAGCCATGAGAAATTACGAAAAAAAGCAAAAAAAGCAGTTGCTGGTTTACTTGTGCCCGCCGAGTGCCGGGCTAGCAGCCCAGCGATATATGCCGATGATGACCTGCAAAAAATCAAGCCCTTAGCTTGTATCAGCCAGTTCGAATACCGGGCTATTTACCTATCCAACTAGTGCAAGCTAGCGGCCCGGCTGGCAATTACGTACAACCTAACGACCATCAGCAAAAATTAATCTGCCGGATAGTACCTTTCGGTAGTTTTCGGTCACGAAAGTAATTCTCCCAGCTTCCATCTACCCACCCAGTGCAAATAGCGCGCGATTTTTCGGAATCCGACTGCCTGCGTCGCCTCAAGCAAGACGACGAGCGGGCATTTGATGCGCTGTTTCGGCACTACAGCGCGCTGGTGTACCGGTTTGCGTTCAGCTACCTCAAGTCGCGCCCGGCAGCCGAGGAAATCGTGCAGGAGTGCTTTATCAAAATCTGGGAAAAGCGCGCCCAGCTGCGCGACGATGTACCCCTGAAGGGCTACCTCTTTACCACCGCCCACCACGCCGTGCTCAACGAGCTGCGCCGCGACCAGCACCACCTGCGCCTGCACGGCCAGGCAGCG
Organism: uncultured Hymenobacter sp.; assembly: GCA_964251335.1. Lineage (GTDB taxonomy): Bacteria > Bacteroidota > Bacteroidia > Cytophagales > Hymenobacteraceae > Hymenobacter. Next base: position 9,159 of record CAXUKA010000032.1, read on the forward strand.
GCCGCCGGCCCCGCCAGCGTGGCCAACGAGGCCGAGTATCAGGAAATGGAAGCTCTTTACCAAGCTGCCCTTGACCGCCTGCCGCCCAAACAGCGCGAGGTATTCGTGCTAAGTCGCCAGCTTGGCCTCTCCTACCCCGAAATAGCCGAGCGTCAGGGGGTGTCGGTCAAAACAGTGGAAGCCCACATTATGCAGGCCCTCAAAACTATGCGCACCTACTTCCGGCTGCACGGCGGCGGGGTACTGGGCCTGCTGCTGGCAATGGCGCTGGGCCAGTAGCACAAACTGGCAAGTTTGCGCTGCTGCGCTTTCTTAACTAAGGGCAACCGGCCCGGTGCGGTGTAGTACTCTTGCTGCTGACCTTCGCGGCAGTATTTGTACCCCTACCCTATGCTCAAAAAGCTTTTCCTTCTCTCCTTGCTAGGAGCTGGCATCAGTCAGCTTTGGCCAGCGCGCTCGGTGGCCGATGCAGCTAGCCACACACTGGCTTCTGTGGCCAAGCCCGCGCTCGATGATTTAAAAATCGTGTTTTTTGGCTCGTCGGTGCCCTTTGGGCAGGGCGCTACCAATAAATACGGCTACCCCAGTCGCTACGCCAAGCTGCTGACGCAACGCGCCACCGCTGGCCAAGGCACCCCCTGGACCACGACCAACATCAGCATTCCCGGCGACAACACTCTGAAAGTGCTGGCTCGCTGGGAGCGTGACCTGCCGCCCCAGCAAGGGCGCTACGTGGTGTACGCCTTGGCGCTGGGCAATGAAGGCATTCACGGCGGCGGGCAGCCCAAATTCGACCAGTTTCGGGATAATATGCAGGTACTCATTGCCAAAGCGCGCGCGCAGGGCATGGTGCCGGTGGTCACGAACAGCTACACCCGCAACGACTACACGGCCGAGGATTACGCCTTCATCAAGCAGATGAATCTGCTGCTGCACGCCTGGGCCGTGCCCACCGTGAACCTGCTCGGGGCCGTGGATGATGGCCAAGGCCACTGGGCACCCGGCTACTTCGACGATGCCCTGCACCCCAACGACCTCGGCCACGCCGAGCTGGCCCACGCCTGGGTACCCTCGCTCTTCGATGCCCTGCGAGCTGGCAAACCCCTACCCCACCGCCAAGTCACGGCTGGCGTGCGGCTGGCCCCAGCTGTGGAGCTTACGCTGGTGCCCGAGGCGCTGGTGCACCCATTCACGCAGGTTATCAGCTTTCGCACGGCGGGCACCGGCCGCTTGCTACTGCTGCACGATAGTACTACGCTGGCGGGCAGCATCAGTATTGCGCCCAGCGGCGTGCTTACCTACACCTCAGCCAAGTTTGGCCGCCTCAGCAGCCCAGCCCGCGTGAACGACAACCGCTGGCACCAGGTGGCCCTAACGCATTATTTTGCCAGAGGCGAAACCCAGCTTTACCTCGATGGGGCTGAGGTGGGCCGCCTGCTTGAGCAGCTGCACCTAAGCCAGCTTAGGCTGGGTGGCTCCCGCGCCCCGCACAAGGCGCAGTACCGCAATTGGCTGTTTTATAGGGCCGGCATGAATGCCGACGAGCTGCGCACCCTAGCGGCCGACTCGCTGCTCAAATCGAGCCTGGAGCTGTATGCCCCTCTCGATGGCCGCCGCACCGCCGCCCCCGACTCACTGGCCAACTTGGCCCAGAGCACCAATGTGCTGCTGCCGGCCACCGAGCAAATGGTGCGCCCACGCCGGACGGGGCGCTAGGCACCACGCCCCAACGGCCAGCGTTGCTTCGGCCCCGATTTGCGAAGCAGCGCTTTGCACCCCTGAACCAGAGAATCACTTTTGGTGAGTGGGAAAAATGTGGCCGAATGGCAAAGTGAGTATTTTTTAAAATACAACTGCCACTATTTCAGTGTATTTACTTATTTCTTGAAAAAAAATTATTTCGCCACTAAGGGTGAGGGCCGGCGCAGCGTGTAGTACTGCAAACGATTGTGGTATCCGTATCACGGTTGGCTAAGGCAAAAAGTGCTGCCACCTCTGTTTTTTAGGCTTTTTGCCAACCTCCCCAGCGGCATAACCGCTTATGAACCCAGACATTACCCAAGAATTATTTACTGCCTACGTGCGTGGCACGGCCTCCGAAACTGAGGCTGTGGCGGTGCGCACTTGGCTGGCCCAGCCGGCGCATCAGCTGCTGGCCCAGCACTGGATGCTCCAGCACTGGGAAGAGTTGGCGGCTCAGCCCGCCCCTGTTCTGGCCGATAGCCCCGACTACGAGGCGCTACTGACGCGCATGCACGGGCAGTTGGCTTTCAGCCCGCTTAATCAGCGCCACCTTACTGCTGCGCCGGCCCCGGCCTGGCGGCGCTGGGCCGCGGCTGCCGCCGTGGCTGGCACGGTGCTGGCTGGCAGCAGCTGGTGGCTATCGACGCACCAAGCTCCAACCAGCCAGACCATTGCGACCAGCTATGGCCAGACGCGCACGGTGCAGCTTTCGGATGGTAGCAGCGTGATGCTGAATGGCCACTCGACCCTGCACTACCCGGCCGCCTGGGCACCCGGCAAGCCCCGTGAAGTATGGCTAGATGGCGAAGGCTACTTTGCCGTGCAGCACCAGGCCGATAATCAGCGCTTTGTGGTGCACACCACCGCGGGCTTCAACGTGGAGGTGCTAGGTACGAAGTTCACCGTATCGCGCCGCCGCGACCAAGGCCGGGTGGTGCTGCTGTCGGGCAAGGTGCGCGTGAGCTTCGACGACCGCCAGCACCCCGACGTGATATTGAAGCCCGGCGAGCTGGTCGAAACCCGCGAAATCCAACCCGCCCAGCCCGTCGTGACGGCCTACCGCAAGGTGCATACCGCCCCTTATGCCTCGTGGAAAGACGCTCAGCTGGTGCTCGACGAAACTACAATTGCTGAGCTGGCTGCCCGCTTGCAAGACACCTACGGCCTCGAAGTAGTAGTAGCCACGCCCGAGCTCAACCAACGCAAAGTGACAGGCACCGTGCCCGTGCGCGACCTCGACGTGCTGCTGCAATCGCTGGAAGAAACCTTCCACCTGCGCGCTCTCAGGGAAGGCAACCGCCTGACCCTGACTGAACAACAATAAGCTTTTGATTCCCTTTTTCCCCACCCTTTTATGAACAAACCCCTTACTTACCTGGGCTGGCCGGTTGCACGCCCTGCGTGCCTGGCGGCGAGCGTGGCTGTGCTGCACTTACTTAGCACCCCGGCCCATGCACAGTTTCTGGCCGTGAACACCATGCGCCAGAGCACCCCCACCGAAGCGCCACGCGCGGCCAAGGCGGTACTCCTCAAAACCCTGCTGAAGCAGTGGGAAAACGACTACCACGCTACCATTTTCTACGAGAGCAATCTGGTAGAAAATAAGCGCGTAGTAGAGCAAGGCTTTACGGCGGGCACCCTGGCCGACCGCCTGGCGGCCGTGCTGCCGCAGGTAGCACTCCAGTTTAAGGAGCTGCGCACCAACTACTTTGTAGTGACTAGCACCCCGGGTGCTACTAGCACGCCACCCTCTACCACCACAGCAGGGGCCATACAGGATATCCGCGTGACGGGCCATGTGACTGGCAACAACGGCGAGCCGCTGCCCGGCGTGACGGTGCTCGTGAAGGGCACCACCAACGGCACTGCCACCGATGGCAATGGCAACTTTTCTTTGACAGTGCCTGAAAACAGTACGCTGGTTTTCAGCTCAGTAGGCTTTGTACGGCAGGAGGTAGCCGTGGGCACCACTACTACCTTTAACATCAACCTGAAAGACGATACGCAGTCCCTGAAGGAAGTAGTAGTGGTAGGCTACGGCACGCAGAGCCGCCAAGACCTCACCACGGCAGTATCGTCGGTGGGCGCGGCAGCTATCGAGCGCCAGCCGGTAGCCGGCTTCGACCAGGCGTTGCAGGGGCAGACACCGGGGGTACAAGTAACGGCGGGCTCGGGTGCACCCGGCGCGGCCATCAACGTGCGCATCCGGGGCAATTCCTCCGTAAACCTGAATGGCTCGCCGCTGTACGTGATTGACGGCATTCCGATACTGCCGAACTACGAGCAGGAAATCAATAATAACAGCCAGCGTCTCAACCCGCTAACCAGCCTTAACCCCAACGATATAGAGCGCATCGATGTGCTCAAAGATGGGGCGGCGTCGGCTATTTACGGGCTGCGGGCTGCCAACGGGGTAGTAGTAATTACGACCAAGCGTGGCAAAGTGGGCCAAGCCCAGGTAAGCCTTAACGCCTATTATGGCCGCCAGTACCTGCGCAAAAAGCTGGACGTGCTCAACTCTCAGCAGTTTGCTAAAGAGTATAACGAGATACTCACTAATTCGGGTCGTGCGGCGGCTTTTGCCGACCCCAATAACCCTGTTAACCCCGACCCCGCCAACCCTGGCCCTTACAACACCGACTGGCAGGATGCCATTTTCCGGCCGGCTGGCCAGCAAAACTACCAGCTCAACGTGAGCGGCGGTACTGAGAAAACTCGCTACTACATCGGCGGCGGCTACTTCCAGCAAACTGGTATTAACATCAACTCGGGCTTCGACCGCTACAACTTCAAGATTAACCTCGACCAGCGCGTCACCGACCGGTTCCGGGTGGGCACTAGCCTCAACACTAGCCGCACCCACACCAATGGCTCGGTGCGCTCGGAAGCAGCGCTGGGCAACTCGGGTACCGTACTCGGAGCGCTGACCCAGATTCCGACCATCCCGATTTATAAGGCCGATGGCACCTACGGTACCAACCCCTACACCCTGTCGGACAACCCAGTCGGCAACCTACTTGAAACCAGCAACCAGGCCGTCGTTTATCAGTTGCAAAACAACTTGTACGCTGAGTTCGATGTGCTGAAAGACCTGACCCTCCGCTCGACGTTTGGCATCGACTTCCGCACATCGGGTGAGAACTCCTTCTACAGCACCAACTATCCGGGCACCTCGGCGGCCGACCCCTCCACCAAGGGCCAGGCTTCGGTAGGCAACTCACAGTCGCTGAGCTGGCTTAACGAAAACACGCTGACCTATAATAAGAACTTCGGTGACAAGCACCACCTGACGCTGCTCGGTGGCGAGTCGATGCAGGCGTATGACCGCCGCACCTCCGGAGGCAGCACCAAAGGGTTTTCTTCCAACGCGGTGCCCTATCTGAGCGCCGGCGCTACCGCCAACGGCATCCCGTATTCCTACGAAGAGCAATGGTCGTTGCTGAGCTTCTACGGCCGGGCCATCTACAACTACGACGACCGCTACCTGGCCACAGTGAGCTTCCGGGCCGACGCCAGCAGCCGCTTCAGCGGCGCAAACCGCTTTGGCTATTTCCCGGCCGCTTCGCTGGGCTGGCACATCTCACGGGAGCATTTCTTCCCCGAAAGCAACACCGTGTCGGATTTGAAGCTGCGTGCGAGCTTCGGGGCTGTAGGCAACCAGGAGATTCCTATCTACAGCCGTTTCTCGACCTATAGCCTGGGTTACAACTACCAAGGCTCGGGTACGGCCATTGTGGGTGGCGGCTCAACTAGCGTTATCGGCAACGATGTGCGCTGGGAAACTACCTATCAATACAATGCTGGTATTGACCTGGGCATGTTCAAAAACCGGGTAACCTTCACCTTCGACGTTTACAACAAGCGTACTGTCGACCTGCTCACCAGTGTGCCTATTCCGCAGAGCACCGGAGCTGGCACGCTGAATGTGATTCAGAATGTGGGCAAGTCCGAGAATAAAGGCATCGAGATTGGGGTGGTGACGACCAACGTAGAAGCGCAAAACGGCGGCTTTGGCTGGACAACCAACTTCAACATCACCGGCAACCGCAACAAGCTAATCGACCTGGGCACCCAGGCCAACGCAGCCAACATGCAGGTGCCGCGTACCATCATCGGCGACTACAACATTATTCAGGCGGGCTCGCCGTTTGGTTCGTTCTACGGCTACCAGGTGCTCGGCATTGTGCAGTCAGATGCCGACGGTGCCAACGTGCCTAAGCAAAATGGCTATACACCTAAGGCGGGCGACCTGCGCTTCCAGGATACCAATGGTGATGGCAAAGTAGATGGTAACGACCGCATCGTTATTGGTAACCCCAACCCCAAAGCGTTTTTGGGCTTTACCAACAACTTCTCCTACAAGGGCATCGAGCTGAGCGTATTCTTCCAAAGCAGCCTCGGCAACGATATCTATAACCAGAACCGCACCATCACGGAAGGCCAGACTACCGCACTCAACCAGAGCACGGCCGTACTCAACCACTGGACGCCCACCAACACGAACACCAATATTCCGCGCCCTGTGTTCGGCGACCCGAACGGCAACAATGCTGTGTCGACCCGCTTTATTGAAGACGGCAGCTACCTGCGCCTCAAGAACCTAACCGTGGCTTACAATGTACCGGTAAGCATCTCGAAGAAGGCTGCCATCAAAAATCTGCGCGTGTACGCTACTGCCCTCAACTTAATAACCTGGACCAAGTACTCGGGCTACGACCCGGAGGTGGCCGCTGACCCATTGTCGAACACGGCCCTCGGCCGCGACTATGGCGTGTACCCGCAGGCCCGCACCTACACGGTAGGGCTTAACGCCACCTTCTAATCTTTCGCCTCAGCAATAGAATTCCCATGAAAAAGCTATTAGTACTTTCCCTCGGCGGCCTGGGCCTGCTAGCGAGCTGCAATTTCCTCCAAAAAGAGCCGCTAACCAGCGTCACAGCCTCCAACTTCTTTCAATCGGCCAACGATGCTGAGGCCAGCATCACGGCTGTATACGATGCGTTGCAGGGCGCGGGCCTTTACGGCCAGGACTACTACACCATCGGCGAGATGCCGACCGACAACTGCACCAGTGCCAACAACGACGTGAATGCGCTGCGCACCATCGTCTGGACGCCTACCACCTCGCAGGTGGGCAACCTGTACCGGCAGTGCTACCTGGGCATCAACCGGGCCAACGTAGTACTCAAGTATGTACCAACCGTGGCTATGGACACTGCCCGCCGCAGCCAGATTCAGGGCGAGGCTCGGTTCGTCCGGGCGTTGTGCTACTTCCAGCTGGTGCGTGCCTATGGCGACGTGCCGCTGCGCCTACAGCCTACCGAGAGCAGCACGCCTGAGGAAGTGAACTTGGCCCGCACCGCCGCCGCCGACGTGTATAACCAGGTAGTAGCAGACTTGCAGCGGGCCGCTATCCAAATGCCCGCTTCTAACCCGAACCGGGCCGCCAAAAATGCGGCTAACGCCCTGCTGACCCGCGTGCAACTGACGCAGCGCAACTGGGCCGCTGCCCAAGCGGCCGCCAACAAGGTCATCGCCAATAATATTCCGCTAAACGCCACTTTCAAGTCGCTGTATCCGGCCGAGAATAAGGGGCCGGAGTCGCTGTTTGAAATCCAGTTTGCCGGTTCAGCCGATGGCAACGACCTGATTGCCGACGAGATATTGCCGCTGCCTTTTGCTACGTATTCTTACGCCAAGTTCAATGTGCCGACAACCGAGCTTATCAGCTTTGCTGATACCGTAAATGATAAGCGCTGGTCGTTTAATGGCAACATTAACAACAGCTCGGGCAAGATTGTGGGGCGCGACCACGTGAGCTACCTCGATGCTAAAAACCCTGCGTCTTCGACGCCTAGCGCGAATGCCAACGACCGCGGTCCCTTCGTGTACAAGTGGACCAGCATAGGCAACGGCTTCAATTCGGTGGATAACTGCTACGTGTTGCGCTACGCCGAAGTGCTGCTGAGCTACGCCGAAGCGGTGAATGAGCAAACCGGCCCTTCGACCGACGTGCTGGCCAAGCTGAACTTGGTGCGCCAGCGCGCTGGTCTAGCGGCTCTCACCGTGGCTTCGCCCCAAGCCGCAACCAAGCAAACCATGCGCGCCGAGATAGAGCGCCAGCGCCGTCTGGAGTTCGCCTTTGAGGGCGAGCGCTGGTGGGACTTGGTGCGCTACGCCCGCCACACCCTCGCCGACCCCTCGGCCGTACATACTATTACGGCGCTTGACCGCATCGCCCTGTTTCGCGGCAGCCGCGACGTGAACTACCTGCTCTTTCCGATTCCGCAAGCGGAAATGAACACTAACCCCAAGAGCAGCCAAAATCCTGGCTTCTAGTACCCAATTAAGTGCTGCTGCCTGGCTGCGTACTAGCTAGCAGCACTACAGAAAACCTGTCGTTTCGGGGCCCGGACTGGGAAAAAGTGGATAAAGAACTATCCGGCCCCGGAGCGGCAGTGATGCAGTAGGTGAGTAGGTGAGCCATCCACCAGTTGGCTTTACTCAATTACTCTTCTACTCATTTACCAAGGAGGGCTGGTTTAGCCCGTTGTCGGCCCGCCTGGTGCTACCAGAGGCTCGAGTGGCGGGCTGGAACCAGCCTTTTTTGCGACCCATTCCCACCCATTACTTTTCTGAATTTGCTCATGCAATCTGTTTCTGTTTGCCGCTGGGGGCTAGGTGCCCTGCTCACGCTGGCCCTGCTGCCTGCCCACGGCCAACGCGCTAAAACCAACGCTAAATCTGGCATCGCCGCCTGGGTAACTACCCCCGACCAAACTCAGCTATTGCAGTTGCAGGCGGGTGGGCTGGCCTTCCAGAAAGCAGCCCCCACGGGCACGGTGATAGCCGTAGATGACAGCCAGCAATTTCAAACGATGGATGGCTTTGGCTACTGCCTCACCGGGGGTAGCGCCCAGCTGCTGCACGCCATGAGTGCCCCGGCGCGGGCCAAACTGCTGCGCGAGCTATTCGGCACCGGCGCTACCGATATCGGCGTGAGCTACTTGCGCCTCAGCATTGGAGCCTCGGACCTCGATGCGCAGGTATTCAGCTACGACGACCGCCCGGCCGGCGAAACCGACCCCACGCTGGCGCATTTTAGTCTGGCACCCGATGAGCAACATCTTATTCCGGTGCTCAAGGAAATTCTGGCTATCAACCCAAAAATCAAGCTACTAGGCTCGCCTTGGAGCCCGCCGACCTGGATGAAAACCAACGGCGAAACCAAGGGTGGCTCGCTCAAGCCAGAGTTTTATCCGGCCTACGCACAGTACTTCGTGAAGTACATTCAGGGCATGAAGGCGCAGGGTATTACTCTGGATGCCATTACGGTACAGAACGAGCCGCTGCACCCCGGCAACAACCCTAGCCTGCTGATGCCGGCCGAGCCCCAAGCCGAATTCATCGGCAAGCACCTGGGGCCGGCCTTCCAGGCGGCGGGGCTGAAAACCAAGATTATTTGCTACGACCACAACGCCGACAAGCCGGAATATCCGCTCACGGTGCTCGGCGATGCCACGGCCAATCCGTACGTTGATGGGTCGGCTTTTCACCTCTACGCTGGGCCTATCGAGGCGCTGAGCAAGGTGCACGATGCCTTCCCCAAGAAGAATGTGTATTTCACGGAAGAGTGGGTAGGCTCGCGCAGCAAGTTTGAGGGCAACCTCGGCTGGCACGTCAAAAACCTTTTTGTCGGCGCGCCGCGTAACTGGGCTAAAAACGTGCTGGAATGGAACTTAGCTGCCGACCCAGAGCAAAACCCGCACACGCCGGGTGGCTGCAATCAGTGCCTCGGGGCCATCACGCTGGCCCCCGGCGACGCCGTGACCCGCAACGTGGCCTACTACACGGTGGCCCACGCCAGCAAGTTCGTACCCACCGGCTCGGTACGCATCAACTCGACCATCGCAACTGGCCTACCCAACGTGGCCTACAAAACCCCCACCGGCCAGCACGTGCTGCTGGTGCTGAATGACCAGCCTACGCCCCAGGCTTTCAGCCTAAGCTACAAAGGCCAGGCCGCCCAGGCTACCCTGCCAGCAGGCGCAGTCGCCACCTACGTGTGGTGAAATAATGAGTGATGAGATGCTGATTTTCAATTAGTCACTTATTATCTTAGCACTCATTATTTCACCACCTCACTAACTCACTGATTCACCATTTTCCCCACCCAAATCATGAAAAAGTTTTCTACTCTCTCGGCCCTCGCAGTACTTACGCTGGGCTCGCTCACAGCGCAGGCCCAATTCACGGTTGATGGCACGCTGAACACGGCCGAAGTCGGCGCCGGCACCGGCAAGTACCAGCTCGCTGGCACCTACACCAACACCCACGCCACCGCCGACCGGGGCCTGAAGGCGCTGTACATCGGCACCACGGCTACCACTCTCAACGTAATGGTAGTAGGCTCGCCCGAAACTACCGCCTACCAAGCCTTGGCGCTGTACCTGGATATGCCCAACAAAACGGGCATCGCAGCAGGCACCCAGCTGCCCGGCGGCGATGACACTTCCTCACAGCTGCGGAGCAAGCCCACTCTGGACATGCCCGTAGACTACGCTTTCCGGGTGACTGCCTCGCCGCTGGGCACGGGTGGCTCGACCACCTACTACAGCAAGCTCGACTACACGGCCACGGCCAATACCGCCGGCAACTACCCCGACAAATACCTGGGGCCAGCTGACAAAGCGGGCACTCCATTGGTTATCACCGACGCCACTACCAACATCGTGGATGCTCGCTTCGCGTTTATGACCAGCGCTTCGGGCAGCGTATCGGCTAATACCAGCACCGGCTGGGAGTTTCAGATTCCGCTGGCTTCGCTGGGCGGCGCGGCGGCGGGCACCAACATCCGCATGATGGTGGCCTTCCTGAACGACGATGCCTCCTTCACGGCCGAAACCCTGCCCCAGATTACGGGCCAGACTGCCGCCCTTGGCACCAATCCCAACTTTGCCACCATCGCTGGCAACCAGTTCTTCACCTACCAGGTAGGTCAAGGTTTGCTAGCTACCCGTAGCGCAGGGGCCTCGCTGCAAGCTTCGGCTTATCCCAACCCGGTAGCCGCCGAAAGCCGCCTCGTGTACACCGTGGCCGACCAGACCCAGCCCGTAACCGTGGAAGCCTTCAACAGCGTTGGCCAGCGGGCTGCGCTGCTGCTCGACGCCGCTACGCAAGCACCTGGCGAGCACACGCTGGCCCTAGCTCCGCTGCAACGCCTGGCTCCTGGCGTGTACCTGGTGCGCGTGCAGGCGGGCAGCCAGCTCACCAGCCAGCGCGTGGTGGTAAACTAAGCTCTCTTTAGCCGGGGCGATTGCTACAGCAGTCGCCCCGGCATTTTTAGCAGCAGTTAGCTGTTGGATGGGTAACTACCTGATTTCTCGTTTTTTTCTTCCTTGTTTATGTTCTCGTTTTCTCCCACCCGGCTGCCTGCTCGCCCACTGCTAGCTGCCTTGCTCCTGCTAGCTGCGGCCTGTAAGAAAGATAATACTGACCCTAACAGCGGCGGCAATACTGGCGGCGGCACCGGGGGCGGCACCACTACAACCACCAGCCAGGTAGCCGTGTGGCTGACTACTCCTGACAAAGGCGCACTGCTTTATAACCAGCCTACGGGCCTAAATTTCAGCACTGCTACTAGCTCTGACCCCACCATTGCGGTAGATACCACCCAGACCTACCAGACCATGGATGGCTTCGGCTTTACGCTCACTGGGGGCAGTGCCTACGTGCTGAGCCAGATGGCCGCCGCCGACCGCGCTACGCTGCTCAAGGAGCTGTTTTCTACTGCTGGCAATGGCATTGGCATCAGCTACCTGCGCGTTAGTATCGGCGCGTCGGACCTCAGCAGCCAGGTATACACTTACGACGACTCGGGTACGCCCGACCCCACACTAGCCAATTTCAGCCTGACTCCTGACATGGCATATGTCATCCCCATGTTGAAGGAGATTGTGGCGGTGAACCCGAGCATCAAAATCCTGGGTTCGCCTTGGACGGCCCCAAGCTGGATGAAGTCCAATACCAGTCCGATTGGTGGCAGCCTGCTGCCTGCATACTATTCGGCTTATGCCCAGTACTTCGTGAAATACATTCAGGGAATGCAGGCGCAGGGCATCACCATTGCTGCCGTAACGCTGCAAAACGAACCCCTCAACCCCAACAACAACCCCAGCATGTCGATGTCGGGGGCTGAGCAGGCCACCTTCATCAAGACCTATGTGGGGCCGGCATTTCAGGCGGCGGGCATCACGACCAAGATTCAGGTCTATGACCACAACCCCGACGCGGCTGGGCTGAGCTTTGTGAATACCGTACTAAGCGACGCGACGGCCAGCCCCTTTATCGACGGCTCGGCCTTCCACCTATACGGGGGCACCATAGATGCCCTGACCCAAGTGCACAACAACTACCCCACTAAGAACGTGTACTTTACGGAGCAGTGGACACAATCGCCGGGCAACTTCGGGGCCGACCTCACCTACCACGCCAACAACCTGGAGGTGGCCGCCCCGCGCAACTGGTCGAAGAACGTGCTGGAGTGGAACCTCGCCAGCGACGCTACCTATGGCCCGCACACCACGGGCGGCTGCACGCAGTGCCTGGGCGCGCTCACTATTTCGGGCAATACCGTGACGCGCAACTCGTCCTACTACACCATCGGCCACGCCAGCAAATTTGTACCCGCCGGCTCGGTGCGCGTGGCTACCAACCTCCCCGCCGACCTGCCCAACGTGGCCTACAAAACCCCGGCCGGCAAGCGCGTGCTGATGGTAGTGAACACCGCCTCGACGCTCAGAAACTTCAACATTCAGTATAAGGGCAAAATAGCCAGCGCCTCGCTCTACGGCGGCTCGGTGGCTACCTACGTGTGGTAGTAAATGCTTGTCATTGCGAGCGCAGCGTAGCAATCGTACCTGTTCGACCGCCGTTCGGGTGCGATTACTGCATTGCGCTTGCAATGACATTCTTTTTTACCTCACTCCCACCCATTACTTCTTCTAATGACCAATAAGCTTCTTCCCCTCGCGCTGCTGTCGGCCCTTGGCCTCGGCCGCGCTGTGGCCCAACCCACCTACTCGGCCGCTGGCAAAAAAGTGCAGGTATACACTACTGCCCAAGGCACGAGCCAGCGCCTCGCCGCCGGCACCGACCTCAGCTTTCAGCCCGCTCCGCAGCCGGTCGAAACGCAGGTTTGTGTATTTATTGACCCCGCTAAATCTTTCCAGACGGTGCTGGGCATCGGCGGGGCGCTCACCGATGCCTCGGCCGAGACTTTTGCCAAGCTGTCCAAACCGCAGCAACAGGAATTGCTGCAAGCATTTTATAACCCGACTTCGGGCATCGGCTACTCGCTGGCGCGGACGAATATTGGTAGCTGCGACTTTTCGAGCGACAGCTACTCGTACATAAAAGAGGGCGATGCCGCGTTGAAAACTTTTAGCGTAGCGCACGACGAGAAGTATAAAATTCCGCTCATCAAGCAGGCGATGGCGGCGGCGGGCGGTAAGCTGCCGCTCTTTGTGAGCCCCTGGAGCCCGCCAGCTTTCATGAAAACCAACCACGACCTGCTGCACGGCGGCCACCTGCTGCCCGAGTTTCGGCAGCCCTGGGCCGACTACTACGTGAAGTTTATCAAGACCTATGAGCAGAAGGGCATGCCCATCTGGGGCCTGACGGTGCAAAACGAGGAAATGGCCACCCAGAAATGGGAATCGTGCGTGTACACGGCCGAGGAAGAGCGCGATTTTATTAAAGGCTTTCTGGGGCCAACACTCCAAAAAGGCGGCCTGGGCGATAAAAAGCTCATTGCCTGGGACCACAACCGCGACCTGATGTACCAGCGCGCCAGCACCGTGCTCGACGACCCCGAGGCCGCCAAGTACGTGTGGGGCATCGGCTACCACTGGTACGAAACCTGGACCGGCAGCTCAATGCTCTTCAACAACGAGCGCGCCGTGAAGGAAGCGTATCCTAATACCAACCTGATTTTCACCGAAGGCTGCATCGAAAAGTTCGATTTCGCCCGCGTGAACGACTGGAAGCTGGGCGAACGCTACGGCAACTCGATGATTAACGACTTCAACGCCGGCACCGTGGGCTGGACCGACTGGAACGTGCTGCTCGACGAAACCGGTGGCCCCAACCACGTCGGCAACTTCTGCTTCGCCCCCATCATCGCCGATACCAAGGCGGGCAAGCTCATTTACACCAACATTTACTACTACATCGGGCACTTCTCGAAGTTCATCCGCCCCGGTGCCCAGCGCATCGCCAGCACCACCAACCGCGACTGGTTGCAAGCCACCGCCTTCCGCAATACCGATGGCAAAGTGGCCGTAGTGGTGATGAACAGCGGCGACAAGCCTCAGGAGTTTCAGCTATGGGTGAAAGGCCAGGCTGCGAGCACGACCAGCCCGGCGCATTCTATTGCTACTTACGTGATTAACTAGCGAGTTACCCCACCCCCTCCGGGAGAGGGGGTGGGGTAACTCGCTAGGATGCCATTGCTATGTGTAATTCCCGCTTTCTTGGCTTCCTCACGCTGCTCGGAGGTGCCCTGCTAGTAGCCGCAGTTGCTCGCGCCCAGGCACCTGTGGCCGATTGGGCCAAGCTAGCTCGCTATGCCGAGGCCAACCAGCAGCTACCAGCCCCCAACGCCAGTCGTCCTCGGGTGGTGCTCATGGGCAATTCCATCACCGATTTTTGGCCGAAGACTGATTCGGCCTTTTTTGCGGGCAATACCTACGAGCTCGTCGGCCGAGGCATCAGCGGTCAGGTGTCGGGGCAAATGCTGCTGCGTATGTGGCCCGATGTTATCGCGCTGCAACCCAAAGTAGTAGTTATCCTGAGTGGCGTGAATGACATTGCCGAAAACGGCGGGCCGTATAGCCAGGAAGCTACGCTGCATAACATTATGGCAATGACCGAGCTGGCACAGGCGCATGGCATTCGGGTGGTGCTCTGCTCGGTGCTACCAGCCATTGATTTTTGGTGGCGTAAAGGCCTGCAACCAGCCCCCAAAATCGTGGCCCTCAATCAGCAAATTCGTGCCTACGCTACTCAGCACCACCTCGTGTACCTCGATTACCACACCGCCATGGCTGACGCTCAGCAGGGCCTGCCTGCCACCTTCGCCCCCGATGGCGTGCACCCCAACCTGGCTGGCTATCGTGTGATGGAGCCGCTACTGCAACAAGCTGTAGCGCAGTCGCTAAGGCATAAGTAACGCCAAGCTCCGGCTTGGCAAGCGAGCGCAACGGGTATCCACGCTAACAGGCGTTCGCTTATGTACCTGCGAGTTATGGCTCGCTCACAAACTGGAAAGCTCGCGCTACCTTCTTCCCCACCCTATGTTTCGCTCCATATTTCCGCTGCTCACTGCGCTGCTACTTAGCGCCGAAATCGCCTGCGCCCAGTCGCAAAGTGCCCCGCTCCTCCGCGCTAGCGGCTCCACCATCGTAAACGCCCAAAACCAGCCGATGCTGTTGCAAGGCATGAACTTGGGCGGCTGGCTGTTGCAGGAAGGCTACATGATGAAGCCCGGCTACGGCGGCACCCAGGGCTCAGTGAAAAAAGTGCTTTACCAAGCCGGCCTGAGCGATGCCGACGCAGAGAAATTCTACCAGCAGTGGCGCGACAACTTCATCACAAAAGCCGATATCGACTATATCGCCGCACAGGGTTTCAACTGCATCAGGCTGCCGTTGCACTACGACTTGTTTCTGACAACAGCCCAGCGAACGGTGCGCAATAGCGTCATTCGCGGCACGGTGCCCTATGCCGACTACGTGGCCAAGCTGAAGGAATGGCAACAAAAAGGCGAGCTATTCCGCGAGCCGCAGCAGCTCGAAGCCATCCGGCTAATTGACAAAACGTTGGGCTGGTGCGCCGCCAATAAGCTGTATGTATTGCTTGACCTGCACGCCGCGCCCGGCGCCCAAGGCACCGACTCAAACATCGCTGATGCCCTGCAACCCAACGACTTCTGGAAAGAGTCCATTTACCAGGATATCACGAATGGCCTGTGGGCCACGCTGGCCTGGCGCTACAAAAACGACGGCCGCATTGCGATGTATGACCTCGTAAATGAGCCCAACAACGTGCCCGGCGGTAACCCCGCCATCCACGACATGCTGGAGCGCCTCATCAACACAGTGCGCGCCGAGGGCGACCAACACCTGCTGCTACTCGAAGGTAACGGCTTCGGCAACAACTACAACGGTATGCTGAAAAGCAGTTTCACCCACCCCGAAAACCTGGTGTACAACGCCCACCGTTACAACATGGCCAAGTACCCGCTCAGCAACGCCCTCAATGCCAGCAACCCCGACGCCAACCAGCTCGGCACCATTGCCAACTTGCTGCATTTCCGCGAAAGCCAGCAAGTGCCGGTGTGGGTGGGCGAAACCGGCGAAAACTCGCCTGAGTGGATGGCCGAGGCCGCCCGCAACCTCGCCAGCGTGGGCATCGGCTGGTGCCACTGGACCTACAAGCGCTTTAGCGACAAGCCTATTGCGGCATTGCTCCGCATCAAACCGCCTTATTTGGTCGATGTAAAAATCGCCACTGAGCTACCGCAGATTTTGGAAGACATCAAATTCAAAAACTGCGTGCCAGATACGGATGTCATCACCGCGCTGAAAGCAGAAATTAAGAAGTAGTACTGTAGAACGGAGTGGCACTCCGTTCTGGCGCAAAGCGCCAATTACACATCTAACAGCCCTAATAAAGCAGATTGCTGCTAGCGCAGCAGCACGGAGTGCCACTCTATGCTATACCGCATTCAGGCTATGCAAAAGCTATTCTTATTCCTGCTCACGCTGCTCGCCAGCCTCCACCTACACGCCCAGACCCCACCGGTCCAGGCCGGCCACGTAGTCGTGACTTACCTCGACTCGAAGCTACTACACGGCAACCCTGGCGGCGAAAACCCGCGCCGCCGCGTGAGCGTGTACCTGCCAGCCGGCTACGAGGCCAATCCGCAAAAGCGCTACCCAGTGGTGTACTACCTGCACGGCTTCACTTGGAACGACAGCCTGATTTTCAACCAAGACGGCATGAAACTGCTGCTCGACGAGGCTATTGCCAATAAGCAAATCCGGCCCTTCATTATGGTAGTGCCCAACGAGCAAACCCGCTTCGGCGGCAGCTGGTACGCCAACTCAGCCACCAATGGCCCTTGGGCCGACTTCACAGCCCGCGAACTAGTGCAGTTCGTTGATAAAAACTTCCGCACGCTGGCTAAGACCGGTAGCCGTGGCCTAGCAGGACACTCGATGGGCGGAGGCGGCACACTGCGGCTGGCGCTGAACTACCCTGGCAACTGGGCGGCGGCCTATGCCCTGAGTCCCGCTCTGGTGGGGCCACACCCTAGCTACCTGCCTGGCCCTGGCCTACCCGTGGCGCTACGGGCCACGGGCACGACTAAGCTCAATCACCCAGCGCTATCGACAGTGGCGGTATCTCGCGCTTACTCACCCAATCCTAAAGCCATGCCCTTCGGAGCCGACTTGCCGGGCTCGCTGGGGGCCGACAGCCTGGCCCGGCGCGATGCGGCGCTGGCCCGCTGGGTGGCTGCTACACCGACTTATCTACTGCCTACGCACCTCGCCAGCTTGCGGCAGCTACGGGGCTTGGCCTTCGACTGGGGCGCGCAAGACGAGGTGCGCCACATTCCGCCCACCTGCCACACCTTCGACCAGTGGCTAACCTCATTCAGCATCCCGCACACGGCCGAGGAGTACGAAGGCACCCACGGTAGCCGCATCATGGGCCGCATGGGGCGCATGTATCAGCATGTGCTACCATTTTTCGATAAATACCTAGATTTTGAATAAGCTACGGCTTACTCGCACCGCACATACGGCCGCAGCTTCGCAAAGCTTTCTTCTTTCAAGACCTTTATCTGCCGCAAATCCTCAGGCGTTTTGTATGGCCCGTGTTGCTTGCGGAAAGCCACGATAAGGCGCGCCAACGGCTTGCCCACGTAGGGGTGCTGCCATAGTTCATCAAAAGTGGCGGTATTGATATTCACCGTCTGGGGCGTGAAACCGGGAGTCACGAAAGTGTATTTGTGCAGGCTGTCTACCAAATCGGGCGCGTCGCGCAGCACGAATACGTCAGCTAGCTGCGCCTCATCTACATAGCCGCCCAGTTCGTTGCGGCGAATGACTATCCATTTGGCCCGGCCCCGGCCGATACCTTTAATCTGTTGGAGCTGGGTTGTATCAGCTTTATTGAGGTCGAAGGGCTGTAAGTGAGCTGGCTTACGGGCTGGGCGGGCTGCGCTGCCAGCCCCAAACGGCGAACCCGCAGCCCCGTTCGCCGCCGCGTAGTCTTTGCGCCCCGGCAATTCATCCGGCAACTGCATGAAGGGCGCCAGCCGCTGATACACCGAATCGGGCAGGCCATAGACACGCTGCACCTGGGCTTTAGCCCGAAAACCGCCCGCCTTCTGGCCGTAGTTCACAATGCGTCCGGCCACGAAATGCGGCACGCCGCGTGCTTCCCAGTCGGTAGCGCTCAGTGCGTTGGGGTCGAACGGCGCGAGCTTCACTTGCGCCACCTGCGGGTAGCGGCTGGCCCGCTCGGCCCCGTAGTTGCGCCGGCTGCTATAGCGCTGCCGCTCGGCCGAATCGGTAATTGCTAGCCGTGCCGACAGGTCATCGGCCCACTTATTCAGCTGCTGTTGGTCGGCAGCTGGCAGGTATTCGGGGTCGGCCGGGCGTAGTAGCACGGGCAGCACGGCCACGCCCAACATCAACAATAGCAACACCACAAAGCCCCGCGTTTCGACCCGCGAGAATCTAAAACGTTGCCGCAGCAAACGCCAAGCTACAACCGGCCACCAAGGCTGGTGCGGTGTGGGCGGAGGCGGTGTAGCAGGCATCGGAGCAACTGTGACTGCCTAACCTTGAGTAGGCAGCTATTGAGCAAAACAAACAGATAGTCAAGCACCTACCAACGCGCGCCTAGTAGGTCGCGCTACTGCGGCAGCGTCAGCAAGTAGCCAATGGTAAAGTTGGCATCCCAATCAAATACGAACTGCTTGCAACCAGTAGCTTCAGCCACGGCGCGGTAGATATTCAGGCCGGCCTTGCCTTTGGCATTGTCGAGCTGGTAGGCACTGGCCGCGTCAAGCACGGTGTAGCGCTCGGTGCCTTTACGTACTTTCTTAGCCAGTTCAAATGGAATGCCGCCGATGATAAAGCAGGTCGAGCGCAGGTTAGCCGGCACTTGCTCGGCCTTGGCTTTCACATCGGCCGCCACGGTGGCATCGTCGGTACTTTTCTCAAAGTACTTGGCACCATAAGTTTCCAGCGACTTAGGCGCGCCGCCGGCCAGCCACGAAATTTTGGTGTTGCCCGAGCCGATATCCACCACAAATGCCTTGTCGGCATACGAGGGCGGCAGCACCGAGCGCAAGCCCAGTACGCCTTCTTTCTCAGGCGTTACGGTGTTTACTACGTACCCCAGTTTAGTCAATTGCTTGATAATCTTGCCCGTGCTTGCTGCTTTGAGAGCGCCTGAACTCACCACAAAGTGAATATCGCGGCCCGCCACGCCATTATCGAGCATCTTGCCGATGTACGATTTCAGGCCCATGCGCACGTCATCATCGGTGGCCATATTCTCCATTACCAGACTGTTACCGAATTGTGCCTTATCCAGCTTCCAGTTGTGCTGAGCATCGGTGCGCACAATGAAGGAGTTGAAGCCACTGGCTCCTAGCTCCACCACGCCGCGTAGCCGCCCATTCGTAGGCTCGGGGGCCGTGTAGGTGAAGGGTACCCGCTCGCCACTGGCAGTCGCTGGAGGAGCTGTTGCATCGCCGGGACTGGCTGCACCAGGGGCAACGGTAGTAGTGGCAGTGGTGGTAGTCGGCGCGCCCTCTCGGTTGCCGATGAAGTAGCGAATACCGAAGTAGATGCCAATCAAGATAATAGCCGTAATCAGGAGACGACCGGCAACAGTCAGGTTTTGCATAAGAAGCGAGCAGGTGAAAGGTCAGGTAGTAAGGTTAAAAATGGCCAGACCGCTTATTCTAGCAGGCTGCGGTAGCCAGCGTCTTTGGCGGGCGCGGGGTCGCCGGGGCGGGGTGCGGGCACTAGATTATCAGGGCGGCCTTCGAGCTGCACCAGCTTGAATTCGCCCTTGTTATAAGCATCTAGCATGGCCTCGCCCTTGTCGGAGAGAATGCCGTTTTGCACATCTACCGAGTTGATAAAGTCCATCGACAAGTCCATTGCCCGCTTCATTTCGCCCAGTTTCTGGCTCATGTCGTCCTGGATGTACTCCATCGACTCATCGAAGTAAAACTTCTTGTCGGGGTCGCCCTTGAAGATGCTCACCGCCGTGCGCAGGGCGCTGGAGCTTTCCTTCACAATCTTGTATTCGACTTCTTTGAGCCGCACTTTTATTTCGGTTTCCTTGATAATGTAGTCGGCGCTCTGATTGACTTTTTCCATGAAAGCCAACACCATTTGAATATTGCGCTGCAAGGGCAGCAGCTTCTCATTCATCTGCTGCAAGCCCGCGCCCTCAATAGTAGCCAGCGAGGCAGTTTCCTTCATGCCGGGCCGGTCGAGCATGGTAGTAGCCTTATTGGCTTCCGCAAATTTCTGCTTTATTTCGGCGTTGTTATCAGCTATTTTCTTATTCAACTTCACCAGCTGCCCGGCCAGAGTATCAATCTGGCCCTGCATTTTCTGGCGCTTCTTCTTCAGGTCGTCGATGTAGATTTTGAGAATCGCAATCGGGTCTAGCTGAATGACAATGCCCGTCAGCTTGCGCATTAGCGTTTTGAACAAAAAGAAGAGTCCAGTACGAATATCCCGGCTCGTAACCAAGAATATCAGCAGCCCCAGCGCGCCCAGCAGGAAAGCCAGATGCAGGGTGTTGCGGGTTACATCAATCAGAAATTTTACAATCTCATTGTAGTAAAAAAGCCCCGTACCGGCCAGGCCGGCCAGCACTACCAGGCCCAGCAGCCCCTCGGGGCGCGACCAAAAAGAGCGTTTCTCGGCGTCGGTGGCTCCGCCCAGCTGCGAAAAATCAGGAGTTGCCATGTGTTAAGTCAGGAGTTGGGAATGAAGAATGAGGAGCTACTTTGGCTGCGTAAAAGACCAGACCGAACTACTCCCCTGCTATATCGCCGTGCCCGCGCCAGCGTTACAATTGCCGGGCTAAAGCTATATCGGCTATTTCAAATACCGCGCAATGCGGGCCAAGTCGTCGCGGATTTGGCCGGTGAAGTGGCCGTAGGT
>CAXUKA010000033.1:0-24466 GCA_964251335.1 uncultured Hymenobacter sp.
GGTCTACCGCGGCCTGGATAAGCTTGGTGGCTTCGGTAACGTCGGCGGCCGGACCGTAGCCGAAGGTCATGCCCATGCAGCCCAGGCCCAGGGCCGATACTTCGAGGCCGCTGGAGCCAATTTTGCGCTTTTGCATCTTGTTTTCTGCTTGAAGGTGTGGAGAATAGTCCTTGCCTAGCAGCACTTGCTGGGAGCCTTGCCAAGCCCTGTAGTATTTGCTGCCATTGACTATACAAAGGTCCCCTATCCCCAAGGCGATGGAAAACGCGATTCAAACCAAAAACTAAGAATATCAAACCAGATGCAAACGAGCAGCTATCCCAACCACTTTTCTGGCCTTTAAACGTCTCTGGTACCAGTTGTTTTGCACAGTCATTGGAAAGCTGCAATGAGTACGCCACCCGATTAGGTGTTATACCTATTTGTTGGTCAAATTCCTTAACGTGCTATTTTTTCGTTTTCTGAGAAGACCCCATCTTAGGGTATTGTAAGCTTTCCTTAAAGGAATGCCACTCCATTCTGGAGTCTGCCTACCTCATGGCCCTGAAAGGTGCACCTTATCGCGACCCCCTCTCCTACCCCACTCGACAGACTAAGAATCCACTTTTTGCCGGGTCAAGAAGTGGGCTCTGAAAGTTTTTGCCCTTCTAGTTTGTGAGCTATGCTTTCTGAGCTCTTCAACAATCAACCGTTTTGCATGACGTGGCGGGGGTAGTATGTAGGCGCCTTTTACGTATTGCAAACGGTCGTTTACAACACGTAAAATGTTGTATTCTAATTGTTTGTCAGAAATTTGATTACTCGCTGGTTAAATTCCGTTGGTATTTCCCACGGGGCGTTGTGCGTCGCGCTGGGAAAAATAAAACGGGTCGCGTGCGGTAAGTGCGCGGCGATGGCCTGTGTATGGGCGTCGAGCACCAAATCATGCTCCCCAGCTAGCACGAGGACCGGGGCCTGAATGCGCGCCAAATCGGCAAACGTGAGTTGCGGTTCCGTGAGCAGCAAATGAACTAACCGGGCCTGTGTGCGCAACGCCGGGTCCGTTTGCGCCTGGAGCAACGAGAGTTGCTGCCGGAGGATAGTCAGTACGGCCGGGTCCAGGGCCTGGTCGGTGGGGAAGAGGTTGGCCCCCATAATGACCAGACGGCTGACATAGGTGGGGTAACGCAGGGCCATCTCCAAGGCGGTATTGCCCCCGTCACTCCAGCCCAGAATCGCTACTTGCCGCAGGTGCAGCGAGTCCAGCAACTGACGCATGTCCTCGGCAAAGAGGCGATAGGACAGCGGGCCGGTCGTGGCATCCTGACTTTTGCCTTGGGCGCGGGTGTCCACCGCGATGATGCGGAAGTGCTGGGCTAAGCGCCCAATCTGCTGGTTGAAATCCTTAATTGACTGGCCATTGCCATGCAAGAGCAGCAGCGGAGGCCCCTGGCCGTACTGTTCACAGTAGAGCCGGGTGCCCGCCACCGGCACGTAGCGCCCCACCGCCGCGCTATCGCCGTAGTGATGCGACGACCGGGGCCGCGTCACGCCCTGCCCTACCAGGCGGTCAATGGCCTGCTGGGAGAGGGCATCGCTGGCTGCCTCGGTGGCCAGTAGCTGTTGTGCCGCGTCCGTTTTTTTGGACACCTGGTACGAGTCCGCCGTGAGGTACAAGCTGAGGTTGCCCGGCTTGACCGCCCGCCAGGGGGCCTGGCTTTTGTCCCGAAACAGGATGCTGTGACCAGGAGTGGGCACGGCCGCGATACCAAAGGCTTTTTGGCTGCCTTCTTGCGCCTCACTGCGTACCCACTGCAAGGTAACGGCGACCTCTTCCAAGCCGCGCAGCACGAGCGAGTCCGCTTGCAGGTCCACGCGTACCCACCCCCGCGGCTGGGTGACATCCACGAACACGTTGCGCCGTAGCAAAGGCCGGTCGGGCAGCCCCTGGCGGACACTGTAGAGTTGCAGGCGAAATTTGACGGACCGGAAGCGGTTGAAGGCCACGAAGAAATTGACATCCCGCAGCACGCAATAGGGGTCCACCGACACGAGGGTACCCTGCTCTTTGGCGAGTTCGTCACTAACCAAATCGGGCTCCGTGTACATGCGGGCAACCATCAAGGTGGAGGCCCCGGTCCGCCCAAACGTTTTGGTTTTGACCTTGCCGCCGCGCACCACGACTTCGCCGAGCGACACCCGGGCGGGGTGCAGGCGGATGGTTTGCGGGCCAGCGGGCCAGGTGGTCAGGGGGACAGTCGCCGCCTCATAGCCGACGCTGCTGACGACGACGGCCGCCGGGCTGGCTGTGGCGGGCAGCACGAGCCGGAAGGCCCCGGCTTCAGTGGCGGCCGTGCCGAGGGGTTGCGCTGGCACGCCGACGGTGGCAAAGGGGACGGGCCGCTGCGTCACCTGGTCGAGGACTAGCCCCTCCAGCACCCGGTTTTGGGCCCAGCTGGAAGTAGTCAATACCCACCAGATGCCGGTTAACAGTCCTACAAGTCGATTCATTAGGCTAAAACTAGCTCGCTCCACGCAACAGGAGCGAGTCCGTAGCGTAGATGCGGCGCCAGCAACAAACGTTGTCCGGCGAAGGAAGAAAAGGTGTCTCAGCGGTTGCCAGTGGGAGGTAATGCATAGCCAGCCTACTGGTTAAGTGCTAAAATTTGCTGCTCCGCCACATACGGCCAAAGCCGCACGGATTCCAAGAAGGTGGTTATAAGCGTTATTACGTTAAGTGGTTTTTCCTAGATAAGCTGTTAGCTGATAGCTTTGGTGAGTTCTTAGCTAAAACAACTATTAGGCGCTGTCATGGGCAAACTGCTGTTTTACCTTGCTGTGCTCGGGTGGGGAACTGCCCTACTGGTTCATGGCCTCGCCCTCGCCGGGATGGACGTCATTTCCTTCGCGCCCTACGTGTGGCTCCTACACGGGGGCATTTTCGTCGTCTGGATTCCCGCGCTAATGCGAACCCAGCGGCTCAGAGCGCAGCAACCGGAAGTGGGGGCAGCAGAAGCGCGCACTCGTTCCGGTAGCGTGTTCCAGCTAGCCCCGCGGGGGCTGCGAGTGGTGGCCGCTGCGGGCATGGCCTACACCTTTCTCAATTTTATCCTCTTCTCGACGACTGCTCAATCAACCGGCGGCGCGAATGGCCATTATTACACGCACATCCACGGCCACGACTATCACCCTATTACGGCGCAGGTGTACCACCGATTGCAGGCCAATGACCTGCGGGGCTTTTCAGGTAACTGGATTGGCTTTTACGGCACGGCCATGGCCATGCTGTATCCCTTCAAGAAGCCAGAGGAGCCAGAAGAGCCAGATGCGCAAGGGGGCAGCGCTATTGGCTAGCACACGGGGTATTTACTTAGACAATGGATACTGAATATTATAGTCGAGCTTGTCACGTTTCTTGAACCAACGACTATAAAACGTCTCGGTATGCTCTAGTCAGTTGTTGAACGAGTCAGTTGTTGAACGAGCCTTTGTTTATATGGGGTAGAGTCTATTGACAAGGCATGTGAAGCGCTCACTAGTAGGTTACATTCGGTAGCCTTAGTCTTCCGCATTTGGCCGTACTGGCCTCTGCCAGCTCACGGGTGGCGGGGTACTGTACAGGCGGGTTAATTTATTAGTAGACGTCGGGTCAGCACGTGCCCACTTAGTTCCCCGGACAGCAGATACAGCCCCGGCGCTAGCCCGGCTAGGCTCAGGGTTATGGGCATGGGCAGTCCATTCGCTGGGGCAGCTACCTCATAGGTATGTTGCAGGCGGCCCTGTGCATCATAGAGTCGCAGGTGGGTGGCCGGAGTGCCCGCAGGGGTAGTAAGCAAGAGGGTGGTTGCTTCATGCGCCGGATTGGGCGCCAGCAGCAGACTAGGCACGAGCGGGGTAGCACTCGGCACGGCCAGCGCGGCGGTCAACTGCACGGGATAGGTATTCGTCAGGCCCCGTGGGGTATTCACGCGCACGGCATAGCTGCCTGCGGTCAGCGTAGCGGGAATGGGCAGGGTCACGGTATTCGGCTGGGTCGTATAGCTGGTGGCCGTAAAGCTGCTGGCCGGGGCGGTGGTCGTCCCGCCCGCCCCATCCGTGAAGGTCACGGCCGTGGCCCCGGCCAGCCCGAGCCCCCGCAAGGTGAGGCTACTGCCGACGTTGCCGCTACCCGGCGCGGTGAACGTGAGTACGGGTGTGGCATTGAGCAGCACGCCGACCGTGCCCACAAAGTTTTGCCCATGATTGGCCGTTACTACATCAGGCCGCCCATCGCCGTTGAGGTCGCCCACTGCCAGGCAAATAGGGAGATTCCCGGTCCCCGGCGCTACGCTCAGCGCGGGGCCAAAGCCGCCGCTCACCCCGAGCGTGATGCCGAGGCTAGTTCCCCCAGATAAGGCGGACAGGAGGTCGGGCAGGCCATCGTGGTTCAGGTCCACCAGCACCGGGCTCGTGCCACTCTGGGCGCTTTGGTAAGCGGGGGTATAGGCAAACGTACTATTGCCCTGCCCCAGGAACGTGACTGATCCCGCCGCTGCCGAGGTGGAAGCCACGATGTCGAGCCGCCCATCCAGGTTGACATCGCCCAGCGTGAGCCAGTCGCTGCTGCCACTATTGAGCTGCTGGGTAGGGGTGGGGCCAAAGCCACCGATGCCGGTGCCGGGCAGCAGGATAAACGTAGTGCCCCCGCCGCTAGTAGCCGCCACAAGGTCGGGTTGGCCATCACCCGTGACATCGCCCAGGGCCAGCGTAGTAGGGCTGGAGCCAGCGCCGATGACGTAGCTGCTGGCGGGACCCAAGAGGCCATTGCCCTGGTTGAGCCGCACGGTCGCTGTGCCCGTGGCGTTGTAGACGGTCACCACATCCGGCCGGCCATCTTGGTTGAGGTCGGCCAGGGCCATGGCGTGGGGGTTGCCCGTCATCACACCTGAATAGCTCGTCACGGGGCCGAAAACGCCGGCTCCCAGATTCAGCAGCACCCCCACCCCGGCCGTGCTGGCGATTACCGCATCGAGCTGGCCATCCTGGTTCATATCCCCAAGCGCGAGGGCTTGGGGCGCGTTGCCCGTCCAGGCCGGGTAAATAGCCACAGAGCCAAAGGTGCCGTCGCCCAGCCCCGGCAAGACGCCCAGCGAAAGGCCGCTTATATTCGTTACTACGGCATCGAGTTGGCCATCACCCGTCACATCGCCCAAGGCAAGACCCATGGGCATGGCCCCGCCACTGGGATATGTAACGACAGGGTCCAGACTCAGACTTTGAGCGCGGGCGGCCTCCCTCAATAGAAACAGGCTGGCTACCAGGCTAGCTAGGCAAAAGCGTAAAGGAAAAGTCATACAGTGCGCAGCCAATTATGCTACCGGAGCGGAACTACCCGGAAGAGGCTGTAAAAATGCACCAAGGGATGATAAAAGCTGCCCTATAGGGCAAGAAA
Source organism: uncultured Hymenobacter sp. (assembly GCA_964251335.1). Taxonomy (GTDB): domain Bacteria; phylum Bacteroidota; class Bacteroidia; order Cytophagales; family Hymenobacteraceae; genus Hymenobacter. The sequence continues at coordinate 5,411 of CAXUKA010000033.1, forward strand.
AAAGGCAGTATATCGGAGGCAGGTGCCTCCTTGTGGAGGCCAGTGGAAGCTAATGGGCTCCGATAGGCGCAGCAGCTGTTAGCGCTTCTAGGCCCTTAAAACCTGCTGCAAGTGCTGTACTGCCCGGTACAGCCGCTCGTGAGAAGACGCTTGACTAAATGCCTATCGCAGGAGGCATTAGGCGATTTTTTTTAGAACCGAGAGCGTTGTGTCCTAGTACGCGACGAAGTAGCTGGTTTGTGACTCGGAACAGCAGCTGAACGCAATGGCAAGCCTTTCCCAGTCGGTACCTCGGCCACTACCCGGAATTCCACGCGTGGATTGAACAACAGTGCGTCGGCCACGCTGTCGGGTACGAGGGGCCGTTGGTTGCCGAAACTACGCACCGATAGCCGATTAGCGGGGATGCCCGCTCGGAGTAAATAGGCGTAGGCGGCCTGTGCTCGGCGCTGCCCTAGGCGTAGGAGATACTGCCTTGCAGCGGGTTGTCCAAGGGGCACTTCCTGCGAGGCGGCATGGCCTTCCAGGCGCACAGCTAGGGGCGTAGTTGCCTGTAGCGCGCGCTGCACGTACCGCAGCGTCTGGACCGCTTTGGGGGATAAGGTGGCCTTGCCCGGCGCAAAATACAAGCGGCGCGGCGGCTCTTGAATTGCCTCAGGCGTGTGACACGGCACATAAAAGGTGGGCCTCAGCGCGCTCGAATCGGTGGCGGCGGCGCGCAACTCTAGTTCGGCTGTGGCCACGTAGCGCGTCTCACAGCTTATCGTAACCCGATAGCGGTTGCCGACGGGCAAAATGGTGTAGAAGCTTCCATCCTGCTGGGTAAGGGCGCGCCAGGACCGGACCAGCGAATCGGGGCCAAGCTGGTGAAAGAGGAGTTCAGCGCCCGCTACTGCACTAACGCTGTCTGGTAGGCTGACAACAAGACCTTGGATTGGCCGGCTTCGTGCTGGCGGATTATTAAGCGACGAAACCGGCGTGGAGGGTGGGCGCGTAACTGGAGCAGAACGGAACCCGCCTAAACTGCCACTTAGCAGCAGGACACCCACACGCGGGCAACTAGTGGCCAAGGCAGAAGCACTTTTCATACGTCAAAGCTAACCAGCCTTGCTTACTAGGTTGCCGCTGGCCTCCAGACTGGTAATTCCTCCCGCTAAAAAGGACTCCTTTCTTGGAAGGGCTGTGACCTTTCGAAAAACCCTCCTCGAAAAGGCCTCAAAAAACCGTGATTTCGGAGCCGTGAGTGGGGTGGGAAAGTTGTTCGGAAAACGGTAGGTTTGCGAACACATCGACCTGGTGCTATGCGTACGCTCTTTCTCCTCTTTGGGCTGCTGACAGCTTGTGCCAGAACGCCTCTTCCAACTACCGCTTCCTCCTCCCGCGTGGCCAAGTCGCCCGCGTGCCCGTTGGATATAGTAGCGGCCCCGCCTACGCTCACTTTTTCCGATACCCGCCAAGCGCTCCACGACTTTGACCAGTCCCCCGACACGGCTTATTGTGTACTCTACATTCGAAAAGTCGCGGGTTTTTCGGGCAGCAATCGATGCTTGCTGGTGCGGCAGCGAGCGGCCAACCGTTTTCTAGTATACAAGTATGGCACGCAACGCATTTATAGTGGGCAGGTGACGGACAGTACGTGGCGGCCGGCGCTGGCCCAGCTCGCAGCAACGCCCGGCCACTTAGTAAGTCTGTGTTTGCTGACGACGGACCCAAGCAGCGAGTTTCTGGTGGTAAAGCATCAGGGGCAAATCGTGTTTAGCCTCGCCTGGGAAACCTATCGCCTAGACCGCTTACCGATAGGGCAGGAGGCGCGGCTAGCGCCGGCACTCGCTTTGATGAAACGTTTCCGCTTCTAGGTGCTTTTTGAGAGCTGTCAAACTGTGACGGCGGCACCACTCCGAAAAAGCTTCTTTCCTAGTGGAAAAGGCTCTACAAGACGTAACGCTGCTTACAGGTTTATCCTCTTGCCAAGTTACTGAGCGACTGAGCAGCTTGTTTATTCAAACGACCATTTGGCTGAACGGTTGCTTCACTTCTTCCTCGTTTTCATTGACCCACTAGGTACGTAATTCACCTTATGCAGTACCTCCCCGTCACGTGGCAGAGCCATGATAGTCTCGACACCCACGAGGGCGGCTTCAACTTAGACAACTTAGGCGGCAGTTACAGCTTCCAGGAGGGCATGCGCTGGCCGGATTACTTGGCCGGCTATGCGGCAGAATGGTACCCTTACCTCGAAGCTATCCGGCAGTCCATTCTGGATCGCCAGGTGTGGGCCGGGGGCGATTGGCACCAGTACAACGCGGCTGGGGCACCCGTGGTAGCTGGCGGGCACTTCATGGCGTGCAGCTTTCGCTCCTGGGGCGATTTATTAGCCGCCGTATGGAGCAGTGAACTGAACCGCGATTTCAGTTACCTAGACTTCTATATGGATGGCCGTTTACCCACTCGACCGTTTTCGTGAACTACAAAAGGGGCTTATCCCTGCTCAAAACATCAGGATAGAAGCGTAGACCTTCACCAGCCTTTCGTAATCTGGAAAGTGAGGGTCAAGTTCTATCGATGCCATGCGGTCATAGGAAGTAAACAGGTCGCGCTGGTTAGCGTGGATAACGAAATGCACAAACGTGAGGTGAATGTCTTGGTGCATAGCCTGCTGCCCTAAAAAGGTACGGCACTCGGACGTCAAGGCTACTATCCAATCCTCGTAGTTGTTGTCGCGGACCATCCGCATCCGACTTCCCAGCAGGGCGGGCAATTCATCCCACGAGTCGTTCGTGATGAATAACTCGGCCCCTTCTGGCGCTAGGTGCAGGAGTTCCACAAAGAGTGCCTGCTGGAGGCGCTCTTGTTCGAACTGTTCGAAGGGGGAATTAGGGAGCATATTAGAATCAAAACAAAGCCTGAGTGATTCGAAGTAACGCTCATTCTGCTGAACAATCCCTCATTCGCTACTCTCCAAAAAAGGACCGTTTCGTGGAGGGCGTTCTGCCGGACGCTACTCGTCAGGTAAGGTTAGGTCGGCACTGGCAGGTCTCGGCTCAGTCCGACGCCGGCCCACCAGTTGACGTAGCCCTGGGCGAGTAGGGCGACCGGGCCGGGCCCCGTTTCGTGGGCCTGGTGCCAGAGCACGAACTGGACGGTGGCCACCCACTGCGCTTGCAGGGTATGGGCCAGCAGGAGCCCCCGTGTCGTGGTCCCGAGGGCCTTGTCTAACTCCCGCTCCACGCCGCGAAACACGGGCAGTCGCGGCTGAGCGTAGTCCGGTAAGCCAACGCCGGGCGTGGCGCCGGCCAAGACCCAGTAGTTGAACAGGGAGGGGGCGGCCAGGGCTCGCGCGGCGGCCGCTTCCCACACGCGGCGCACGGTATCATAGACCGTGTCGCGGGGAAAATCCGGGCCCTGCACAATGCCTTGGCAGAGCTGCCCCTGAGCATAGCTGGCCGCCTCGCGCAGTAACTCCTCTTTGGTGGCGACATAGCGGAAGAGCGAGCCGACGCTAATGCGAGCGGCCTGCGCCACGTGGGCCGTGGTGACGGCCTGAATGCCGCGCTGGGAAAAGAGCTGGCAGGCGGTGTCTAGGATTTGGGCTAAGGAGATACGGGCCATGCGCTACGGGAGAAGGAGCCCGCCACGCGGGAAAAGCGCGCGAACGGGAACAAAATAAAATGCAACTATTCCCAGACAATGCGGTGCGTAGGCAGGCGTCAAAACCAGGGGGTTGGCGCAGCTAATAAGCGCGCAAAAAAACACTAATTTTATAAGCCCCGTGAACGAGAAATAAAACCGGCGACTAACAAGCCCCTACGAGCGGTGGGGATGAGCGCGGAACGAAGCATAGTACTAGTGAGTGACTAAGTAGTCAGTCTTGATACAAATATAGCCCGGCTGACTACTTAGTCACTATACTATCTTTGTTAGTCTTTAGCTAACTTTGTTACACTTTGTCTTTCTTTAGGAATCTTTAGCCCTGACTACCTACTCATTTTAAACGTGCTTCCCGCTTAGTTTGGTTGGCTGTCAGCTATTATGCTGGGTCTAAAACAGCCCGCATTTTGTGGCTAAAATACCCGCAAAAAAAGCAGCTATTTTACCCGCTTTTTACCCCTCGTTTTGGGGTGATTTTGGGGCCGGTTATTACCCGCTCATATTGGGAGCTGTCAGGGGCAATTTTACCGGTGCTCGATAGTAGGACTATTTGGCCCAAGGGCTTCGGCTTTGGTGACTAATTTTCTCGTCGTTTCGCCGCCCTCCTTTCAGGGGTCAGCCGGTCGGCTAGCCGGCCGTATACCGGGCCCAGGCTACCCGGCCTGGGCCCGGTCGAGCAGGCGCTGGACCTGCTTTTGAGAGAAGGCCCCGCCCCTCCTGGCGGTAAAGCCCAGGGCATTCAACTCCCCCGCGATGCGCTCACAACTGAGCCCCTGCGCCCGCCGCGCTAGGATAAGTGCCGTGGCCTGCCGGATGCCGCCATGCTCGCGCGCATTACGCTGCCGCGTGGCCAGCCCGAGCAGTCGGATGGCTTCTGTCATATTGGCGGGCGTACCGAGCTGGGCCCCGCGGGCCTTCTTGGCTTGCAGCGCGTCCTTGGTGCGTTGGGAGATCGTTTCGCGCTCGTGCTGGGCGATGACGGCGAAGAGCCCCACGGTAAGCGTATTGGCGTCGGGCATATCGCAGCAGGCAAAATTGACGCCCGAGTCGCGCAGGGCCAGGATAAAGCCTGCGTTCCTCGATAACCGATCCAGCTTAGCAATGAGCAGCACGCCACCCGCCTGACGCGCCGCGGCAATAGCGGCCAGTAATTGCGGCCGCTGGTTCTTCTTCCCACTTTCGACCTCGACATACTCCCCCACCGGAGCAACTCCTTGCAGGAAGTTCTTCACCGCAGCTTGCTGGGCTTCGAGGCCGAGGCCCGAGTTGCCTTGCTTTTGGGTAGAGACGCGGTAGTAGGCGAAGTAGGCGGGCACAGGTGGTAACAGCGGAGGTTTTGGGCAAAAGTAGGTCATAAGACATTATAAGAACGGTCCTTCCTATAATGTCTTTTCGCCCAACGCTGCCTCCCGGCACACTTTCTCGCCCTGCGTTTACAAAATGTGACAAGCTTGTTATTCGCGTTAAATAGTCCTTTGGTTAAGGAATAGTTGAAGCTAACGGACGGCTGACGAGCGGGGGCGTAGCGTGGGCAGCAACAGTAAGCCAGCGCTGGCCAGAAGGCGGTATGAAGCACCGGCAGCAGCATCGTCCGGTACTGCACCACAGCGTATACCAGCGAAACACTTTGGCCGAGCACAAATAGCCACTTAACGACGGTCACCCCGCGGCGAATGGCGTAGATATACCCTACCATAAAGAGCAGGCCAATCGCGAACGTGGCCAGCGTAGGCGGTTTGTGCAGGATGTCGGGGATGGCCCGCACGCTGTCGGCAATACCAACGGCTAAGCCGCCAAACAAGACGTTCGACGCGAGCACTTCCCGCTTTCGTTGCTGCGCAATTTCCATAACAAGCGAGGCCAAGAGGCCAGCCCAAAGATAGGCCGCTGGGCCAGCGAGTGGCCGCCCAGTTATAGATCCTCTCACTGCTGCCCTCGTCATCGCTTCTAAACGAGCGTTTAACAAATGTGACAAAGCCGCAAGTAGATCAGAAGAGCGCCCTATCGTCCCTCTAGCGATTCCATAACGCATACAGCTGGCCGGGTAACACTGTAGCCGAGTGGGTGGAATAGGCAGGTAAAGGCTATACCTTGCTTACCTCGCTTTTTCCTCAACCTGGCTCTCCCTCATGCCTGCTCAGTTAGACGCCCTGCTTGCTGCCATCCCGTTGACGCTACGCCCTGCCAGTGCTCCCTTCGCTGCCGAGACGTTTGTACATCATAACGGGCAAGCACCCGCTGACTATTTGGACGCCTTCACTCGTTATCGGGGCGGAGCCGGCCAAGTGGGCATGTCTTATGTAGACATTTGGGAGCCGGAAGAAGTCCAAGCAGCAAACGTCGCGTACGAGACGGCGGAGTATGCGCCAGGCTTTACCATTTTTGCCTCGGATGGGGGCGGCACCGCGTACGCCTTCGAACAGCGCTCGGGCCACATCTACGTCTTTCCCTTCATCGGCATGACCATAGAGAAACCAGCAACTTTTCTCAACACCAGGTTCGAAGGCTTCTTGGCGGACCTAGCGGAGCGAGAAAGCGACTAACTGTCTTTCCTTTAGTTACCAATAGATAGTCAACTAGATACCTCTAATTAGGACCGTTTCTTGGAGGCTTAGCCAGGGTGCCCAGATGAGCTGGGAACGCCGATTTTTCGAGGCATTTTTAGGCACCCTTTTTTGGAGGGCACTTAGGGCCAGTTAATGGAGCACTTGTAGCCAGCCTTTTATCTTTTGTTGGCTAGGACCTTGCAATTGGTAAAAGTATTGGCCATCAGCTACGCCCAGGGCTTGCCAATCCTGTTGATAGTTATCGACGGTATATACCAGCTGTCCCCAGCGGGAAAAAACGCGCAATTGCCAAGGACCAGCCGGTAAGCCCGGCAGGCGAAAGCTGTCATTCTTGCCGTCGCCGTTTGGCGTAATAATATTGGGGATACTCCCCACGGGCACGGGCTCTGGACTGGGGGGGGCACTAGCAGGTACTGTCACATCCAACTTTGCTAGAAACGCATCGACACTGCCCGCGCTGGTCAGGCGTATCGCATCAAAAGATGCACTCCCATCTAACAACCCTGTGAAGACAACTTGGTCGGGGGCGGCGGCAGCCACGTCTAGCACAATTTGCGGGCTTGTACGCTGCCAACGTAAGCTGCCAGTTGGGGAGTAGGAGACGACTTGCCACGCTAAGAAGACGGTGTAAATATTGCCTTGACTATCCAGTGAAAGTTGCCGAATAGTTTCGGAGCCCTGATAGGTGCTCGGGCTCCTCGTTTGGCCCCACAAAAAGTCGCCTTGGGCTGAAAAACTCATCAGGAGCGGATTTGCCCCATTTAGTGCGGTGAAGCGCTGGCTATTGTGCGTTGTTGTACCAGTATAGACACAGGCAAAGACGAGGTTATTATTGGGACTTACGGCTAAATCATAGCAATGCTCGGCGTCTGTTAAGACATCTTGGCGCACCCATTGCAGCGCCCCTTGGCTATCTAACTTCGCCAAGTAGTACACCCCATACGGCGTTGTATTGCTCGGTAGCGTGGTCGTCGAACTCAGGGTAACGGCTGCCCGGGACTTACTCAGCAAGTAGACCTCGTTGCTGGCGGTGACGGCGACTTGAAAGAAAGAATACCCATAAGCAAGGGGGCTAATGCCGTCTCCTAAGGCGGGGCGCACCCAGGCCAGTTGGCCTTGGGCGGTATATTTTGCTAAAAAGAACGAGCGGGAAGCTGGTGCGGTCACGGCAACGATTCCAAAGCGAATAGGCGTACTATAGGTGCCGCCCACGTAGATATTACCACTGTTATCCACGGCCAAATCAGTACCATCGCTGCCGTACCCGCCCTGACTAAGCGCTTGCTGCGCCCAAAGAAAGTTGCCTTGTGTATCGTACTTCGCCAGAAACATTTCTCCCCGTAAGCTGCCGCCGGTGAGCGTCGTTGTCCCAAACGTTATCGTCGAGACCGTGGGCACCGTATTACCGGACCAGAAGTCACCAGTTAGCACGACGTTACCCGCTGCATCGACAGCGAGGTCTAGTACATCGTTGTTGTTGGGGCTTCCCGCTTGCCGTATCCAGAGCAGCGTCCCTTGCGGAGAATATTTCGCCACGTAGAGGTCCAGCTCACCCTGACTGACTAAGGTAGTGCCAGCGAACTGAGCCGTGCCCCAAAAGACGCCGGCGTTGTACACATTCCCCGCGGCATCCGTTGCTACTAAATCCCCTCTATCATAGTTGGGCCCGCCGCTGGCGTTTGCCCACAGATAGGCAGCGGTAGGGGCCTGCTGGGCCCAACTACTACGGGAGAGCATAAACAAGGACAGGAGAACAATCCAGACAGACAGAAGTGGCCGATAAGGCATAGCAGTAATGAAAGTAGGCGACCAACTATATCTTGCCTTGCGAGTCGCCATTTTAATATAGCCGTTCGCTACTGGCTTAGCAGTAGGTGGCTACAAGATTTTTTTGCGCATGCGAGGCGCCATTTAGCCCGGGTATCAACGAAAGATAAAGGCCAAGACCCAGAACACCAACTGCACCAATTGCGGTAAGTTGCCGAGCACTACGGCCGTATCTAGCACGTGTTCACGGACCAGGAATCGGGTGGCAAGACTGAAAGACCATGGGGTAAACTACAAATCGTTTACCGAGCCCTACCTCGACTCGCTGGGGCCCTTCGGCGACGTGATTGTCTCGCTGCTAGCCACCATCGCGGCCTAGGACCTGATTAAGATTTCGGAGAATAGGAAAGCGGCGTTGGCCAAGAAGCGGGCGGCGGGCGTGCAGTTGGGTGCGCCGCGCAAAAGTGCCGCCCTCATCGCGTAGGTACGACAGCGCAAAGCCAGTGGGGCCTCCGATCAAGCGATTGCCCGCGCGCTGCAGATGTCGCCTAGCACCGTGGCCAAGTATCTCCTACCCTAAGCTGGAAATTGCACTAAACACCTGATTGTCAATTAGCATATAATAGCATAAAGGCTGCTAAAAAGCGGAATACTATTTTATACTAGCTTCATTATTAGCTAGTTGATATAAGTGCTTCCTGTTCAAAACAGATAACCTTACGGCACACGTTTTCGAAGGCACTAAATTACTCTAACTTTATTTACTGGCACGTTTTACTTCAAACGTCGTATTGCACATTATAATCTCATAGTCAATAATATATACTAATATGCAATACAGCAATACGGTAAATATTTGCAATGTTGCTGTATTGCTGTATTGCTGTATTGCATCTCGCATATTGTCAGCAATACTACAATACGTATTGCCAGCAACACGTATTGTAGTATTGCTGGCTTGTAGATTAAGTTTGAGGTCGAAACACTTTCTTCGTCCTCATGCGCATCATTTCATTCGCCAATAACAAAGGCGGTGTTGGAAAAACAACCTCTGCACTAGCGGTAGCTCATCGACTAGCTGACCTTAGTCATAAAGTGCTTTTCATTGACGCTGATCCACAAGCGAACGCTAGTACAGCCTCAGGCTTACCAGCCGAACTTCCTCATTTAGGGCTAGCATTAGCAGAAGGACCTCAGACGCCTAATTTGAGTTCTCTTCTATTCCAAGCAACCCCCACGCTTAGCCTTATTCGTGCCGACCGATTAATGGCTCAGCAAGAGAAGGGATTTGGTAACTCACCCGATTATCAATTCTTCTTTCGCCACCAGCTAGAAGAACTTGAAAAGCAATTCGATTATGTCATCATCGATACCGCGCCGAACCTGGGGGCACTAACCGTTTCAGCACTTGTAGCTAGTGAAGCAGTATTCATTCCTTTACAGCCTAATCTGTTTGGAAGTGAGGGTATGACTGCACTGCTGCAAATGGTGGCGCGTCTTAAAAGGAGCTTCAACCAGCAACTGCGAGTAGGGGGCATCTTCTTCACCAAATATTCGCCTACTTACCGCAAAGCGCTGCATCATCAGTATGCCCAGGATTTGCAGGATGACCCGACATTGGCGAGCCTCATTATGAAGCAGACTATTCGGGAGAATGTAGCTCTGGATGAAGCACAGAGTATGCAAAAATCTATCTATCAGTGGGCCCCTGCTTCAAATGGCGCAACTGACTACCGTCAATTGACAGATGAAATTTTAACCCGCCTAGCTTAACTACTATGGCCAAGCAATCAATGACCGCCTCTCGGCCGCGCCTGAATCTCAGCACTGATGAACTGGTATATGGTCTTAACCCTGACAGCCCGCAATCTCCCACTTCCATACCTGTAGAAGAACCTAAATCTGAAACGGGTAAAACAGTAAGTAGGGTAGTATTTACCAATCAGCTGCAGCCAGAAGTCTATGTAGCACTCAGACAATATGAGTACTGGGCACACACTGGGATTCATGAAATTTTACACGAAGCCCTAATAGCATACCTAGCTGATAAGCCCGAATCTAAGAAGGCACTTCCTGATAAGGTTGCCGCCAAGGTACTGAAGGGTTTACAAGCTAAACCCAAGTAGCGAAAGGGTTGAATTGCCTGCAAAGTGACCCCTTTTTTGTAGGGAGCCAAATTAGTGCAAAAGTGTCCTAGAGACCATTAAAAGGCATTTTTTAGTGAAATTTTAGGGCCGACGCTTATCGCCGGGCCGCCCCGCCCCCTAGTGGAAGACTTAAAGCTCCACTAACGCAATACTTTAGTAACTAATTGATAGATAAAATCTTAAAAAAACTACTCAAGAAACTTAGTAGTTTACTTAGTTTACTACTTTTATAGTAGTTTACCCCCCTCGTAACTATTTGATTAACAGTGCCCCCATAGGGTTGGCTCCCTACAAAAAAGGGGTTGGCTCCCTACAAAAAAGGGGTTGGCTCCCTACAAAAAAGGGGTCAAAAGGCGTTTGACCCACTACAAAAAAGGGGTTGGCTCCCTACAAGATAAAATACTTGTAGGGAGCCAACCCCTTTTTCTATATATTTGCACCATGGATTCTAGTCAGCTTGCTATTCCTGTTTATCCGCTAGTGGTGCAGCATAATGCACTGGTTAACGCTCGCTTTAGTCTTAGCGAACTTGAAGGCCGACTCTTTCTGGCTATGTTAAGCCGCATCGGACGCGAGGATAGACAGTTTATCGCATGTCGGGTACCCATTGTAGAGCTAGCTGTCGATAAGAATAGTAGCCACTCTATCTACGACCGAGTAAAGCAGATGCTCAAGGATTTCAGCACACGCTCGGTCCTCATTGACAAACCCCAGAGCCGGGTGCGCAAGGCCGGAGCCGAACCTGACTACAAGACCATTCCGTTGTTGGCTTATGCCGAATACTGCGGTGGTGAAGGCGAGATTGAAGCACGATTCAATGATTTGCTCATGCCTTATCTGCTTGAGCTACGCGACAATTTCACGAAAGCTGAGTTGATTCAGCTGCTGAAGCTGAAAAGTCCCGTGTCGCATCGCATTTACTGGTTATTACGCGAGTATGCCCACTTTGGCAAGCGTACAATTGGTCTCCGCGAGTTGCGAGAAGTATTAGGCTTAGCCAACGCACCAGCTTACGACCGCTGGGATAACTTTCGAGCACGAGTCCTTGATAAAGCTCAGGAGGAGCTTGCCGATACTGATTTGCCGTTCACATATGAGCCCATAAAGGCTCGTAGTAATGGGCCAGTTCAGGAAGTTCGGTTCATATTCACTATCCGCCAACAGTTGCCCGCTGCCAGTGAGAAGCCTGTCGAACCTGATACATGGCAGGCACTACTTGCTGGAATAGGAGTGGCTACCAAGAGTATCGCTGTTATTAAGAAGCATTTAGAGGATAAGCAGTATGATGAAGGATACATCCGCTTTGTGGTAGCTAAAGTGCAACAACAGGCTCAGAAGGGTAAGGTGCAAAAGGTAGGCGGAGCCGTGTATAAAGCATTGGTTGAGGGCTATTTGCTAACTGATTATTCTCGTGCACAGTCGAAGGAATTGGTAGTGCCTAAACCAAAGCCCAAGGCAAAGCCTATGACGAATCAGCAGCGACAAAAGCTGCTAAGTGAACTAGAAGATTTGCGTACCAGCTATTCTTTCGTTCAAACAGCACCCATTTATACCAACGAAACCCGTCCAGAAGTATTAAACCGGATTCAAGCCAACATAAAAGCTGTTGAGCAGCGCCTAGCTCAGCTAAGTTTCTGATGGATAGATTAGATACGAAAACGTACCAATAGCTAATTGCTTAATTTGGGTGGGCGTTGTGGCCCAGGTTCAACGCCAGGAAACCGTTTGCTAAACGACCGCCGATTTTTCTCGTGCAGCGCATCAAGCACGCGCTGGCGTGCGGCTCGGCTCATATCGGCAAGCTTAGGCTCCCATCGGTCGTAGAAGGTCCTTACATCGACTAGACTCAACTGCCAATCCGAGCGCTGACACCAGCGTTCAGGCCAACTGTAAGTGGGTCGGAAGCCTTGCACGCACCGTTTCAGCAATGCCTGATGCTGAGCCGTACGGGCGGCAGAGCCACGCCGAACCTTGGCTTTGTTAGCCCTTTCCTGCATAATTAAGAAGTCGTCACTTAATTCGACTTCCTCGACACGAACGCGTAGGTAAAGTTTGACGTGGGCACTGCCTGGTAAACGAACGTAGGCCATGCGAGAGGCATCATGGTAAGGCAACAAATGGACAATCATGGTCGCTGTCCACCCACGCTCCTTTAGCTCATGTGTCGATAAATATTTCTTTTGTGGCGGCGTCGGTTGGTCAGAGGCCATGGGACGGAAAGCAGGCGCCTATTTATTGGTTGCTGAGCAAAATTAAGGTCCTTATCAAACCTAGGTGAATTCGGCTAAACGAGAGTATCCGAGTAAGCTGTATTCGGCACACACGGTTCTTAAGTGAAAGCTTTTAATGACGATGGAAGAAAACTGCGTTGATGTTCAATGCATTGCTTATCAAGGTGGTTTATTCATGGTTAGCTACTTGTTCCAAAAAAGGTGCCCGAGAACACCCCATAAAACCTGCCTTTTCAGCCCACCAAGTCACTCTTGCTAAGCCTCCAAGAAACGGTCCTTTTTTGGAGAGTCCCCGACCTTAATCAACTGATAATTCACACGGCCAACGTAAGTTCAGCGGTGGTATAGTCGGGTGCCGGTAATAAGACCCTACGAATTGCCCCAATACACCTTCTATGAGGCCCTATTTTCTACTCGCCCTGTTGCTGCTCGCTAGCTGCACGGACCCTGAACAACAATACCAGCAGTTATGCACCCTCGCCGCCAAGCAGCCGCCAGCCAAACTCCTTGGCTTCAACCTGCGCCTCGGAGCACAGCGCCAGCAAGTAGGGCAGACGCTAGATTCACTCCATCGACTTAGGGCACTACTGATAAGAAAAATGGCAGGAAAGCATACGCTATACGCCCCACTAAAACCAGTCCCAACTTTTGCCCATGATAAGTTGGTTGCATTGCAGTTACTGCTACCAGCCGGGCCCCTAACGAAGCCGATCATTGTGGGGCTGCTGGATAGTATGCGAGGGGTGTATGGACAGGAGCAATACCGCCCAGCCACCAATGACTGGTACTGGTTCAGTGGCAGTACGGAAGTTGATTATGGCTTTTCTGCCGCGTGTAACTGCCATCGGCTTGCCTACACCAATCTCCTTCAAAGGCGACTCGCTAACTAAATCAGCCTCCCTCTTAGGGCTCGCAAGGGGCATATCTCTAGAGGCTGTCATGCACTTGTGGCGAGATTTGGGGTATGGCAGCCGCGCGCACCTACCCCAGCGATGTAGCAGATGAAGAATGGGCTTTTGTGGCCCCGTATCTGGCCTTAATGTGTGAAGAAGCCCCCCAGCGTAAATACCCCTTACGGGTGCTGTTCAATGCGCTGCGCTACCTGGCCCACACAGGCTGCCCCTGGCGCTACCTGCCCCACGACCTGCCGCCCTGGCAGGCCGTGCATCAGCAATGGAGTCGGTGGCGGGATGCGCGCGTGTTCGAATCTATTGTGCACGACTTGAATGCGTTGCAACGGGTGTTGCTCGGCCGTTCGGCCACGCCCACCGCCATCGTGCTCGACGGCCGCACCCTGCAAAGCACGCCCGAAAGTGGGCATCGGGCGGGGTATGACGGGGCTAAAAAGCGCAAGGGCAGCAAAGCGCACATTGCCGTCGATACGCTGGGCCAGTTGCTGAGCGTCGTCATTACCCCGGCCAACGAACAGGAGCGCGCCCAGGTGGGCGAGTTGTGTCGGCAGGTGCAGGAAGTGACCGGGCAAACAGTACAGGTAGGCTTTGTCGACCAAGGGTATACGGGGGAAGAGGCAGAATATGCCGCTGCCGTTCACGACATTGACTTACAGGTCGTTAAAAAGCCGGAAGGGCAAACTGGTTTTGTCTTTTTACCACGCCGTTGGGTCGTCGAGCGCAGCTTTGCCTGGCTGAGTCGCTTTCGGCGGCTGGGACGCGATTACGAACGGCTAGCTACCAGCTTGCAGCAACTACATTTTGTGGTCTTCGCCTGTATTATGTTGGCTAGACACGCCGCAAGTGCATGACAGCTTCTAGGGCAATTAAGCCCGCGAACTGTCCGTTTTACTAGACCAGTTCACAGAAACGCACACCGCGTTCGGCAACTAGCAATAGCTAACTAATTATCACAAGACGTGGGTAGTTGTACAGCGAAACGGTCTTTTGGGTTAACTCAGGAGCGGAAGAGATCGTGGTAGGCGAGTAAGCTATTTGTGTCCGTTAGGGGCTCCGAAAGGTTAGCTCAACATCAGCGCCTCCTGAACCCACTTCTTGACCCACTAAAAAAGGGCTGCTAGCTTTTTCAACTAGGGTGGGGGAGGGGGCGCAGAATGGCGCGCCTTTCGGCACCTCCTGGACTTTACCAACAAGCGGTGATGATTGGGCGGGCGGGCTAGCCCGAAAGGTTCAACCGCTCTAAAGAGGAAATTTTCAATGCGCTTAGTTACTTCCTCATCCGGTAATCGTTGGGGGTAGCGCCGGTTCGTTGTTTGAATAAACGGGTGAAGTGCTGCGGGTAGCGGAACCCCAACTCATAGGCAATTTCACTCGCCGATTTATGCCGGTCAAACAGCCGCTCCTTCGCCACCTCAATCACTTTGGCTTGAATGTAGTCCTGCGCCGAGCTACCGGTTTCTTTCTTCACCAGGTCCCCAAAATAGTTAGGGGATAAATGCAAGGCTTCCGCGCAATAAGCCACGGAGGGCAATCCTTCGTGCTGGGGTTTATCAGCTGAAAAATAGTCTCTTAGTAGGTATTCAAACCGTTCCAGAATGCCTCGGTTAGCCGTATCGCGGGTAATGAATTGGCGGTCGTAAAAGCGCAGGCAGTACTGAAGCAGCAACTCGATGTTGGCGGCAATCAGGCCTTTACTGTGCTTGTCAATCGTCTGCTCGAGTTCGTATTCGATTTTGGCAAAGCAGTCTGTTACCATCGTTTTCTCTTTCTCCGACAGGTGCAGCGCTTCATGCACCTCATAGGAGAAGAACGAATAGGCCGGCATGCGCTTGCCGAGCGGCGTGCCCAGTAGCAGGTCGGGATGAAAGAGTAAGGCCCACCCTTTAGGGGCAAACAATTCCACCCCCGGTTGTACCCCGACCACCTGGCCGGGCGCGATGAAGATTAGACTTCCTTCCTGATAGTCATAGTGCTTTCGGCCATAGCGCAACTGGCCCTGGTTCAGTTCTTTTAGCCCCACCGCATACAGGCCAAACTGGAAGGACTGGGCGGGCATCGGCTGCGCTTGCGAGAGGTCAATCACCGCCACTAGTGGATGCTTGGTCGGTAAGCCCCGCATCGCCGTATAGTGCCCGATGCTATCAATTTTTATAATCTCTTCCATCCCTTAGTCAGTGGTCACTACAAACTTACTGGTCTCGACCAGCCCGTTTGGGACCGGCCGGCCTAAGCAGTAATAGTGGTAAGAAAACCTGTAATCTGTCTACAAATCAGCTTGCTCGTCCACTAGAATTTTGCAGTCGCAAACAGAAAAATTAGCTGTTTGCGGCTGCAACATGAACACACGACAATTAGGAACCTCGGGCTTAGAAGTATCTGAACTGGGGTTCGGCTGCATGGGCTTAAGCCATGGCTATGGGCCGGCCACCAACGAAAACGAGGCCATTGCCCTGCTGCGCAAAGCGTACGACTTGGGTGTGACGTTCTTTGATACCGCTGAAGTGTACGGCCAGGGCGCCAATGAACAGCTGGTCGGCAAAGCCCTGCACGGGGTCCGGGCGAACGTCATCCTGGCCACCAAGTTCGGCTTTCAAAACGGCCGCAATACCGATGGCTTGAATAGTCGCCCGGAACGCATTCGGCAGGTGGCGGAAAACTCGCTCCGGTATCTGCAAACCGATTACATCGACTTGTTCTATCAACACCGCGTGGACCCGGCTGTGCCGGTAGAAGACGTGGCTGGCACCGTCCAAGAGCTGATTACCGAAGGCAAAGTAAGATATTTTGGAATGAGTGAGGCAGGCGCGCAAAGTATCCGCCGCGCGCACGCTGTCCACCCCGTGGCCGCCCTACAAAGCGAGTACTCCATGTTCTGGCGTGAACCGGAACAGGAAATCCTGCCCCTGTTGGAGGAATTAGGTATTGGCTTCGTGCCGTTTAGCCCGTTGGGCAAGGGCTTTCTAACGGGTAAGATGCAAGCGGATACGGAATTTGACCAGGCCGACTGGCGCAATGTCCTACCTCGTTTTAGCAAAGAAAACCGCGCAGCCAATCAAGCGCTGGTGGACTTGGTAACCCAGATTGCGGGCGAACAGCGCGCCACCCCGGCGCAGATTGCCTTAGCGTGGCTGTTGGCGCAAAAGCCCTGGATTGTCCCAATTCCGGGAACCACCAACCCAGCCCGCCTGGAAGAAAATATCAGCGGGGTAGCTGTCTCCTTACGCGCGGAGGAGCTAGCTACGATCAAGCAGGCGTTGGACCGCATTACCCTGCAGGGAGAACGCTATCCGGCTATCCTGGCAGACCTGCAAGGCAAGTAATCCACTGGGTAGGGGCGCCCGGCAGTCAGCCTGCGCCCCTACTTAGAAAGGGTGGAAAGTAAAGGAGCAGCTATAACTACCATGCGAGACATCACCTTACATAACGGCGTAAAGATGCCGCTACTTGGCTTTGGCACGTACTTGCTGCAAGACGGGTTGGCCTGCGAGCAAGCCGTGCGACAGGCCTTAGCTAGTGGCTACCGGCTGCTCGACACCGCGGCGGCCTATGGGAATGAGGAATCGGTGGGCCGGGCGATCAACAAGAGTCAGGTCAGCCGAGCAGACCTTTTTGTGACTACCAAATTGGTGCCCGCGGCTCGCGGGTATGCGCACGCCAAGCGCGCCTGTGACGCCTCCCTCCAGAAATTAGGGCTGGACTATCTGGATCTCTACTTGATTCATCTCCCGCAAGGAGATGTCACTTCCTGCTGGACAGCCCTGGAAGAATTGTATGAAGCGGGAAAAATTCGGGCGATAGGGGTCAGTAATTTCACGTTGCAGCAGCTGCAGCAGTTGCTTGGGCAGGGTAGGGTGGTCCCAGCCGTCAATCAAGTAGAGACGCATCCGTTTTCCCAGAAAACAGACATGCAGCAGGCGTTGCACGCGCAAGGCATCCAGTTAGAGTCCTGGGCCCCTTTTGCGCAGGGCAAAAACGGGTTGTTTACGAATGACCTGTTACAAGCGCTGGCAAGCACCTATCAGAAGAGCGTTGCCCAAGTGGTACTCCGCTGGCTCCTTCAGCGAGACGTCGTTGTTATTCCCAAATCAGCCACGAAGGAACGGATACAGGAAAATTTCGATGTGTTCGACTTTGAGTTGTCTGCCGAGGAGATGAGCGCTATCAAGGCACTAGATAGGGGGAAGGGGCTGATTTATCAGGTGTAAAAACGGCTAAAACGAGCAAATAAGCACGTAAGGCTTCACAACTCTCAGAGTAAGGGACGTTTCTGCAGTTAACTACGCCGGATGTTACTTACCGTGAGGGGGCTCCTTCGTAAGGTTATTCCGCATTCTGCCGGCAGCCCAAAGACGTTTTATAGTCGTTCGTTTAAGTAACGTGACAAGCTCGGCTGCTAGAAGCAGTGGCAAGTGTTTGATAGTAGGCCTTTACAAGCTCACTGGTTATGCACTCGATTGTAGGCCGGGTTTTTCGGTGCGTAATCCACCAAAATGCTATCCCCAATGTGTAACGCTGGATTATGAGAATCACCCTCGTAGTTCTTCCCCTCTAAAGTGAACTGATAGGAGTAAGTAAATTGGCGCGATACCGGGCTATTACCCAAGTAGTTCTTCTTATCAATCACCACCGCTTTCGTTGTGACCCCCCCCTGCGATAAGGCCCCTGCTTCTTGATGCCAACGAGTGCAGGTTCGGAAGAAGTAGGCTGCTAAAAGCACTAGAATGACTATGCCTAGCCAAGCTTGGATATCAAAACTTGCTTTTTTTCTCTGTTTGTTCTTTGCCAAAATTGCACTTATCTAAACTTTTACGATTTACAATCTAAAAGGTGATTTCTTGGAATAGTTGATTAACATAATGTAGCTTATATCCCCGCTCTTGGAATAAGTGCGGGTTTGGCTTACCTAATCCTCTTGTTGGATATAGCACTTTTACTTGATACTACTCATCATCTCTAGTTGTCCAATAGTTAGGTGTTCTCTTCCTAGCTGGAAATTCTCTCAAATCATTGATATGGTCTATCCGGTGGAAAATATCCTTGACTAACCAGCTCTGTAAGGTGTCTGTCCATAGCGAGCCATGGACATAGGCTTGGTTGATATCGTGATTTTTATAAGCTGGCGTGAGGAAGTATATCGGATTCGTTTGGTTATCAATTATCATAAAATAGAAGTCATTAATTGGAAAGATAAACGGAATACCCTCCTCCTTTAGCTTACTAATAGTCAGCCCTCTGATAGATAATCTCTCTTCTATAGCCTGCTTGATTTGAGGGAGGTGCTCCGGGTAAGAGAAATAGATGGGGGCATAGTCATAGGGCAAGCCTTCCTCCCCATAAATATTTACGCCTGGCAAATCAGTCCCATTCATCACGCGATAAAACGCAAGCAATTCTGCGGGAAACTCGAATCCTGCTTCCTGCTGAAAATCGAGTAACTCTTGCTCAGTCAAACCTGGCCGCCATCTTGTGCCCTTCTGATGTTGCAGCCCATAGACATCCTTATCTAGTTCTAATTCAGCAAAATGCTTTTCGCTCTGATCTTTAAACAAAGCCATGAACTCGTCGAAATTAGTGTTGTAATTCATTAGATATAAGACTACTAGCGAGTGTTTTCCGAAGGTATTATGATGCAGACATAGTAACAGGCTTTTTACGTTTAGCAAACGACGGACTACAACTTGTAAAATCAAGCAGACTTTTATCGAGCCGGAGTCGCGCAGCGACTCCGCTCGACTCCGCTCGACTCCGCTCGACTCCGCTCGACTCCGCTCGACTCCGCTCGACT
>CAXUKA010000033.1:24566-30158 GCA_964251335.1 uncultured Hymenobacter sp.
CCGCTTGCAGCAGACGAGCGTAAGCGGTTAGGAAGGGCTTGCAAGCACGACGGGTAGTCAATTATGCGTGTTTTGCCACGTGTTTTACCAGCCGTAACCACTCGTTTTGCAGGGTAGAGCAGTGTCAGAAAGCGCTGCTGCGATGAAGGCCACTGCACCCCGCTCAACGCCGCTACTTAACAGAATGCCCGTTATCGGACAGGTTGAGATAATTCTTTAATTTTAGGAAAGGTGCATGACATGCAATTTAGTTATTACCGTGTCAGGCAGAGCTTTAAGTATGCCTGTAAAACTTGGTTGCGGTAAGAATTATAGGGGGCTAATACCTGAATTGGTTGACCGTTTTGTGTTACGGCTGTACCCGTTGGGTTGAGCGCTAAGAAACTAATATCGCAGCGAGCACCTAGCCAAGTTGGCCCGAGGCGAACTTCTGCGCCCGCCATCGCACCTACGTCGAGGCGGCGGTAGCCGCTCTGCTGCAATTCCAGTGACTGACTGCCATTCCTAGCTCCGACCAGCACGGCTACTTGTGGACCAGCATACACGTTGAGGCGCTCAATAGGCATAGCCATGAGCAGTACGGGGAGCGTTAGGTAATCGAATCGAGTATCGGGCCCGGCAGGTGTCTGAAAGTCTTGGTTTTCTAACCCCTTCCGCGAGTAGTAGAGTCCGGTTTGTACCGCAAAGCCAGGCGCGAAGCGATAGCAGCCATAACTACCAACATGGAAGGTGGAAACAGAATTGAAGGCTCCTAAAAAAGTGCGGTTGCCACTGCCTTGCAAATTGCAATAATTAAGCCCGCCTTCTAACCCAAAACTGAAGCGTTTTACAGTGGGGTCGCTGGTAGCTGTACCGTGCGTTGCTATTGGCCCAAGCAGCCCGGTAAATAGTAGAATGCTATTCATAAATTATTGCCTGTCTTGCTTCCCTGTCTATAGTAGTTGGCAACGCATAGCAAAAGCTAATATTGCAGGAGCCATATAAACCACTGATTTCACAGTCCTTAAACGAACGTCTGATGCCTGTGAAAGGCGGAGCACCTTTCTGATGAGTGTAGCCGCCTCGAGCGGGCGAGGAGCGCCGCTCCTAGCCGGTGGCCGAACGCTTACCTCCGCTTCGCACGCCCGCCCCAAAACGGTAGGGGAACGCTCCCTTCCGCTCGTTCCACCACGGTAGCCGGACGCTCTCCTCCGCTTTGCCCGCACGCTCCTATCCGCTCTGCACGCACGCGCCACCACGGTAGCGAGACGCGCTAAGCCGCTGCCTGTTTAACAGAAAAGCAATTATAAGACACGCAAAAGATGATATGTTGTCTATCCAACTTCGTTCTGTGTATCCCAGTATCCCAATTAGGCCATTTCACTGTACTCTTAGCTACGCTTGATAAAAGCCCTCTAATAGGTTTCTAGCGGCGGACTTGTTGCCTTACCTTTGCTTTACTCGCGCTGGGGTATGTCCCCCAGCCCTACGCTCTTTGTCAAAAAGAGAAGCCCCGACTGGTGGAACAGTCAGGGCTTCGAGAAGTGGGGGTTTTTGTGCAACCCTTTCTTCTTGGACAAAATGAAAAAGGACAGCGCGAAGTCGGAGTTTGACTTTAAAATCAGACTCCGAATGCCCCCTGAGCTAGTCAAGTGGCTCATTGGGGCGATTCTAATGGGTGGTGGTGCCGCTACAGCAGCCGCCCATTGGATTAACTAGGTGGCAAAGGCCGTGCCGAGAGGTGCGGCCTTTGTTTTTACTGTGCAAATGTACGTAAGCTTCCGAATCTTGGGTAGGTATCAAGCAAGAACTTTTGCATAATCACTGAAATTTGAGCGCAAATAGCCCATGACTATCAATTAGTTGTATTTTGAACAATACAACAAGTTTTGCTGGCTTGCTCGCCAAGCAGCCAAATGCTCGGTAGTAAGTGCGAGGGTGAGTAAGTTCTCAAAGACATTAGCGGGTCACTATTTTGAAGCAGTCTGTTCAAGATACCCCCTGAAAATTGATTCGATACAAAGCATTTCTAGATTATTGAGAGAGGAAACGTGCTTAAAAAGCACGCTATGTTGCACAAAGCTTGTACTCGATAGTGATACTGCTACCGGCGCTACGTGAGTCATAGCTGGCCGTGATACTACCCCACAGAAATTCTCCCTCACGGCCTACTTGTTCGCGTACCCACTGCTTAAGTACCGCTAAGCGACGCCACTCAGCGTCAGCTGCCCACCCGTCCCACGTAACCGCAGCGGGAAAGCGAATAGGCGATACCACTAAAGACACCCGGCATAATTGGTCTTGGTAAAAGCCTAGCTGTAGGATATAATACTGGCTAACTACCTGCACATTACGTATACTAAGCCACTGCCAGTCGGTGCCCATAGCACGTAAATCGGTTTCTTCGCCGGAAAGCAGCATGCGCACGACTTGCAACGAATCGCCAGGATGCAGGTAGATGGTGGGGCTGAGCGTTAAAAAACCGGTATGATGGTCAAGCATACGCCAAGATTACAATGCTTTCTAGTGCGAGCTTTTAGTAGATGACCGTAGAATAACAGAAAGGCTCAAAAGCTGCGTTTTCGAGGCCTTATTACAAGGCAGCTACGTAATCCACAAAACGCCCGTTTTCTGGAGTAAGGTGGCGGGTCTGTGAGGGGCACTTATCGCCGTATATTCGTCGCACACCAGTGCATAGACACTTCTCCCTATCAGTACTATGAAACTACAGATGATGTGCGCTAAGTGCATGACCGAAACCAGGCAATATGTAAGAGTTGACACTCCTATTCAAAATTCTCAGATATATGAAATTGAGTGTCCTGTCGGGCATACTACTCAAGTAATACTTGCTAACGCAAAGTATGAAGTGCTCTTTGAGTCAGGTATTGATGCCTTGCGTGGAGGGCATCTTCGCGAAGCGGTTTCTAGTTTCGCAGTAGCACTTGAGCGTTTTTATGAATACGCAATTCGCTTCTTACTTAATCCCGCTAGCACCGGCCCTATGTTGGCACCAGACCCTAACCAAGTAAATTTTGATAAGACTTGGAAGGCAATAAGTAAAATGTCTGAACGCCAGATAGGTGCTTTCTATGTATTATACTTTAATGTTATGAATGAATCACCGACTTTATTTGATGGAGCATTTTTGAAGAGCTTGAAAATAAATCTAAATATAGAAGGAAACGACCCTGTTAAATTCAGAAATAAGGTCATACATGAAGGATTTATTCCAGATAGTAATCAAGCCCTTCTGTATGGTGAAGCTGTTAATATGTATATCCAATTTAATATGGCTAAATTTACCAATGTCTATGGGTTGAATGTTCAACGTCCTAGGTTACAGGATATATATAATTCAACTAATGGCAATATGATAATGAATAGTAATGTGGGTACGTTTTTAAACATGATTTATAATGATTCAACAAACCAATCCCCTTCGCTCATTAGTTATATGAAGGGTAATGTTATTTAACCGAAATGACAGTAGCCATCTATGCCCGCGTCTCGACCAAAGACAAGGGACAGAGTACTGACAACCAGTTGCCCGACCTGCGCCGCTACGCTGAGGCGCATTGCTGCACTATCTATAAGGAGTACACCGAGGAGGAATCGGGTAGCACGGCCAACCGCGACCGATTCAAGCAGCTCTTTGCCGATGCCCACCAGCGCAAGTTCGACCTGGTGCTGTTCTGGAGCCTTGACCGCTTCAGCCGCGAGGAGGCGCTGCCGACGCTCCAGCACCTGAACACGCTGGAGAGCTACGGTGTGGGCTACAAGTCCTACACCGAGCAGTACCTCGACTCGACGGGCATTTTCAAGGATGCCGTTATTTCCATCCTGGCTATCGTGGCCAACCAGGAACGCGTGCGCCTGAGCGAGCGCACCCGCGCTGGCATCGAGCGGACCAAGGGCAAGGGCACGAAGCTGGGCAAACCCGGCCTGGAGCAGGAGCACATCGACCAGATACGCCGGCTGAAGGGCGGGGGCATGTCGAATTATGCCATCGGCAAGAGCATGGGGCTCTCGGCTACGACGGTAGCTAAGTATGCGTAGGTAGTATGGGCCTATTTAAGCGTCATTACGAAAGGCATCTACCATCAGCGCCAGCTTGGCCGTCCCTTTGTTTTCGGCTAGCTCTGTGGCACGTAGACAATAAGCTACTAGAATGGGGACCGCAGCTACTAGGCTTCTCGCGATTGCGGCAACTGAATGTGAGTTGGCATGCGGGAGATGCAGCTTCTATCGACTCCATATTCCCGCCGGAGCTAGCGCAGCTGCGCACGTTGGAGCGGGTAGAGTTGCTCAACTTGCCTATTACGTTTCCCGAGTGGGTCAGAGCTTTGCCGAACCTGCGCTATTTAATGGTACGCGGTACCGAGTCGACTCATATACCAGAGTGGATTTGCGAGTTGAAGCAACTGCGCACATTGCGGGTAGAAAACTGTGCGCTAACCACCCTGCCTGCTACCCTGCGGCAGATGACTAATTTGCGCGAACTCGGCCTCTCAGATACGCAAATTCGTGATTTTAGCCCGGAGCAATTTCCACCGCATTTGAAGCGCCTGACGTTTCACGGGTCGGGCTATTATGTGCGCCAAGATGTGGCCAGGTTGCAGCAGACCCTGAAAGGCACCAAAATATGGCCGGACCTGTCGCATCCAAACTGGCCGCCTGACAGCCGGGAAAGAATTCAGTAGCAGGGTTTCTATATAAAGGTTGTACCATTAGTCAACTACCCATGATTATAAATATTCCACTCAAACTAATACTTATAGCAGCGATTGTTGCAGCCAGTATAACCCTTTATTCTTGTGGTGCTTCCGAGGATAAAAGGTCTGTTGTGTCATCTTCAGGCACTAATAGCAAGCTCCAGGGAGAATTAGAAAAGATTAAGGAATTTAATGGCGGCGAGTATCGGAGCAGCATCGATGCTTTATTGCTAGAAGTAACACGGCTCAACAGGTGGGCACTAATTGCAGATGCAGCAGAAAAAGATAACAATAGTAATTTGAAGCCACTAGCGAAAGAAATGAAGAACGAGCTAGAAGCCTTACAATTGAAGGAGTTTCCGGCTATGCGTCAGGCTTTTGCGGATTTGTCTAGAGCGAAGCTGGGTGCCGTTGGTATTGGAATGGCGGTATCTGGTAAGAAAAGTGAAGTTTATGAGATGGTAAGTCCAAACTTCACTAGTAACATGACTACGGCCGAAATGACGGATAAGATGGAGTCTAAGCTTAATGCCTTTCGTTTTAAACAGGTCGCGTTCAAGCTATTCAAGACTGAAAAACCAGTCAGGAGTTATGCCTTGAAGGGTTCGCCCGATTCTCAGATTGGCGAGTAGTAATAGAAAAGCCCGACCAACCGGCTGGGCTTTTTCGTGTCAAGTCGATACTACTATGATATACTGTCCGCTTCCCCACTGGGTAAGCCAGTAGTAAGCAGAGATTAAGCAGCTTGTGACCTCCTCCTGTACGCTTCCCGCTTAAACGAGCCAGTTGACGGTGGAGAAAAGCCTAGTTAAAGGCTTCGGGAGTGTCCTATAATTGCTTGTATCCTATGTTCACGTACCTGCGGTAATTTGGATGGACACGAAGGAAAAGGGTGGAA
>CAXUKA010000034.1:0-30005 GCA_964251335.1 uncultured Hymenobacter sp.
CAGCGCACCACCTGGATTGAGAAAGGCGGCGTGAAAAACCTGTATTCGTCGCGCTTCTGGGCCGATAAAACGGGTATTCCGTCCTTGCCCAACCCCGGCGGCTTCATCATGGAAGGCGGCACCCAAAGCACCGCCGAACTGATAAAAAGCACTGCAAAGGGCATCCTGGTGACGCGCCTGTGGTACATCCGCCAGGTAGACCCGCAAACGCTCCTTTTTACCGGCCTCACCCGCGACGGAACGTTCTACATCGAAAACGGAGCTATCAAGTTCCCTATCAAGAACTTCCGTTTCAATGAAAGCCCTATCATCATGCTCAACAACCTGGAGGCCATTGGCCGCCCGGTGCGTCTGGCTGGCAACTTGGTGCCGCCGCTGAAGATTCGCGACTTTACGTTCACGAGCCTTTCGGACGCGGTTTAGCCTGTAGGATCAGTGTTAGCTTGTCAAGCGTGTGGCAAGCTAACGCTTATCCTACATTACTTCCCACCAAACTGAATGGATGCGTAGAGCTGAAACACGCGGTTTTGCAGGCGCGGGTCGTTGACGCCAGTCAGGTTTTTAGCGTCGTTAATGTCGTTGAGACCCGCCACGTAGCGGCCCCCAATGGACAGAGCGCTAAACTTGAGCCCCACGCCAGCGGCCAGGCTGAAATCGGCTCGCTTGTACTGGTCGGTCGCCGACTGGTCTACTTGTGCGTAGTTCGGGTTACCGTTGGTGCTAGCAATCTGTATTTTCCCGCTCTGGTTGGCACTCACGAGGTAGCCAAACTGCGGGCCCGCTTCTACGAAAACGGGGCCAACTACTAGCTTGGCCAGTACGGGCACCGTGAAGTAGTGCAGCTTGGTATCGTAGTCGGTCACGGCCCCTTTGAGGCTGCTGCCCTGCAACGAATACTGCACCTCGGGCTGGATATAGAGCGGCCCAAGCAGGTTCCACTGGTACAGAATGCCGACGTGGTAAAAGGTTTTATACGTGGGGTCTTCGCCCGAGCGGCCTTGCAGCTCGGCAAAGTTGAGGCCGCCTTTCACGCCGAACTGGGCCTGCGCTTTGGGTGCCAGCGCCAGGGTCAGCAGGGCCACTGCGGGGATTGCTAAAGCTTTCATAAAATAACGAAATAGGAAAAGTTAAAAACGGGACGCTCGCCGCCTTACTGGCAGCTTTTTCGGTCAACGCACCGGCTACCGGGCTAGTATAACCCCGGCTGCTAACGCGCCCAGCCCCCACAGGTTGCGATGGCATGGGCCGTCGCAGCTTCTCAAAAAACGCTCGCCTACGCAACTACGGCGCGTTAGCCGCTACCTTATAGCTGCTTTGCGCACTTTTTGCCCACACGCTTACCCTTCACCATGCCCGCCGCTCCGTTCACCTTTGTGCGCCTCAGCTACCACTCCGGCGACTGGGATGCCGTGGACGAGCGCATGCCCGCCAACCTGCTGCACTCCTTGGTGCAGTATACCACGGTGCCCGTAGCCCCTAAAGAAAAAGTGGTGGCGCTCGATAGCCCTGAGCTATTCAGCTACCCGTTTTGTTACCTGAGCGGGCACCGGCTGGTGCAGTTTTCAACTCAGGAAAAGAAGAATTTCACGCAGTACGTGCGCAACGGCGGCTTCGTATTTGTGGACGATTGCAACCACGATATCGACGGGCTCTTCGCCCGCTCCTTTGAAGAGCAGATGCGGGTGTGCTTCGGAGCCACAGCTTTGAAGAAAATCCCCAAAACGCATCCTATTTATAGTCAGTTCTTTAAATTCCCCGACGGCCCACCCAACACTGGCTTCGAGCTGAACGGCTGGGGCGACGACCTAGTGCACGACTACTTAAAAGGTGTCGAGGTGAACGGTCGCCTCGGCGTGCTCTATTCCAACAAGGACTATGGCTGCGAGTGGGACTACGACTTTCGCAACAAGCGCTTTCTGGCCGAGGACAACACCAAGTTTGGGGTCAATATTCTGCTGTATGCCTTATCCTGAGCTGTTAGCTGTCAGCTACTAGCCATTAGCTTTTCCCACCCTTGCCCTTTTGTCTATTATCCGAAAAGCTAACAGCTAGTAGCTGACAGCCAACAGCTTAAAAAATGACCGAACAAGACGTTAAAACGCTCCTCGCCAAGCTGCCCTTGCTGAAAGCCGAAATCGGCAAAGTCATCGTGGGCCAGAGCCAGGTGCTCGATGAGGTGCTGGTGGCGCTGCTAGCCGGCGGCCACGCCCTGCTGGAAGGCGTGCCCGGCTTGGCCAAGACCCTGCTGGTGCGCACGCTGGCGCAGGCCACCGACTTGCCTTTTCGCCGCATCCAGTTCACGCCCGACCTTATGCCGACCGACATTCTCGGCACTGAGGTTTTGGAGGAAGACCACGGCACGGGGCGGCGCTCATTCAAGTTCAACCCTGGCCCCATTTTCGCCAGCCTCGTGCTGGCCGATGAGATAAACCGCACCCCGCCCAAAACCCAGGCCGCCCTGCTGGAGGCTATGCAGGAAGGCCACGTCACCTACGCTGGCCAAGAGCACGCTTTGCCTAAGCCGTTCTTCCTGTTAGCTACGCAAAACCCTATTGAGCAGAGCGGTACCTACCCGCTGCCCGAGGCGCAACTCGACCGGTTTCTATTGTACGTGCGCATTGGCTACCCCACCGAGCAGGAGGAAATGGCCGTGCTGAGCGGCAC
Organism: uncultured Hymenobacter sp.; assembly: GCA_964251335.1. Lineage (GTDB taxonomy): Bacteria > Bacteroidota > Bacteroidia > Cytophagales > Hymenobacteraceae > Hymenobacter. Next base: position 2,665 of record CAXUKA010000034.1, read on the forward strand.
CACCGGCACGGCCCGCGCCGAGGTGCGCCCGCAGCTGGGCGGCGAGGATATTCGGCAGCTTCAGCAGCTGGTGCGGCAGGTTAGCCTCAGCCCCGAGCTGCTAAGCTTCGTGAACCGGCTGGTGCGAGCCACACGGCCGGCCACTTCTACGGTGAAGTTTATTCAGGACTATGGCCGCTGGGGCGCTGGCCCCCGCGCCGGGCAGGCGCTGATACTCTGCGCCAAGGCAAGGGCGCTGCTGCAAGGCCGTTTCGCCGCTACGCTCGATGATATTCGGGCGCTGGCTGCGCCAGTATTGCGCCACCGCGTGTTGCTGAATTTCAACGCTGAAGCGGAGAATATCACGCCCGACGATGCAGTGGCGGAGCTGCTGAAAGCGGTGGTGGTTTAATTAAAATTTATGAATTAAAAATTAAAAATTCTGCTCGTAGCTCACTGTTTTGACAAGTGTATCTCGTCCAATTTTTAATTCATAATTTTTAATTTTTAATTCAAAAAAATGCTCACGCCCGAACTCCTATTCGCTCTACGCAACCTGCCCCTCGCCGCCCGCCAAGCGGCCGAAGGCTTTCTGGCGGGCGCGCACGCCAGCCGGCGGCACGGCGCGGGCATGGAGTTCAGCCAGTACCGGCCCTACCAACCTGGCGACGACCTGCGCCGCCTCGACTGGCGCCTGGCTGCCCGCTCGGACAGGTACTACCTGCGCGAGTCGGAAGTCGATACCAGCCTCACTGTCAACCTGGTGCTCGATGCCAGTGCCAGCATGAGCCACCGCGACGACAATGGCCTCACCAAGCTCGACTACGCTCGGTTGCTGTTGGCGTCGTTGGCCTACCTGGCTCAGAAACAGGGCGATGCCGTGGGCCTGAGCATCTTAAGTCCCACTGGCTTGCAGCACCTACCCGCTCGCGCCGATACCCGGCAGCTGCCCCGCCTCTACCACGCCCTCGAAACTGCGGCCGCCACTGGCACCTTTCCCGAAACCAACACGCTGGCCCCGCTCACTGCCCGCCGCCAGCGAGCGCTTACGGTGTGCGTGAGTGATTTATATGAAGAAGCCGGCGAAATAACCCGCCTCCTGGCCCGCCTACGCGCTACCAGCGGCGATGTGCTGCTGCTGCACTTGGTAGCGGGCAATGAGCTGAATTTTAGTTATAAAGGCCCCGTCACCTTCCGCGACCTCGAAACTGGCCAGGCTATTCAGCTCGATGCCGACCAGCAGCGCCCAGCCTATCAGCGGCAGCTGCAAGCCTGGCTGCGCGACACTGCCCAGCAGGCCCGTCGCCAAGGGCTCGATTACCATTTAATAAACACCAGCCAGCCGCTCGATGGGGCGCTACGAGAGTTTTTAAAGCGAAGGCAGGCAATGAGTTAAAACCTGTCAATGCGTCGCCGAGCCTCCTCACAAGGATAAGCACTACTATCACGCTATCAAATAATTAGTTCCCCTTTGCTCACCTTCACCAACCCCTCTGCGCTGCTTGCCTTACTGGGCCTTTTGGTGCCGCTGGCCATCCACTTGTGGAACCGTCGGCCGGGGCGCGAGGTGGCGATGGGCAGCCTGCGCTGGCTGACAGCTGGGGCCAACCGCCGCCTGCGCAACCTGCGCCTGGAGCAGCTGTGGCTGCTGCTGCTGCGGGCTGCGCTACTAGCGGTATTGGCCGGTGCGGTGGCCGGCCCAATGTGGCGGCAGCCCCGGCCGGCCGGCCGGGGGCAGGTACTAGTAAGCCCCGAACTGGCGGGCAAAAACGTGCTAGCAGCCGTGCGGCCGCGCATCGACTCGCTGCGGCGGCGTGGCTACACCCTGCGCTGGCTGAGTCAAAGGCTGCCGCTGCTACCGGCGGCCGCTTGGCGGGCCGACTCACTGGGGCAGCCTCTACCCTTTGGTGTTGTGACTATGATGCCAGAAAGCGACGATTTTTACGAGGCACGCATTCGGCAAGCTGCCGACACCTTTGCCGGGCAGCCGCTGTATGTGCTGACCTCGGCCCGGCTGGCGGCCATGCAGGGTATTCACCGCCCCTTGCCAGCCCAAGTAACTTGGCAAACCTTGCCGCTGCCTGCCGAAAACACCTGGCTGCAAGCGGCCAATAGCACAGCCGACAGCCTGCACCTGCTGGTAGGCCACAGCAATGAGCGGCAAACTACTTTTAATACAGTGAGGATGGCGCGGCCGCAATCGAGCCAGTCAGTAGTAGTGCCCGGCCAGCCGTCGCTACGCTACCAGCTGATTAATAATGAGCTAAAGCCACTGCAAACCGATTCTAGCCAAGCCCAATCTCCGGTGCCAGTGCAGCGGGCGGCACTACGGGTATGGGTGTACGCCCCGCCTGCCTACGCCACTGAGGCCCGCTATCTACGCGCTGCGCTACGGGCGGCGAGCGTGGGCCTGCCCGGCCCGCTGGCCCTTACGGTAGCGCCTACCCTACCTCCAGCTACTGCCGCCGACTGGCTATTCTGGCTGCCGGCCACCCCTGTGCCAACTACCTGGCGCGAGCAGGTGCGCCAAGGCCTGCACCTGTGGCAAGCGCCGCCCGGTCCTGGCATGGCCGATACTACCTTTCTTATAGCCGCTGGCCTGGCTACCGAAACCCCCGCGACTATCTGGCAACGGGTAAGTCTTCCTTCTTCGGCTAACATAGATGCCTTGTGGACTGACGCGCAGGGCCGGCCCGTGCTGACGCGCCAAGCGCTTGGGCAGGGCGCTAGCTACCACTTTGCCAGTAGGTTGCATCCGGCCTGGAGCACGCTGGCCGATAACCCAGCCCTCCCGGCCTTACTGCTCAATGTACTACAGCCAGCCCCGGCCGGGGCCGCGCTAATGCGCCTGCGCACCCACGACCAGCGCCGCCTCGATGCCACCCAATTCTCTGCTTCGGAGCGGCGGGTGGGCAGCGTGCTGGTACCGCCGACTTTCCGCCTGCTTGATTTACGGCCTTGGCTGGTGCTGCTGGCCGGGGCGCTGCTGGCGCTGGAGCGCTGGCTGGCCAGTCGGCGCGGGGCGGCTTCTTCTCTTTTGCCGACATGATGCAGACTGTTATCACTTCTGAGAAAACCAACCTGCAAACTGCCCGGCGGCAGCTGGTGCAAGTGGGCCACAGCTACACTTGGCGCTATGCGGTAGCCGTGTTGCTGCCTGCCCTGGCAGCCGGTGGGTTGCTAGCGGTGCTGTGGCATCGCTGGCCCGGTGCCCGCCCAGCTTGGGTGATAACGGCGGTCGGTGGGCTGCTCGCAGCGCTGTGGCAATTGCGGCCGGTGTGGCAGTTGACCACGACCACGGTAGCCCAGCGGCTCGACCGCCATTACCAGCAGCTCGAAGACAGTACTGGCCTGCTGCTCAAGGAGCCCGATGCGTTGCCATTCCTGGGCCAATTGCAGCAGGAACGGGTAGCTCAACGGCTGGCTGAACTCATGGCTGGGGAGCCAGCGCTGCTGCCCGTGCGGTTCAAAAAACCCTTAGCCATCAGCGGCATTTTATTATTTGCAGCACTGGTAATCTGGCTATTACCCACGTCACAAGGAGTAATCCAGCCCACCAGCGTAGCAATGCACTTCACTCCCAACCAGCCTTCCAAAACAACCGGCCTAGCACCGGCGCGCATCGAGCAAGTACGGCTGCTGGTGACGCCTCCGGCCTACACGCGGCGAGCGGCTTTTGTGCCGGCGCAGGCGTCCTTTCAATGCCCACAAGGGGCGCGGGTGCGCTGGGAAGTGCGGGTGAGCCGACTGGCAAAAGCCGCTCCGACGCTGGAAATCGGCGGCCGGATGCTGCGCTTGCAGCCGGTATCTGGCCAGCCGCTGGCCTTCGCTGGCGAGCAAACAATGGCCACCTCGGCTTTGTACCGGCTGCGCTACGCAGGGCAGGTATCCGACGACTACGCCATCGATGTGCGGCCTGATGAGGTGCCGGTGGTGCGCATTCAGTCGCCCAAACCCTATACGCTCATCGCCGCTGTGGGCACCCGGCCCGAAGTACAGGTGCGGGCCACCCTGCGCGACGACTACGGCCTGAGTCGGGCCGAGCTGGTCGTGACTGTGGCTAATGGCCAGGGCGAAGCAGTGAAATTCAAGGAGATACGTCGCGACCTTAGTGCCACCCTCAGCGGTCAGCCTATGCAGCATACTATCAGCCAGTTGCTCAATTTGCCGAAGCTCGGGCTGACCTATGGCGATGAGCTGTATTTCTACATTCAGGCCCAGGACAACCACGGCCAAAGCGCCCGCTCCGATACCTACCTGGTGCAGTGGCAGGACACGGCCGCCGCCACCAGCGCCCTCGATATGGGCATGGGCGTGAATACGGCTCCGGCTTATTTTCGCAGTGAGCGCCAGATAATTATCGACACCGAAAAGCTGCTGGCCGAAAAAAGCAAGCTCACCCCCACCGAGCTTAGCAATCGGGCCAATGCGCTGGGCTTCGACCAGCAGTCGCTGCGGCTGCGCTACGGCAAGTTTTTGGGCGAGGAAGCTGAGAAAGGAATGGGAGCTACCGCACCGCCCTCGCCCATTGCCGAAGAGGCTGACGCTCCGGCCACGCCGGCCGCCCACGCACCCATTGCCGAAGAGGCCGACGACCACGACCATGCCCATGAGGCTGTCCCCAAGGCCGGCACCCTGGCCTCGCCCACAGCCGAAACCGACGCTCTGATGGAGCCCTACATGCACAAGCACGACGATGCCGAAACCGCCGACTTTCTGGAGCCTGCCGTGAAGGCCAAGCTGCACGCCGTGCTCGACGAAATGTGGGCTGCCGAGCTGCGCTTGCGCACCGGCCAGCTGGCAGCGGCCCGCCCCTACGAGTATCGCGCCCTGCGCCTACTCAAAGAAGTGCAGCAGCAAACCCGCGCCTACGTGCGCAAGGCCGGCTTTACCCCGCCGCCCCTGCCCGAAGCTACCCTGCGCCTCACCGGCGAGTTGAAGGGAGCGGCAGCCCCGCACTTGCAGGCAATGGTGCCCGGCCCGGCTACCCAGCCGGCCGTGCGTGCGGCCTTGCGCTGGCTGGCGCTGGCGGCCACGGGCCAGCGCGGCCGGCCGGCCAATGCAGTTGCGCTTGAGCAGGCCGGCCAAGCCCTAGCGCAAGCCGCCTTGCAAAAGCCAGGCGCTTATTTGCCCGCCTTGCGTGCCTTGCGCACGCTGGCGGCCGATGCCCGCCTGGGCCGCCAGCCCTGCGCTAGCTGCCTCCCCGTGGCCGAGCGTGCGCTTACCGATTTGCTGCCCGTGCCCACGCCGACCAGTGCACAACCTGCTGCATCTGACCGGCTGGCAAGGCGCTACTTTAAGGAGTTAAGCCTCTAGTATTTGATGCTTTATACTTAGTTCTATAATTAGTAGCATAATCAGAAACAAGTCTTTCATTCATATCCTAAGTGCCTTCTGCTTCACTTATTCATTATTTACTGCTGGGCGGCTGCCTGCTGCTGGGTGCGGGGCTGCTACTAGCAGCCTGGCGGCGCCCCAACCAGCGGCGACGGGTGCCCCGGCTGCTGGCTAGCGCTGCGCTACCCGTGGCGCTGTGGCTAGCAGCTTATCCGCCCCCGCGGCTAGTGCCGCTCACCCCGGCCACGGGCATTTTGCTCACCGAAGGCTACCAGCCCGATACGTTGCGGTGGCTGCGGCAGCGGCGCGGCGCGGGCACGCCCGTGTGGAGCTACGGTGTGCCTGCACCAGCCGGCACCCGGCCGCTGGGCAGCCTGCTGGCCCTGGCCGAGCACCGGCCGGCACTGCGCCAGCTGCATTTGCTAGGCCACGGCCTACCTGCCGCTGACTTGCCTGCCTTGGACCAATTAGCTATTAAACAGCATGGAATTTCACCATTCAGCGGGTTTCGGGAGGCGCAATGGAGCGCAGCAATAAGGCTGGGCCAGCCGCTGGAAGTAGCGGGCGCAGCAATTCTCCCCACCGGGGCAGCGCCGACCTGGGTGAGCCTGCGGGCCGGCGGCGCAGGGCGCGACTCGGTGCGGCTGCCTGCCAAGGGGGGGGCTTTTCGGCTGCGCTACACGCCCAGAATAACTGGACTGCTACGGCTCGAGCTGGTGCTACGGCAAGCCGACCGGGTGCTGGCTATCGAGCCCGTGCCGGTCGAGGTAACGCCAGTAACTCTGCCCCCAGTGCTATTGCTGGCCGCCGTGCCTTCGTTTGAATTTAAATTCCTGAAAAATAGCCTCGCGGCGCAGGGCCGTGCCGTAGCCTTGCGCACCACCGTGAGCCAGGGCTTGGTGCAAACTGAATTTCTCAACCAGCCCGCTCAGCCGCTCGACCACCTCACGCCCACTCTCCTAAGCCACTACCAGCTAGTGGTGGCCGATGCTGCCACCCTGGCTGCCTTGCCCGCCCTCGAAAGCCAGGCATTTCGGGTCGCCACCCAGGCGGGTCACCTGGGGCTGGTGGTGCTGGCCGAGGCCGCGCCTCTGCCCGCTGCCACGCCCGCCCGAGCCGATTTTGGCGTGCTGGCGCAGCCTACTACTGGCGCGGCGGCCGGCCCACAGCTACTGGCCTGGGCCGGCGCACCAGCCGGAGTACGCGCCTTACTACCAGCCCGGCTGCGGCCCAGCGCCGCACTGCGGCCATTAATAACCGGGCCTGGAGCAGCGCTGGGAGCCGCCAGCCGTCGCGTGGGCCTAGGCACAGTCGTGGTATCGACCGTGGGCGAAACCTTCCGCTGGGTGCTGGGCGGGCAGGAAGTGGCTTATACTTCTTTTTGGAGCTTGCTCCTAGAAGCTGCCACGCCAGTGCCCGCGCCAGCAGCTAGCTGGCAGCTAGCCAGCCGTTGGCCGCGCCCGCACTACCCGCTGGAGCTGCGTTTGGCGGGAGGTATGCCCCCGGCTTCGGCCCTGCCCACCGTGCGCCCGCTGGCAGGCGGGCCAGCTGCACAGCTGGCGCTGAGCCAAGACACTCGCCTGCCCGAATGGAGTACCGCTCAGTATTGGCCCGGTGCGGCCGGCTGGCACGAAGTGCGCGGGCCGGGCCGCACACGCTACACCTTTTTTGTCTTCGACTCGGCGGCTTGGCGCGGGCCTGAGCTGGCCGAGCGCCAGCAGGCATTGGCGCAGCGGCCGTTAGGGGCAGAGCGCACTATCGGCGCAATAGGCAGCGGGCAGCAGCAGTGGCCGGCCGGCTGGTTTTTTGGCTCATTTCTGCTGGCAGCGGGCTTTTTATGGCTGGAAGAGAAGCTGTAAGGTTTGGCAAAATCATAAACGTCAACTTTTTTTAGCGTCGACGCAACCGCTGGGCAGCCCTACCGGTCAAGCCCCCGAATGCCGCCGCTACGGAGCTGGCTGCTGACTGCTCTTCTATGGCCGTGACGACTCCTGCTGTTTCCGAAGCCTTGCTGGCGGCGTGCCGCCGGGGTGAGGAGGCAGCCCAGTTTCGGCTCTACAACCTGCTGGCTTACCAGCTCATGGGCGTGTGCCTGCGCTACTGCCCCAGCCGGGCCGAAGCCGAGGATGCGCTGCAAAACACGTTCGTCAAACTCTTTACCCGCCTTGACCAGTACCGGGGCGACGGGCCTTTTGAGGCGTGGGCGCGGCGCGTAGCCGTGCACACCTCCCTGCACGCCGTGGAGCAGCATCGCCTGCGCCACCCCACCAGCACGGGGGCCGCTGACCTCGACGACCACGCGCCCGACCTGCCCAGCGACGACCCGTCGGCGCTCGAAACAATGGCGGCCGACGACCTGCTGCGCTGCCTGGCCGCGCTGCCGCCCGGCTACCGCACAGTGCTCAATCTCTACGCCATCGAAGGCTATTCGCACCCCGAAATCGCTGAGTTGCTAGGCATTTCGGAGGGTACCAGCAAGTCGCAGCTGTCCCGCGCCCGGCAGCTGTTGGCCCAGCGGCTACGCCTACACAATTACGCTCCCTGTCACTCATGAAGCCTGGCTCTACTCCTCCCTCTTTGCCCGATGATGAGGCTGCCGACCCGCTACTGGCTGCCCTGCGGCAGCGCCTGGGCGACTACGGCCAGGCCCCGCCTCCGGGCGCGTGGGCAGCTATTCGGCAGCGGGTGGCTCCACCGCCCGTGCCCCGGCCGTGGTGGCGGCGGCCCAGGCGCTTGCTACCCCTGCTCGGCCTATTGGCGGGGCTATTGGTTCCGAGTATACTCGCTGAGCATCAACTCGAAACAACTAGCTACTCTAGTTTTAAACTGCTGATACCAACACCCGGACAACCTACAGTAATGGCGGCTGGCAATCAGGCAGCCCACCGCACTACTGATTTAGCTCGCTTATCTCGCTCAAACACTGCACCCAACCTCGCTCAATCATCCCTCACGGAACGGGGAAATATAGCTTCAACTCTTGACAAAAAATCTGGCGGCGCTGAGGTTGCAATAGCAGCCGGGGCCACTGCGCAAGCTATTGACCCAGCAGCAATGGCCACGGCAAGCACGCGCCTGACTGCAAAATCATATTCGCTCAGCAATACCACCACTGCACCAATAAGCGAGCACGCTACCAATTTACTGACCACCAAAAACCACTCTCTACACAAGCCAATAGTGCTTGCTAAGGGGCGAGCTGGTCACCAACAGACGCACACCAGGAAGCTATTTACTTACCAATCACTGCCTTTTGACGCCAGCAAGCGTCTGCTGGCATCAGTCAAGCCATTGGCTGCCCCGAAAAGAGTTGGTAAGGCAACAGACCTATACCTAAGCGAGAAAGCAGCTTCAAAAGCCACAAAAGCCTACCGCTACGCAGGCGCAGTGCTAGGCGACGGCACTGGCTTTATCTCTCGTTCGCACTACGCCGCAGGGCACTTTCGCAGCCGGCACATACAGGCAGCCGCCCACCAACTGACTAACAAAACGGCTATTAATGCCTTGGCGGATTCTACCGCTGGCGCTACAGCTTCGTTACCCAGTAGTGGCCTTCCTGCCGGGCCAGTCGACTTATTGGCCTGGAGCCAACCAGCGCTGCTGCTGCCAAGCGTACCGCTGGCCACGCTGACGGCTCGCCCCGATTCGAGCAAGCCCAGGCAGCTGGCGCGGCGCTGGTCGCTGCTCGTAGTGGCTGGCCCCACATTGAGCTACCGCACCCTCGGCCCCGCCCCAACGCTGGCGGCGGGCCACCCCGATTTTGCCCGGCTAGAGCGGCCGGCCTTGGGCCTGGGTGCACAGGTGCAGGTGCGGCGGGTGCTATCGGGGCGCTGGGCGCTGGCGGTGGGCCTGGGCTACCACGAGTACGCCACCCGGCTAGCGCTGACTTTTAAAGACTCCGTTTACTCAGTGCATCAGCGCGATATCTACCGCTTGCTCACGGTGCCAGTACAGCTAAGCTATGTACTGGGCGCGCCCAAAGGTAGGCTGACGAAAGGCCTGCTACTAGGCATCGAGCCGGGCTGGTACCTAGGCGGCCGCAGCACTGAGGGGGCCGACTGCGGCTGCCAGCAGCAAACGTATTCGGCCACGGGCAGCCCCTACCGCACCTGGAGCCTTGCCCTTAGCCTGGGTTTAGACCTGCGCTACCGGCTGGGCGGGGCCGACTCGCGCTGGCAGTGGCTGGTGCAGCCCACCGGGCGCTACGTGGCCACGCCTTTTGTGCGGAGCGATGCGGTGGGCTTCACGCAGCGCCAGCCCTGGAGCTTGGGCCTATTGACTGGTTTTTCCTGGGACGTGCGCTAGGCGCTGAAGTAGGCCGGCCGGCTGCTTCTACTTAGTGCTACTACCCTTTCATCCAACTTTTTCCTGACCTGATAATGAACCGATTATTGCTTTTGCTCGGCATGGCCGGGCTGCTGCTGGCGGCCGGCTGCCGCAAAGACGATGTGGTAGAATGCGCACCCGCCACCACGACCAGCGCACTCGACGGATTTACGCAGCGCAACGGGGTGCCCGTGCAGACCTTTTCGCTGCCTCTGGGTCTCGTTGGCACTTTTCCGCAGACTGTGACTACTAGCGGTGGAGCTGTCATTACTTTCCCAACTACCAGCTTCTTGCTGCCAAATGGCACCATGGCCACTGGCATCGCTCAAGTGCGTGTAAGAGAAATATACTCGGTGCCTAACATGATATTGAGTAATATGCCTACTCAAGAAGCTGGTAGCCGGCGGCTACTTGTTTCGGGGGGCGAATTCAGCATTCAGGTCTGGCAGAATGGTAGCCGTTTGCGACTGGCTGCGGGTACGCCTCGCGTGGTGGTCAACTCGATACCGCCAGCCGGGACTGGCACCGGACAGATGTTGGTATGGCAGCAACTCGCTACTTCTATCAAAGATTCTGCGGCTTGGAGCCGCCCCACAACGCTTGACACAGTGCGCACTGTTTCGACTACCGCTCCTGTTTACAGTATGCCTATTCCGCTTGATTCAGTTAGCTGGTGGAATATTGATAGGGTTTGGCAACTTTATCAGAACGCGACGATGGGCACAGTTGTGGTGCGCGTGCCAGCTCTTCCGACTGGTAGTAGTAACTCAACCGTAGTCTTCATGCGGCCAGTAGGCTACAACAGTGTAGGCAAGCTCTATCCAAGTGCCAGCTCTGTCACTTGGTCAGCTCAGCTTCCAGTTGGAGTCAATATGGTGGCGATAGTGCTTCAGTCAGTCAACGGCCAATTGTACTACGGCACTCAACCTTTTGCTGCCCAAAACGGCCTCATCCTCACACCATCTCTAACCGCCGTGAGCGAAGCTGACGCGGTGCGGCTAATCAAGCAGCTATAAAGAATTCAGCTATGAAAGCAAAAAAGCACCTGGGACAAGCCCAGGTGCTTTTTTGCTTTTCACATAGAGTGCTGGTGCTTAATAAGCCCGTGCAAACCACGCGCGGCGGGCGCTCGGCTTGCCGGTTACGATGCACACGCCGTCCTCGTCGGGCTCGTTGAGGGGGAGGCAGCGCACGGTGGCTTTGGTTTGCTCCTTGATGAGCTCCTCGGTTTCGGAGGTGCCATCGTAGTGGGCCACCACAAAGCCGCCTTTGTCATCGAGCACTTCCTTAAACTCGTCGTAGGTTTCGACGCGGGTGGTGTGGGCCAGCTTGTAAGCTTTGGCTTTTTCGTAGATGCTGAATTGGATGTCATTCAACAGCTTATCCACGCTATCCACCACATCAGCCAGCGGCAACTGGAGCTTCTGCTTGGTGTCGCGGCGGGCGGCTTCTACGGTGCCGGCGTCGAGGTCACGGGCACCGATGGCCAGGCGCACGGGCACGCCTTTCATCTCCCACTCAGCAAACTTGAAGCCGGGGCGCTCGGTGTCGCGGGCGTCGAGCTTCACCGAAATACCCCGCGCTATCAAGCCCTGCTGAATGGGCCGGATGCGCTCGAGCAGTGCGTCCAATTCGCCGGTTTTGTAAATCGGAATAATCACGACCTGAATCGGAGCCAGTTTGGGCGGCAGCACCAGGCCTTCATCGTCGGAGTGCGCCATCACGAGGGCGCCCATCAGGCGGGTGCTCACGCCCCAGCTGGTGCCCCATACGTATTCGAGGCTGCCTTCTTTGTTGGCAAACTGCACATCAAACGCCTTGGCAAAATTTTGCCCCAGGAAGTGGCTGGTGCCAGCTTGCAGGGCCTTGCCATCCTGCATCAGGGCCTCGATGCAGTACGTGTCCACGGCCCCGGCGAAGCGCTCGTTGGGGGTTTTCACGCCCTTCACCACGGGTAGGGCCAGGTGCTCCTCGGCAAACTCGGCGTACACATCGAGCATCTGGCGGGTTTCGGCCACGGCCTCGGTGCTGGTGGCGTGGGCGGTGTGGCCCTCCTGCCACAAAAACTCGGCCGTGCGCAGGAAGAGGCGCGTGCGCATTTCCCAGCGCACCACGTTGGCCCACTGGTTGATGAGCAGCGGCAAATCGCGGTAGCTCTGAATCCAGCCCTTATACGTGCTCCAGATAATAGCCTCCGAAGTAGGGCGCACGATTAGCTCTTCTTCGAGCTTGGCAGTGGGGTCTACGCGCAGTTTGCCGGGCCGGTCGGGGTCGGTCTGGAGGCGGTAGTGGGTCACCACGGCGCACTCTTTGGCAAAGCCTTCGGCGTTTTTTTCCTCGGCCTCAAAAAGGCTCTTGGGCACGAAGAGCGGAAAATAAGCATTTTCGTGGCCGGTGCGCTTGAACATATCGTCGAGCTGGCGCTGCATTTTTTCCCAAATGGCATAGCCATAGGGCTTGATAACCATGCAGCCGCGCACGGCGGAGTTTTCGGCGAGGCCGGCGCGCTTCACCAGCTCATTGTACCAGGCCGAATAATCTTCCTGGCGGGTAGGCAACTTCTTACTCATATCGGGCATCTAGCGACCAGTTGGTCGGCCAAGGCGGCAGCCCGGTCGAAACTGGTACAGGTTTTGTGTTAAGTAACTTCGAAATAAAGGCACCGTTTTGGGGCGAAATTACGTTACTAGTAGCGAGCGCCGGCCGGATTCTTATTTTGCAGTGTATCTTGTTCAGCCTTGCTACGTTAGTAGGCTTCATATACCCTCCACGCGCGCGACGTTTTTTTACTATCCCACTCAGCCATCGGCTGGTTTCGCCTTTTTTCAGTCATGAAAACTTTGTTCAACACTGCGCTACCGGCCCTGGCGCTGCTCGCCCTGGGCGGGTGTGCTACCACCGGGGCAGTCTACTCGTCGGAGAATGACGACGTGTACTACTCGTCGAAAGACCGTACTACCATCGCGGCTCCGGCAGCGGCTGGCTACCAGTCGAGTGGCACCGATTATAGCTCGGCCAGCACCCAAGTGCAGGCCCCGGCTACCGAAGATGCCAACCCCGACTACCAGGGTGGCTCTACGCAAAGCGGCACCACGGGCACTGATTACTACGATAATAACTACAGCAGCTACAACTCAGCCTCGCCCAGCGGTTTTGGCCAGCCCTACAGCGGGCCGGGTATTAGCTCCTACAACTATACCCCAAGCTGGTCGGTGTCGCCCTCGTTCTATGGCTCGCCCTATGGTTACGGCTCGGCTCTGAGCATTGGGTACGGCTACGGCGGCTTTGGTGGGTACAGCCCGTATAGCTACGGCTATGGCTATCCTTACGGCGGGTTCTACGACCCCTTCTACTCGCCTTGGGGCTATGGCTCACGCTTCAGCATTGGGTTTGGTTTTGGCAGCTATGGCTACCCCTACGGTGGTTTTGGCGGCTACCCATATGGCTACGGCTATGGCTACCCTGGCTATTATGGTTACCCCGGCTATGCCTATGGTGGCGGTGGCTACTACGGCGGCGACTATGGCTATGGCGGAGCCCGGCGCTACGTATACAAGCAGGGCATCATGAATGGGGCCTATGCTAACGGCTACGACGCAGGCGCTATCAAAGTAGGCCGCCGCGAAAGCCGCTACTCCAATGCCGTGGGCTCGTCGGGCGCTACCATGCCCGGTGGTGGTACTACGAGCAACCGTCGCCCCAACTCGGGTGTTAACTCGGGCTTTGACCGCGTGATGGCACCGGGCGGCAATGTGCCGACCAGCAGTGGCCTTACCAATAGTGGCCAGAATTCTGTAGACCGTGGCCAACGCTTCGACAGGAATACAATGAACCCCAACTCGCCCGGTGCGGCGGCTGGTGCATTCAACCAGCAGCGTACGGCCGATATGGCCAATCCCGCCGCAGCAGCTCAGCCCCAGCGTGGCGGTTTCTTCCGCCAAATGTTTGCGGCCCCAGCTAATGGCGGCCAAAGCCAAGGCCAGGCTGGCGGCTACTCGCAGCCGCAGCGTGGCTTCGACCAGTCGCGGGGCTTTTCGCAGCCCCAGCGTAGCTACTCGCAACCTTCGCAGCCCTCACAGTCTCCATCGTTTGGCGGTAGCCGGGGTGGTGGCAGCTTCGGCGGCGGTGGCGGAGGCGGTGGCAGCTTCGGCGGTGGTGGAGGTGGCGGCGGCGGTGGTCGTCGTGGCCGCTAGGCAGCCAGCCCACTTTTCTGGTATCTCTTTTGCATAAAAGCAGGAGCCGGCCCCACGGCCGGCTCCTTTTTATTTGCGACTTGCCCTGAAGTAGCCAAGCAGCGGAATTTTCCGTTTGACGATGCGCGTGGCGCGAGCTTTGTACAGATAAGTTCGCCTAAACTATAGCAATGTTGCGTAGCCATTCGTTAGGATAACCATTGCTAAGCTGAGCGAAACAACTCGGAGTAGAGACATAGCAGACACTAGTTCTATCGCTTCCTGATTCTACACTGCACCTTTTTTCCTTTTCCTACTTTTTCTTATGAATACACGGATTCTCTTGCTCTGCCTGCCGCTGGCACTCAGCGCGAGCCGGGCGTTTGCCCAGGATGAAACCGATGCCCTCCGCTACTCGCAGCTTCAGTTTGGGGGCTCGGCCCGCACGCTAGGCATCGGGGGGGCCAACGTGGCGCTGGGGGCCGACTACGGCAGCGCTAGCTCGAACCCGGCTGGTCTGGGTTTATACCAGAAATCGGAGATTCAGATAAGCCCCGGCGTGGGCCTCGGCTCGGGCGATGGGCTGATGCTGAACCCTGGCACTCCAGGCACGGCCACGAAGCTTTCCCAGAACTCTAACAGCTTTAATTTGAGCGGGGGCGCGGTGTTTTCGGGGCGGCGCAACCGCCAGAACACCGACCGGGCTTGGAAGGGTGGTGCTTTTGCCATCGGCTTCACGCGAGTGGCCGATTTCAACGCCGGCTCGAACTACCAAGGCGGCGTGTCGGACAGCCGCTCGCTGTTTCAGCGCCTGCGCGAGCCGCGCACGGCCCTCACGGGTACTGGCAACGGCAGCCTCGTCGACCAGTCCATCAATGGCTACTACAACCTCGATGGCATTGCCTTTGGGGCGTACCTCACCGACACAGCGAGCACGGTGCGCAACCGCCAGCGCCAGTACTCGCTGCTGACGCAAAACCGGCGTGGTACCATTGGGCAGGGCGAGCAGATTATTACCTCGGGCTCGATGACGCAGCTTGACCTAGCCTACGGTGGCTCGTACCGCGACAAGCTGTATGTAGGCCTGGGAGTAGGCATTGTATCGTCGAATTTTCATTCGCGGCGCGATTTCACCGAAACGGAAACCGACCCCTCGACGCCCATTAGCGACTACACGCTGCACGACGAAGTGCGCACCGATGGCTCTGGTGTGAACGTGCGCCTGGGTTTGATTTATCGCTTCTCCGACGTGGTGCGCATCGGCGCTTCGGTGCAAACGCCCACTTGGATGAACCCGACCGACACCTATAGCTCGACCATCGACGCCAACTTCAACGCGACGCCTGGCTACGCGGCTTCGCAGACCACCGCCACTACCGGCACCAACCAGTACGCCTATAAGATTACAACGCCTTTCCGGGCCAATGGCGGCGTGGCCGTGACCATCGGCAAGTACGGCTTCCTGACCGGTGACATCGAGTATGTAGGCTACCAGCAAGCCCGCCTCAACAGCGACCCCAACAACACGCTGGGCGACAATGCCAGCTTTGCCAGCACCAATGCCTACATCGCGCAGACCTACGATAAGGCCATTAACCTGCGCTTTGGCGGCGAGGCGCGCATCGACATCTTCCGGGTGCGGCTGGGCTTTGCGCGCTACGGCTCGCCCTACAACAAGGCGTATGTCAACTCCAGCTTTACCAACCTCGACCAGAACTACTACACCGCTGGCTTGGGCATGCGTCAGGGCAATTTCTTCCTGGACCTGGCGGGCGTGTACACGCGCTACAACACCTACTACTCGCCCTACTTGCTCAACGACTACACCGAGCCGGTGATACAGGTGCAAAACAGCCGCTTCACGACCACGCTCACGGCGGGGCTGACGTTTTAAGCATCTCATCTTCAAACAAAGAAGCCGGTTCTGCGCGTGCAGAACCGGCTTCTTTGTTTAGGTATTTGGTCATGCTTCGACTGCGCTACGCTCAGCATGACCAAATACCTAACTTTTTGACTTCCTGAACAGCTTCTTTGTCAGGCTCCGCAGCTACTTCGCCATGCGCACTTGCAGTTGCAAGCCTGCCGTGGTAGTAGTGGTGGTAGTGGTGGGCACGCTCAGCACCAGCATCAGGCCGTAGCGGTAGCGCGGGCTGGCATTTGCGCCCTCGTAGGTGCGGAAGGCATACACTTCATTGGTCTTTACTGGGCCTACAGTCTTGCCGGTGGCAGTACCAGCGGCGGCCAGCGCATTGCTGAAGGCCGCCTGGATAGAAGCATCATTCAGCTGGCTGCTGAATGTGCTGGCCGTAATGTTAGGCGACCGGTAAATAACTGTTTTGCGACGGTTAGAGTCGGGCCAGATAGTTTTATTATTGGTAAAAAGCTCGGGCGAGATAATCGTCAGGCCATCAGGCAGAATCACAAGGTCGGTCAGCTTTTGCGCTACCCCTTGCGTGTTGGGGTCGGGCGAGCCCGAGCGTATCACCGTGTAGGCGGGCAGCGCCAGGCCAGCGCGCAGGTGCAAGAAGCGGCGCGTAGACTTGGCCCGCACATCGCCGGGCACGCCCAGGGCCGGAATCACCAGCTTGAGGGTGTAGTCGTTGTAGACGGCCAACGAGTCGAGGCGGCGCATACTTAGCTTCACGGCCCGGCTGGCGGTGGGGTTGCCCCCGCTGCTATTGTAGAGGTCGTACTGCCAGCGCTCGGAGCCGGTAGTAGTGCGCACGCCGAAGGTGTTGGTAAATAGAAAATTATCAGGATAAAGTCCGGTTTGCGCGTTGGGCAGAAATGTGCTATCCAGGTACACGAAGTCTTCCGGGTTATTATCAATCAGGTCGCGGTTGATAGCGCTCACGGGCGTGGGATACACAAACGGGTCGCGCTTGGGCGTGTAGTGCACCGTCACGACCAGCCGGCCGAGCTTCGGGCCGCTGGCATCGGTGTTTTCGGCATACACGCGGCTGGCCAGCGTATCGGCCACACCCAGGCTGGTGCGGCTGCTCGAGGTGAAGCGGGTGGTGTTCACAAAATCGAGGCGCTGCGGGCCGTTTTCCTTGGTGCAGCCGGCCAGCAGCAGCACGGCCATCATCAGAGCTAAATACAAACGCATAACGGGCAACCAAAAGATACTGTCGGCAAAGGTCGGCAGGCCGAGGCAGTCGCGCCCGGCCCTTGCCAAGCCCCTAACGCGCATCTTCGCGCAATTATTCCTTAGCCTCCGGCTTTCGTTATGACCCTTCGCCCTCTCTTGCTGGCCCTGGCGCTGGCTACTTCGGCCCCGGCCGCACTGCTGCCCGGCTTTGTTGCCACTGCCCAGGCCCAGCAAAAGCAGCCTCTTACGCTGGAAGACATTTTTGCCAAGCCTACCTTTCGGCAAGCCAGCGTGCCGGGCTTCGACTGGCTAAAGGATGGCCGCTACTACGCCGCCCTCGACCGCACCGGCAGCTTGGTGCAATACAGCGTGACCACCGGCCAGCCCACCGCCACCCTCGTCGATGGCGGGGCGCTGAAAAAGCCAAGCGGCCAATGGCTTGAAGTGGACGGCTACACCCTCAATGCCGACGAGCAGAAAGTACTGTTCAGCACCGAAACCGAGCCGATTTATCGGCATTCGGCCAAGGCCACGTATTACCTCTTCGACCGCCAGACCCAGCAGCTGGTGCCCTTGAGCGCGGGCGGCAAGCAGGGCTACGCTACTTTCTCACCCGATGGCAAGCGCGTGGCTTTCACCCGCGATAACAACGTGTTTGTGAAAGACCTGGCCACCGGCCAGGAAACCGCCGTGACCACCAACGGCCGCCAAAACCAGCTCATCAACGGCTCCAGCGACTGGGTATACGAAGAGGAATTTGGCTTTGCGCAGGGCTTTTTCTGGTCGCCCGACAGCAAGTATCTGGCCTATTATACCTCCGATGAGAGCCAGGTGCCCGAGTACGATATGCAGGAGTGGGGCGGCCTCTACCCCAAAGAATACCGCTTCAAATACCCCAAAGCGGGCGAGAAAAACTCGGTGGTCAGCGTGAGCACCTACGATGTAGCCAGCGCCCGCACTACGAAAATGGATGTGGGCCCTGAGCCCGACCAGTACCTGCCCCGCGTGATGTGGACGGCTACGCCCAACCTGCTCAGCATTCAGCGGCTCAATCGCTTGCAAAACAAGCTGGAGATACTGCACGCCGACGCCGGCACCGGCAAAACCCAGGTGGTCCTCACCGATACCAACCCGGCTTACGTGGAAATAAACGACGACCTGCGCTACCTGGCGGGCGGCCAGCAGTTTTTATTCACCAGCGAAAAGGATGGCTACCAGCACCTTTACCTGCACGACATGAGCGGGCGGCTGGTGCGCCAGATTACGAAAGGGCCGTGGGAAATTTCGGCCATCAATGGCTTCGACCCCAAAACCGGCACTGTGTACTATACCAGCACAGAGGGCTCGGCGCTCCAGCGCCACCTGTGGCGCATCAACCTGAGTGGCAAGGGCAAGCAGCGCCTTAGCGACGCGGGCGGCGGCACCGATGTGGTGAACATGAGCCCCGACACCCGGTACTTTCTCAATACGCATTCCTCGGCCGGGGTGCCGCCGGTGGTGAGCTTGCGCGAAGGCGCAAGCGGCAAGCTGGTAAAAACCTTGGAAGACAACGCCCGGCTGCGCCAAACATTGGCCGAGTACGACCTGGGCAAGCATGAGTTTTTCACATTCAGAACCTCGGAGGGTATCGACTTGAATGCCTGGATGATAAAGCCCAGCAACTTCGACCCCGCCAAAAAGTACCCGGTGCTGATGTACGTGTACGGCGGCCCCAGCTTCGGCACCATCAGCACCCAAACGGTGCTCGACAATGCGGGCGGCGGCACCAACCTGGAGCGCTACCTCTGGCACAATCTGCTGGCCGAGCAGGGCTATATAGTGGTGAGCGTGGAAAACCGGGGCACCTCGGGCCGGGGCGCAGCCTTCCGCAAAGCCACCTACGCCCAGCTGGGCAAGCTCGAAACTATCGACCAGGGCGAAGGGGCCAAGTACCTGGCCACCCTGCCCTATGTCGATAAAGCGCGCATCGGCATCTGGGGCTGGAGCTACGGCGGCTACATGACCTCGCTGGCCATGACCAAAAACGCGGCCTTGTTTAAGGCCGGCATCGCGGTGGCCCCGGTGACCAACTGGCGCTACTACGACACGGTGTACACCGAGCGCTTTCTGAAAACGCCGCAGCTAAACCCTGGCGGCTACGACGACAACTCGCCCGTACAGTTTGCCCAAAACCTGACGGGCAAGTTCCTGCTCATTCACGGCACGGGCGATGATAACGTGCACTTTCAAAACTCCATAGCCTTGGTTGATGCGCTCATCAAAGCCAATAAAGATTTTCAGACGCTGTACTACCCCAACCGCAACCACGGCATTTCGGGCGGCAACACGCGCCTGCATCTCTTCCGCCAGATGACGGAGTTTGTGAAGGCTAATCTGTAGCACGCAGCCTTTGGCTTAGCGCTACACCTTCAGGCGGCTCTCATGCGACCTCGGCTACCTTTGGGGCCTCTTATGGCGGTTGCTTCTTTGTCTGTGCTATACCAAAACCCTGCCGGCCAGCTTGCGGCCGACCCAGCGGGTTTTTTGCGCATGAGTTGGTCGGGCACGCCCCGCACGCTGGCCGATACGCAAGCCTTGCTCACCCAAATGGCCCAGGCGCTACGGCAACGCGGCTGGGGGAAGGTGCTGGCCGACCAGACTCTTATGCCCTCTTTCTCGCCCGCCGAGCAGCAGTGGATAGCGCAGGAGTGGCTGGCTTTTGCCGTGCGTGACTGTGGCTACAGCCACGGGGCCATCGTGGTATCGACGGATACCTATGCCCGCCTGGCCACAGCCTTTATTACGACCAATGTGCAGGGCTTGCCCTTGCGCTACCGCTCCTTCGACGAGGAGGCGCAGGCCGCCGCGTGGCTGCTGCAGGTAGGATAAGGTGGACGGGAGCGCTACTTTTACTCGCTGATGCCGACCGCTCCCGTTTTATTTACCAACTCAGCCGGCCAGCTGCTGGCCGACCCGGAAGGATTTTTACGCGCACACTGGACTACGCAGCCGCGCACCTTGGCCGATACCCAGGCGCTATTCAACAGTATGGGTACCGCATTGCACCAGCGCGGCTGGGGGCGGATTCTGGTCAACCAAAGCAATATGCTCCCTTTTTCCGCCGCCGAGCAGCGGTGGGTATCGCAGGAGTGGCTGCCCCGAGCGGTGCAGGAATGCGGCTACCGCTACGGAGCCGTCGTCGTATCGACCGATATTTACGCTCGCCTGGCTACGTCCTTCATCACGACCAGCGTGGGCGGCCTACCGCTGCGCTATCGCTCCTTCGACCAAGAGGCCGAGGCCTTGGCCTGGCTGCGGCAGCAACCGCAGTAGCGCGGACTTTCAGTCCGCGATGCAACCGGGCAACTGAACTCGCGGACTTAAAGTCCGCGCTACGGCTGGCCGTACATTAGCGCTGAAACTGCTTTTAGCTGCTTTTGCCCATGCACGAACTGTTTGCTGACAACCAATCCTTCCGCGCCAACGGCCGCCTCTGGATAGAAGGTCCGGCCGACCGCTTTCTCGGCATTGGCCGGCTCGAATTGCTGGAGCGCATCGCATCCACGGGCTCTATCTCGCGGGCAGCCAAAGAGATGGGCATGTCATACAAGAAAGCCTGGGACCTGGTAAGCTCCATGAATGCCCAGGCCCGGCAGCCTTTAGTGGGTACCCAGACGGGCGGCTCGCACGGGGGCGGGGCCGTGCTCACCGAGGCTGGCACGCAGGCCGTGGCCGAGTTTCAGGCCATGCAAGCGCGGTTCGCGCAGTTTTTGGCCGACGAGACAGCTCGACTATACCAATAAACTTCGCAAAAGACGCTAAACATTCTGTGCGGCTCCTCGTTATATTCGCCCTAACATAACGAGTGTCTTCATTTTGAATCCTTTACTTTCCTGGGCTGGCCGCCACGGCTTGCTGGCGGCTCCGCTGGCCATCGTGCTGATTGCTGGCACTACCTCAGCGGCTTATGCACAGGCTACGGCGCAGGTTGCCACTGCTCCTGCCACTATTCGCATCGAAGGGCTGGTGACCACGCCGCGCACCTTCACGGCAGCTGAGATAGCTGCCCTACCCCACCGCGAGCAAACCACCACCGATAAGGAAGGTAAAAAACACGTGTACAAGGGTGTAGCCCTGCGCGATGTATTGCACTTGGCCGGCGCGCCCGAGGGCAAAGGCATTCACGGCCCGGTGCTGGCCGAGGCCTTGGTCGCTACCGCCGCTGATGGTTATCAGGCCGTTTTTGCCCTGCCCGAAATCGACGCCGACTTTTCGCCCCAAACTATCCTGCTGGCCGACCAGCGCGATGGCCAACCCCTGCCCGCCCACGATGGCCCCTACCAGCTCATCGTGCCGCTAGAGAAAAAGCCCGCCCGCTGGGTGCGCCAAGTCACGGGTTTTCGTGTGGTGAAAGTGCAGTAAACCAAGCATCTGCCTCAGCAATACACATTGTCATTGTGAGGAGGCACGACGAAGCAATCGCACCCGAACGGCCTGCGAAAAGCTCGTCTGGGTGCGATTGCTTCGTCGTGCCTCCTTGTAATGACAACTTTTATCTTCTTATGAAAAAAAAGCTACGCATCCTGCGCGGCTCGGTAGCCTGCGCCTCAGCCTTGGCCCTCGCTTACCCCGCCGCTGCTCAAACGAACAAGCCGCCCCGCCAACCCACGCCGAAAGACACGCTAAAATCTGACCTCAACGAGGTGGTGGTGTCGGCCTCGCGGGTCGAGGAAAGCTTTCTGCAATCGCCGGTGACGGTGGAGAAGCTTAACGCACGCGCCATTCGGCTGTCGCCAGCGCCGTCGTTTTTCGATGCCATCGAAAATCTGAAGGGCGTGCAGGTGATTACGCCCAGCCTGGGCTTTAAGGTGATAAACGCCCGGGGCTTCACTAACACCACCAACGTGCGCTTTGCGCAACTCGTGGATGGCGTAGACAACCAAGCGCCGCACATCGGCGGGCCGATTGGCAACGTACTGGGGCCGAGCGACCTGGACATTCTGAACGTGGAGATAGTGCCCGGCACGGCCGCCGCGCTCTACGGGCTAAACGCCATTAACGGCTTGGCGAATTTCCAGACCAAAAACCCGTTTAACTCGGAGGGGCTGAGCGTGCGCCAGCAAACGGGCGTGAACCACGTGAACGACCCCAATATGCGGACGTTTGGGGCGAGCAACTCGACTTCGTCTATCTACTCCGAAACCAGTGCGCGCTATGCTAAGGTACTGGTGCAGGATAAATTAGCTTTTAAAGTAAACGCTACCTATCTGCGGGCTTACGACTGGATTTCCAACGACCAGACCGACATCAACCCCAATGGTAACTCGACCGTGGGACTATTCGGGGCCGACAACCCAGCCCGCGACCCGGTGAGCAGCTACGGCAATGAGTCGTCGGACCGCTCGAACCTGACGCTGGGCGGCAAGTCGTACTCGGTGGGCCGCACCGGCTACAACGAGCGCGATGTGGTTGATTATAACATTCGGAGCCTCAAGGCCGATGCGGCGCTGCACTACCGCTTTCGGCCGGGCGTGGAGCTGGCCTACACCTACCGGGTGGCCAATTTCGACAACGTGTACCAGCGCTCGAACCGCTTCCGGCTGCAAGACTATGTGTTGCAGCAGCACGCCCTGACCCTGACTACGCCCGTGGTGCAGGCCCGCGCCTACATCACCAGCGAAAACACCGGCCGCAGCTACAACCTGCGCTCGATGGCCGAGAACATCGACCGCAGCTACAAAACCGACGCGGTGTGGAATGCCGACTACACCACCGCCTGGAACGCCGCCACCAACGGCGGAGCCAGCGTGGCCGCCGCCCACGCCGCCGCCCGCACCGCCGCCGATGCCGGCCGCCTTCAGCCCGGCACCGAGGCCTTCAACCAGCGCCTGAGCCAGCTGCAAGACATCAACAACTGGGACCAGGGCGCGGCCCTGCGCGTGCAGTCGCGGATGCTGCACGGCGAGGCCCAGGTGAATATCGCCGAAGCCCTGCGGCGCGGCGGTACGTCCCTGACGCCCAACCTCGATATACTGGCGGGTGCCGACCACCGCACCTACTTCGTAATACCCGACGGCAACTACTTCGTGAACCCGGAGTCGGGCAAAGACCCGCTCGGTGACAACCTGACGTACTCCAAAACCGGCGGCTTTGTGCAGGCGGGTGGGCGGCTTTTCCAGGAGAAATTGCGCCTGACGGCCACGCTGCGGGTCGATAAAAACGACTACTTCAACGTGAAGTTCAACCCGCGCTTCACGGCGGTGTATTCGCCCACGCAACAGCAAAATTTCCGCCTCAGCTACCAGAGCGGCTATCGTTTCCCGAGCTTGTTTGAGGGCTTTTCGAATGTGAATAGTGGGCAGGTAAAGCGCATCGGCGGGCTACGCGTGATGAGCGATGGCGTGTTTGAAAACAGCTATACCCGCGCCAGCATCGACGCATTTAATGCCGCTGTAACTGCTAATATCAATGCCAATACCTCGGCGCAAACCACGGCGCAGAAGCGGGCGGCGGCCATTCTGGCCAACCAAAGCACGCTGCAAAAGAACCCTTACACCTACTTGAAGCCTGAGTACATTAAGTCGCTGGAAGTGGGCTACAAGGCGGCGTTTGGCAAAGGCGGCCGGCTGCTGGTCGATATCGACTTTTACTATAATTCGTACCGCGACTTCATCGCGCAGGTGGAAGCCTACACGCCCATCGGCCAAACGGGCGTGACCAACTCGCCGGTGCGCGACCCGCTCCAGGGCAACTACATCCCGCTCACGGAAAGCGCCAACGGCCTGAATGCCGTGGCTACGGCCCTCAACACCCGCGCCACCCAGGCTCGCTACCGCCTCTGGACCAATTCGCAAAGCCAGGTGTATAACTACGGCGGCTCGGCCGGCCTGCGCTACAACGTGGTGGGCGGCTACCTGCTGGGCGGCAACGCCACCTACACCCGCCTCGACCGCACCGAAAACGGCGACGGCCTCGAAGATGGCTTCAACACCCCGCGCTGGGCCTACAACCTGAGCCTAGCCAACGAAAACGCCTATCGCAACTTCGGCTTCGGGCTCAATTTCCGCCACCAGGTCAGCTACTATTCGCAGACCTTCCTGGTCAACGGCGACGTGCCAGCCTACAGCAACCTCGATGCCCAGCTGAGCTACCAGATACCCACGGCGCAGGTGCGCCTGAAACTGGGCGCCAGCAACGTGCTGAACAACTATTACGTGACGTACCTCGGCGGCCCCAGCGTGGGCGGCCTCTACTATCTCACGGTGACCTACGGGCTGTAATTCTCGCGTTTGTCATTGCGAGGAGGAACGACAAAGCAACCTTTCCTTGGCGTTAGCTCTTTTTGAGTGATTAACGACAAGGAAAGGTTGCTTCGTCGTTCCTCCTCGCAATGACAAATTTGGTTTCTTCTGTCTCCAGCCAAACGCACTTCTTCCCCGCCGAGCGCCAGCGCTACCGCCGCCACCTCCAGCTCGCCGAAATCGGCGAAGCCGGGCAGCAGTGCCTGCGCCAAGCCCGCGTGCTGGTGGTGGGCGCGGGCGGCCTGGGCTGTCCCATTTTGCAATATTTAGCAGCGGCCGGTGTGGGCACGCTAGGCCTGGCCGATGCCGATAAGGTAGAATTGACCAACCTGCCTCGGCAGATTCTCTACGGAACCGAAGACGTGGGCCAGCTCAAAGTAGAAGCGGCAGCCCGCAGCCTGCGCCGGCTTAACGAGTTAGCGACCTACGAGCTGCACCCAATCCGGGTAGCGCCTGACAATGTGCGCGAACTGGTGGCTGGCTACGATGTAGTAGTCGATGGTTCCGACAATTTCCCGACCCGCTACTTGCTCAACGATGCCTGCGTGAGCCTGGGCAAGCCCCTGGTATCAGGGGCTATTTATAAATTTGAGGGGCAGGTTTCAGTATTTAATTACGAGGGTGGGCCGACGTATCGCTGCCTTTTCCCCGAACAGCCCAGCGCCGCCGAAGCACCCGACTGCAACACCACGGGTGTGCTCAATGTGCTGCCCGGCCTCATCGGCACGGTGCAAGCCACCGAAACACTGAAAGTAATTCTGGGCCTCGGCGACGTGCTCAGCGGCCGGCTCTGGCTACTCGATACGCTCAGTTTCCAAAGCCGCACGCTACGCTTTAAGCGGGACCCAGTGCAAAGCCAAATCAATTTGGATACCGCTAATCCGGCCGATTATTTCGACGCTAGCTGCGCCCCGACAATCTCGGATAGCACAATAACTGCCAATGACTTGCGCATGCTGCTGGCCGCACCCGAGCCGCCGCTATTGCTCGATGTGCGCGGGCCGCTGGAGCACGCCCGCCGCCACCTGCCGGGGGCCGTGCTGCTGCCGCTGCCGCAGCTGGCTGCCCGCGCCGCCGAGGTGCCGCGCCACCACCCGGTAGTGGTATACTGCCAGAGCGGCGTGCGTAGCGCCCAAGCCGTGGAGTTGCTGCGGGGCCTGGGATATGAGAACGTGCAGTCGCTGAGCGGTGGACTGGAAGAGTTTTAAGATAGGGTAAGCTTTAGCTTGCCAGCGCCTAGCACCGATATAGTGCTTTCAGCACTTGCAAGCTAAAGCTTACCCTACAAGAGCGTTATCCCTAACCTTATATAACGCTTAAAAGTTGAGGGAATGAAAACACGCGGCCCGTGTTTAGGGTAATGCAGGGCCAGCCTCGCCTATCTTGAATTCCCGAATGAGCAGTTTTTCCGCACCTACTACGCTTTACGATGCCCACGGCCGGCCCCTGGAGTACCTGCGCCTGGCCGTAACGGACCGCTGCAACCTGCGCTGCTTCTACTGCATGCCCGAAGAAGGCATCAAGTACATGCCCAAGCACGAGCTGCTTAGCTACGAGGAAATGTTGCGCTTGGTGGAAATAATGACCGGTCTTGGCGTGCGCAAAGTGCGCCTGACGGGCGGCGAGCCCTTCGTGCGGCGCGACTTGGTGCCCTTTATGGAGCGCCTGGCCGCCATATCAGGTATCAATGATTTGAGCTTGACTACCAACGGCGTACTCACCGCGCCCCACGTGCCAACTATGGCCCGCCTGGGCGTGAAAGCCGTGAACCTCAGCCTTGATACCCTTGACCGCCAACGCTTCTTTGAGATAACCCGCCGCGACGAGCTGCCGCAGGTAATGCGCACGTTTCACGCGCTGCTCGATGCCGGTATTCAGGTCAAAATCAATGCCGTAGTCATGGACGGCCGCAATATCCAGGACCTGGTGCCACTGGCCGAACTCACCCGCGACCTGCCCGTGGAAGTGCGCTTTATCGAAGAAATGCCTTTTAATGGCGGCAGCCACGTGGCCACGCCCGAGTCGCTGCCCTGGAACCACCGCCGCATCCGGCAGCATCTGGAGGCACATTTGGGGCCGTTGGTGCCGGCCTATGCGCCCGCCGGGGCAACGGCCGACGACTACACCATTGCCGGCCACGTGGGCAAAGTAGGTATCATCGCGGCGTACTCGCGCACCTTCTGCGGCACCTGCAACCGCCTGCGCCTCACGGCCGAAGGCGGCATCAAAACTTGCCTCTACGACCAGGGCGTGCTCGACCTGCGCGCTATGTTGCGCGGCGGCTCCACGGACCAGGACATTGCCGAGGCGCTCAGCCAAGCCTTCTACCACCGCGCCGCCAATGGCTTCGAGGCCGAGCGTCTGCGGCCGGTGCACCAGCTCAATTTTGAGAGCATGGCCACGATTGGCGGGTAATTTCCTAGCCTTAATAAATTAGTATTGTGAATCTTACCATTGCTCTTTTTGGGATAGCCCGCGAGATTGTGGGGCAGTCTTCCCTCGCCGTAACCGTGCAGCCGGGGCAGTCGGCCGCGGGCTTGCTGGCCGAACTGCGCCAGCAGTACCCAGCGCTGGCCGACTTGCGTAGCCTAGCCGTAGCAGTCAACAATGAGTACGCAGCAGGCGATGTAGCTCTGCACGAGCGCGACGAAATTGCCTTGATTCCACCGGTGAGCGGCGGGTAAAACAAACTTATTGTCATTGCGAGGAGGCACGACGAAGCAATCGCATCAGGACGAGCCGTTCGTGTTCCGCTCAGGTGCGATTGCTTCGTTGTGCCTCCTCGCAATGACAGAATTTTATTAAAAATGCAAATCGAACTCACCGACCAGCCTATCGACGTGGCCGCTGTACTAGCCGCCGCCGAATCGGAAGAGGCCGGAGCCGTCAATACCTTCATCGGCACGGTGCGCAACCGGAGTGAGGGCCGCCGCGTGGTGCGCCTGCACTACGAAGCCTACCCGCCGATGGCCGTGCACCAGCTAACCCGCGTGGCCGAAATGGCCCAGGAGAAATGGCCCATGCTCCGCAAAATCGCGGTGACGCACCGCTACGGCACTCTCGAAATCGGCGACGTGGCGGTGGTTGTGGCCGTGTCCACGCCCCACCGGGCCGATTCCTTTGCCGCCTGCCAGTTTATCATCGACACGCTCAAGG